>ONRL01000068.1 GCA_900320225.1 uncultured Lentisphaerota bacterium
GACCTTGAACGCGATCCATGGCTCGGGGCGCGAGGCCATGTAGGCGAACACCTCCTCCCGCGTGGTGTCCACGAACCGGTTGTCGCACGAGCCGAGTCCCACCGCGTCCTTGCGCTTGTCCTCGTTCAGGTGCGCGGTGGGGTAGTCCACCTTGTGGACGGTCTTCATCCAGAAGTCGGGGATGCAGTCGTGTTCCACGCAGAACTTGACCGTCTGGAGGCTGTGGCAGCCGATGCCCACCGGCACGCCGAGCTTCCGGGACTCGTCAAGGTACTCGCGGAAGAACTTCCAGTCCTTCTTGACGACGGCGTTGGTGTCGGCATGGCCGCCGTGGCAGTAGACCATGCTCGCGCCGTTCTCGACGCTGGCGATGGCGCCCTTGATCACGCCGCCGGGATAGCCGCAGTCGGAGATGAACTTGATCTTCCCGCCCTCCTCGCGCCAATAGCGGTTGATCACGCGCATCAGGGCAGGGTTGGTGAGGATCGTGTTCACGCCGCATGCCTCCGCGATGCGAAAGTTGCGGAACACGCGCTCGTCGGTGAAGTACGCCTTCACGAGCCGGCCGTAGAATCCCATGTCGCGCGCGTGCGCCCAGCCACCGATCATGTTCCCGCCGAGGATGAGGCGCGAGAGCTCCACGTTTCCGATCTTCGCGTACGCCGTCATCGGATGGGTGAGCCCCTCGAGGTCACGCTCCGGGATGAACGCGGGGATTTCCGGACCCGTCTCGCGGACAACCGGTTTCGACCGCATGTACCTCGTGTACGCGGCCGCGCCGCCGAGCGCCACGAGCGACGCACCGCCCAGGATCAGTTCCCTACGATTGATCTTCTTCATGCGCCACCTCGGCTTTCATTACGTTCTTTTTCCACGCCAGCACGCACAGAAGCATGCAGATCTCCACCACGTTGCGGTCGATGTACAGGAAATGGCTCTCACCCGTGTGACCGAAATGCGGCGGGTTGAGGATGTACATGAGCGCGAGGTAGAAGATGCCGAACACGGCAGCGACGCGCGCGAACCGTCCGAGCATCAGCAAAACGCCCACGACGAGCAATCCCCACGCGAGACCAACATCGACCGCGCCCATGGCGGAGGAATGCCCGACCGCGCGCAGCGCGTCGCCGAACAGCCAATGGGCGCAACGGAAACAGCCCGCCCACGAGTAGTCCCAGGTGGATGTGAGGGCCCACACGCCGAGATAAGCCAAGTGCCAGCCGATCGCGAAGCGGACCGCCGCCGCCACGAGGTCTTTGTGTTTCTCCAACCAGCTCATCACTTCTTCCCTCCCTTCGCGTCGGGATTCGTCGGCCGCGCAGGAGCGCGGCCCTCCCGGTCTTTCGGCGGAGGCGGCGAGACGATGCCGTTCACCGTCTCCACGATCCGGTAGTCCAACAGGTCGATCGCCACCGCCGTCGCGCCGTTGTCCTTCGCGAATTTGTACGCCTTCACCGGATCGAGCGCGCCGCCGGCAAGCCCGCGAATCGCCACCCACGGCTCCTTACGCGTCTTCATGTAGGCGGCGGCCGCCTTGGGATCGGCGCACCAGATGTTGTTGCACTTCGTCTCCATGCGCGCCGCCGGATAGTCGAGCGAGTGGAAGGCGAGCACCCAGTAGTCGGGCACCACGCCGATCTCCGCGCAGAACTTCACCGTGGACACGTCCTCGGCGCCGATGCCGACGGGCAGGGAAGCCGACTTCAACTCCGCGACGAGCTTCTGGATGCCGTTCGTATCGCCCTTCCGCGCGAGTCCGTCCGCGACTTCAGGACGCAAATAGACGCCCTTCGCGCCGCCTCCTGCGGCCAGCTTCGCGTCCTCGGCGTTCGCACAGTTGACGAAGAACTTCAGCTCCTTGCCGACGGCCTTCGCCTCCGCGCACATCGGCGCGAGGAACGGCGGTTCGGCGAAGACCGCATCGACGCCGCAGTGGAGGCAGTAGCGGACGGTGCGGCCCAGCGTCACGCCGCCGTTGTAGCGGCGCATGAACTCGTCGGTCCAGATGAGGTCGCGCGCGTGGGCGTGTCCCGCGATGAGTTCGCCGTCGAGCGCGAGACGTGAAATCTCCACACCGCCGATCGTCGCCTTTTCTTCAAAGGGCGCCTTGAGCGCCGCGAGCGCGGTGAACTCATGCACCTTCACGGTGGCGGACGTGACGGCCTCCACCTTCTCGAGCCCGCCGGACCGGCCGTGGAGGCAGAAGCAGATCTGGAACACGGCCAGCACGGCTGCGCCGGGCAGAAGCATCCACATGTTCATGCACCGGCACGGCGTGGCGGCCACGAGCAGCAGGCCGAGCGCCTCGACGACGTTGCGCTCCAGGATGAAGAAGCGTCCGTCCGCGCCCGACATCGCCGTCGCGAACGGCTCCGGCGGCTGGCAGCAGTAGAACATCGCCATGAGCGCGATGCCGCCGAGTGCCGCGTACCGCGCGCAGACGCCGGTGATGAGCGCCAAACCGATCGCGACCAGCCCGATCTGCACGGCCCAGTCGCCCGTGGACACGATCCACGCCTGCTCCGCCATCCACTTGAAGACGGGCGCAAGCGGCCCCTGCGCCGCGCCGAGGTACGACAGGCAACTCCAGCCGTCCTTCTGAATCAGTTTCCAGCACCCCTCGTAGAGGAAATGCCAGCCGATGGCGATGCTGAGAATCTGAACCGCAATTTGCGAGAATGACCTCGCGCTCTCTTTGTCAGCCAAGGGGGACCTCCTCTTCTGTCAACATGCGCGCGCGGCGTTGCGGCGTTCGAGGTCGGCGCGGTAGGCCACGAGATCCACAGGTTTCTGGGCGACGCCGGTCTTGACGGCGGCCTCCGCCACGGCGTAGCTCACCTCCACGAAGAGGCGGCGGTCGAAGGGTTTCGGGATGATGTAGCCCGTGCCGAACTCAAGCGTCTCGTTCGGATAGAGGGCCTTCACCTCTTCAGGCACGGGCTGGCGCGCGAGGGCGGCGAGCGCGTGCGCGGCGGCGACCTTCATCTCCTTGTTGATCGTCCGTGCGCGCACGTCGAGCGCGCCGCGGAAGAGGTAGGGGAAGCCCAGCACGTTGTTGATCTGGTTCGGGTAGTCGCTGCGTCCCGTCACCATCACGAACTTCCGTCCCTTCAGCGCCTCGGCGGCCGCGGCGGGGTCGATCTCGGGGTCGGGGTTCGCCATCGCGAAGATGGCGGGGAATTCGCCCATCGCCTGTACGTCCGCACCTGTCAGCACGTTCGCGGCGGAGACGCCGATGAACACGTCCGCGCCGCGAATCGCCTCCTGGAGGGTCTTCTTGTCGGTGTCGACGGCGTGGCGGGCCTTGTAGGGGTTGAGGTCGGTGCGGGACGTGGAGATCACGCCCTTCGAGTCGCACATCGTGACGTCCTTCACGCCGGCGGCCTTGCACATCTCGCAGATGCGGATGCCGGCCGCGCCGGCTCCGTTCATCACCACCTTGAGGTCGCCGAGCGCCTTGCCGGCGAGGGCGGCGTAGTTCATCACGCCGGAGAGCGCGATCACGGCCGTTCCCCACTGGTCGTCGTGGAACACGGGGATGTCGAGCGCGGCGTCGAGGCGGTCCTCGATCTCAAAGCAGGCCGGGGCGGCGATGTCCTCGAGGTTCACGCCGCCGTACTGCGGGGCGAGGGCCATCACGGCGGCGATCACGCGTTCGGGGTCGGTCTTGCCGGTGTCGAGTCCGTCGCGGCGGCAGTGCGCGAGGGGCACGGGCCAGGCGTCGACGTCGCCAAACGACTTGAAGAGCACGGCCTTGCCCTCCATGACGGGGATCGACGCGGCGGCGCCAAGGTCGCCGAGGCCGAGGATCGCGGTGCCGTCGGAGACGACGGCCACGAGGTTCGCCTTGGCCGTGCAGTCGAACACGCTCGCGGGGTCGCGCGCGATCTCCTTCACCGCATGGGCGACGCCCGGCGTGTAGGCGAGGCACAGGTCGTCCTTCGTCTTGAGGGGCTTCGGCAGCGTCACGGCCACCTTGCCGCCCTGATGGAATCTCAGCACTTCTTCTCGGTCGAATCTTGACATGGTTCCAGTTCCTTTTCTTCAAAACTCCAGAGCATGACGCGCAAACCTGCGTCCGCGAAAACCTTTCGCGCGAGTTCAAGACGGGCGGGCGTCAGCTGGCAGGCGATCACGGCGGTGTCCGCTCGGAGGGCGCGAACCGCGACCTTGGCGGACGACAGCCCGCCGAACACCCGGATGCCGCCGATGTAGTGTCCGTGCAGGAGCAGATCGTCGTCGATGAGGCCCACGATCACCCGGCTGTTGCGGGAAGCGCCCCGCACGAGCTCGCGGCGGAAGGAGGAATAACGCAGGCCCGCTCCGTACACGAGGATGCGGCTCGTCGCCGGGTCGTCCGCCAGGCGCGCGCTGTCGAGCGCGTAGAAGATGTCCCGCAGGATGGGACGTACGAAGCGCAGGGCCACGAGGGCGAGAAAGGCGTTCTGCGCGTAGAGCGCGGTGAAGGCTGTCATGTGGCTGTGCGGGTAGCCCAAGAGGATGGTGATCGCGTCGCACGCGAGCACGCCGGACACGACGGCGACGGCGAGGCGCACGTAGTTGGAGATGCGCGCCCGGCTCCAGACCGTGGCGTAGGCCCGGAAAAACACGAGGGCGAAGAACACCGGCGCCACGTGGAGGGGCAGGTCCGTGTGGCAGGCGGTCTGCGTGATCGGGAGGGACAGCAGAAGCGACGTGAGGAACCACGTGACCACGAGCAGCAGGGTGTCCGCCGCCACGTAGAACGGCACGGCGAGCGCGGCGCGGCGGCGGCGCGCGGAGGAGGTGTGGTCGTGCGCGACGGCGTTCAGGAGACGCCCGGCGTCCCACAGCTCGATACGCCGCATGTCGCGCACCACGATCACCACGCCCACGACGAACGCGACGATGAACAGCCCCGCCGCGCGGTCGCGGAGCGCCAGCGCGCCGAACCCCACGAAGACGAGGAACGCCGCAAGGGCGTAGAGCGCGAACGCGGCTTTGCGTTGCGAGACGAATTTGCGCAGGATGCGGTGGTGGAGGTGGTCGGTGTCTGCCTGCATCACGTGCGTGTTGCCTTCGTCGCGGTTGTTCTCGCGGGAAAGGACGGCGCGGATGGAGCGTCGCAGAATCGCGAGCGCGGTGTCGAAGATCGGCACGCCCATCGCGAGGAGCGGCACGCCGATGGACACGAAGAACGAGTCGCCGCTCTTCATCACGAGCGGCAGGACCGACAGCAGAAAGCCGATGTACATGGATCCCGTGTCGCCGAGGAACACGCTCGCCGGGTGGAAGTTGTAGCGCAGGAACGCAAGGCACGCACCCGCGAAGGCGAGGTAGACGAGCGTCGCCTGCGGGTAGCCGATGAAGGCGAGCGCGCCGCCCATGCCGAACGCGGCGATGAGCGCGAGACCCGTCGCAAGGCCGTCCATCCCGTCGATGAGGTTGAAGGCGTTGACCGCGCCGACGATCCAGAAGGTCGTCAGGACGCAGTCCAGCCACACCGGCATGTTCGCGAAGAACGGCACCGTGTGGAACCCCGCACCGCACCAGAAGAACGCGCCCAGCGCCACGGCCACCTGGCCGAGCAGCTTGACGAGCGGCGGCAGGCCGAATTTGTCGTCCGCAAGCCCCACGAAGACGAGCGCGGCCGAAAGCCCCATCACGCGCCAAATGACCTCGTTCGGGAAGAGCGGTGAGAGCTGCGCCCCCGTGATGGACATGTAGACCGCCAACGTCGCCGAGACGGAAAGGAATATCGCGAGCCCGCCCGCGCGCGGCGTCGGGACCTTGTTGATGCGGCGCGCGGAGGGCGCATCCACCATGCCGCATCTCCGCGCCAGCCCGCGGCAGACGGGCGTGAGAGCGTAACAGAGCGCGAACGTGCCGAGAAACAGACCCCAGTACGGCGCCGTCTTCGTCAACACGGACAGGAGATTCGTGAAGAACTGCATCATGGCAGCACATCTCCGATCTTATGGAGAAACCTCTCCACCTCCGCACGGTCGCGCGGACGCGACATGACGACCCCGTACGGCGAGGCCGCACGCACGGTGACCATCACCCAACGGTCGATGCGGTTGTAGACAGACCGGTCCCACGTGTCAAGGACGATCCGACGCAGGTGTGAGCTCGTGCGAACTTCGTTCTGGTTGAAGAACGTATAGATGAGCTGCCCCGGCGGATCTTTCCGGAAGTTTGTCTCGATGGCGTGGTACGGACGCCCCGCCACCTCAAGGTCAGTCGCCGACGACATCAATGCGCCCTGCCCCGGCAGACAGAGCTCGGGACGGTGGATCGAAAACCTCCCCACCCCGCTGATAACGGCCGACACGGTGAACTGCATGCCCGAACCAGAGGTGTAGACGCGTTTCAGGATCGTCGTGTCCTTCGGCAGACTCGTGTTCTCGCCGAGCGAGATTCGGTCCAGCACTCCCCCGCAAGTGGGGCAATTGGTCACGCTCCCGATCTGAGACGTGAGAAACGCCCGCGAACAACTCTCATTCTGGCAGTAGCGAATGCCGTCCGCCACATAGCCGTCAAGCGACTCCGGCCACGCCACCTTCGGCGGTTCAGCCACCACCGGTTTCGGCGTGACCAACTGGAACAAAAGCAACGGACACAGCACGACGGCAAAGATCACGGGAAGAACGGACGTCCCACCCGCCGCGGGAGGGGCGCAATTCATTGCGCCCTCAGCGGGAGGGACGCGCTCCTGCGCGTCCGCGCCACCCACCTTCTTCCTCTTCCCGCACCACCGCGTGATGATCTCGCCGCACGCGACCATACAGGCGATCGCCACGATAAACACGACATATCCGGAATAGTCATGGTAGAATCCCAGCGCGAAATCCGAATTCGCCCACACTGCCACGAAGCAAATGGACAATACGCGCGCCACGTTTCCAAGGACCGCAAGGGGAATGGCGCACGCGAACAGCGCCGCCCGCCGCCGCCACGTGGGCTGCGTGTACCAGGCGTATGCGGCCGTGAGTGCCGTGAGCGCCACGAGCGAGCGCAGGCCGGAGCACGGCTCCGCGACGTCGATCGAGAACGGATGCGCCCCCTGCGAGACGATGGCCGTGCCGACCTGCGCCACATCCACGCCGAAGCCGCGCAGGACCACGAAAGCCGTTCCGCTCGCAATCAGGCGCAAATAGATCGTCACAGTGTCAAAATAGGTGGCCATCGGCACCGTGAACAAGAGGAACAGCGCGGGAAACACGCACTTCTTCGCCACGCGCCGCCCGTAGAAGGCCCACGGCATCGCCATGCACAACCCGATGAAGCCAAATTGCTCAAAACGTACCTGCGTGCCACGCGAGCCGACGAGCGCCACGCCGATGCACGGAAGGCAGGCGAGGAGCCCCCAAATGGACGGGGGCCCGGCCTCCTTCTTCAGTTCCGCACGCTGCGTCCAAAGCACATAAAGCGAAAAGATGGGTACGAGCCAGCCGTGCGACATGTCCTCCAGCGGATCGCTGAAAACAAAGCGCAGGCGAAAATACATGCCGGCGAATCCGACCAGCATGCACACGACCGCCGCCACAAACGCGCCAAGGCGCAAGTTATTCTGCCACTTCTGCATAGGGATTGCCATTATACCATAATTACACACACGTGACGGGCGCAATTTATTGCGCCCGTCATACCGCAACCTCCCCACCGTCCGTGAACACGGCCCGGCAGTAGATACCCGACGGGCAGGGACGTCCCGCCCCCTCCAGCAACATCTCACCCGATTCGACGCGCGTCGGCGCGAAAGCCTGCGCGAGGACGTTCTCCGCCACCTGGCAGGAAAGACCCGGCGTATGCGAGGAAAAAAGCACGAAACGCGGCCGTTCCGAAAGCACGCCCTTCACGAGCGTCAGCGTCTCCTGCAGGTCGCGCTCGATCTTGTACGTCTCGCCGCTCGCGCCGCGCCCGAAGGTGGGCGGGTCGAGGATCACGGCGTCGTAACGCCGCTCGCGGCGGAACTCGCGGCGGAGAAACTTGTGCACGTCGTCCACGATCCAGCGGATCGGACGGTCCTGCAGGCCGTTCAGCGCGGCGTTGTCGCGCGCCCACTGCACCATGCCCTTCGACGCGTCGAGATGGCACACCTCCGCGCCGCCCTGCGCCGCCGCGAGCGTACTTCCACCCGAATATGCGAACAAATTCAACACCGACACCCGTTCCCCATTCCCCATTCCCCGTTCCCCATTCCCCATTCCCCGTTCCCCATTCCCCGTTCCCCGTGCCCCAACCATCGCGCGGATCCAGTTCCACTGCGCGCGCTGCTCGGGGAAGATGCCGAGATGCCCGAAGTCCGTCCCGGAAAGCTTGAAGCGGATCCCTGCCGTCTCGATTGTCCATTCCGCCGGCAGTGCGCTCCGCCCGTGCCAGCGGTTGCCCTCCTCGCGGTCGAACGTGGCCGAGGCGCGCGCCCACGCGGCGGGGTTCTCGGGGCGCCACAGCGCCTGCGAGCACGGACGCACGAGCGTAAAGCGGCCGAAGCGCTCGAACTTGCGCCCGCCCCCGGAATCGATCAACTCGTAGTCATCTGCCATTTTCATGCGGCCGCGCAGGAGCGCGGCCCTCCCGTTTCTAGGGTGCCATGACGTTCTTTACCGCAGGGACCTCCGGCGAGAAGTAGAACTCCTGACCGGTCGCGTCGGTCACGCTGCGCCAGAGGTCGCCGCTCAGGGACACCTGCTGTCGCTCGATCGTGGCGAGCTTGATCGGCACGAGCGTGTAGAGGTCGCCGGCGGACCCCACCACGCAGTTGGTGCGCCCGGCCATGGCGGCGTGCACCGCCGCGCGCGCGAGGAGGTAGCAGCGGATGGCGTCCGTGCCGCGCGCGGGCACGCTGCGGATCATGTAGCTGGGGTCGAAGTACTTCACGCTCGCCTCCACGCCCTTCTCCTTGAAGTAGCCGGAAATGCGGCGCTTGAGGTAGTCGCCGATGTCCTTCTTGAGCACGTTGCCGCTCGCGTCGCGCGTCTCCTCCGCGTTCTGGAAGAATTTCTGCCCCGCGCCCTCCGCCACGACGATCACGGCGTGCGTCTTGCCGCTCTGGAAGCGGCGCTCCAGCGCGGCGAGGAGGCCCTGCGGACCGTCCATGTCAAAGTCCGTCTCGGGGATGAGGCAGAAATTCACCACGGGGTTCGCCACGGCGGCGTAGGCGGCGATGAAGCCGGAGTCGCGGCCCATGAGCTTCACGAGGCCGATGCCGTTGAACGTCCCCTTCGCCTCCACGTGCGCGTCGCGGATCACGTGCGTGGCCTCCGCGACGGCCGTCTCGAAACCGAAGCTCGGCCCCACGAACTGCAGGTCGTTGTCGATCGTCTTCGGCACGCCGATCACGGAGATGGAGAGCTTCCGCCGCAGGCACTCCTCCGCCACGTCGCGCGCGCAGCGGAGCGAGCCGTCGCCGCCGATGCAGAAGAGCACGTTGATGTTCATCCTGACGAGCGTGTCGACGATCGTCTCCGTCGGCTGGCGTCCGCGCGAGCTGCCGAGGATCGTGCCGCCGTGCTCGTGGATCGTATCGACCGCGTCGGGGTCCAGCATCAGCGGCGTGCTGCTGCAGGCCGGATTGAGTCCGGCGTAGCCGAAGCGGATGCCGTAGATGGTCTGGATGCCGTAGTCGAAGGAGAGGATCTCCACGAGGCCCTTGATCACGTTGTTGAGGCCGGGGCAGAGACCGCCCGCCGTGAGGATGCCCGCGCGCGTCCAGCTGGGGTCGTGGAAGATCTTCGCCTTGGGGCCGGCGCGCTCGAACGACGGCTCGCGGCCGAGCTTCTCGCGCAGCCAGCCGAGGAGCGGCACGTCCGCGCTCATCAAGACGCGCGCGCCGTCGGGCACGAACTCGTGCTTCCGGACGGGCGACGCGATGCGGCACTCGCCGAGCGTGTCCACGTCGAACGGGTAGTCCTGCGGCGCCGCCGCGACCTTCTCCAATGTGGGTGACATCTTCTATTCTCCTTCACGATTCCTTCACGGTGCCCTTCAGCACGGCGATGAACGCCGACTGGGGCACGTTGACATGTCCGAATTCCTTCATGCGCGCCTTGCCGCGCTTCTGCTTCTCGAGCACCTTCATCTTGCGCGTCACGTCGCCGCCGTAGAGCTTCGCCAGAACGTCCTTGCGGAACGGACGGATGTCCTCGCGCGCGATGATCTCGCGGCCGATCGCCGCCTGCACCGGGATCTTGAACTGGTGGGGCGGAATCGTGTCCGCGAGCGCCTTGCAGATCTGGATGCCGCGCGCGCGTGCCTTGGAGCGGTGCACCATCGTCGCGAAGGCGTCCACGGTCTCGCCGTTCAGGAGCACGTCCATGCGCACGATGTCGCTCACCTGGTAGCCGTCCGGCTCGTAGTCCATCGAGGCGTAGCCGTGCGAGACGCTCTTGAGCGTGTCGTGGAAGTCGATGAGGATCTCGTTCAGCGGCAGGCGGCAGTGGAGCATCACGCGCTTCGCGTCCATCGACTCCGTGCCCTCCACCGTGCCGCGCCGGTCCATCACGATGCGCATCACGTCGCCGATCGACTCGTTGGGCGTGATGATGCGGGCCTTGAGGACCGGCTCCGAGATCGTCTCGAGCGTGGAGGGGTCCGGCATCTGGAGCGGGTTGTCGAGGTCGCGCTCCTCGCCGCCCTTCATCTTGAGCTTGTAGACGACGCCCGGCGTGGTGGAGATGATGTCGAGCCCGAACTCGCGCCGGAGGCGCTCCTGCACGATCTCCATGTGGAGAAGACCGAGGAAGCCACACCGGAAACCGAAGCCGAGGGCGATGGAGCTCTCGTGGTGGAAGGTGAACGCGCTGTCGTTGAGGTGGAGCTTCTCGAGGCCCTGCTCCACCTTCGGGAACTCGTCCGTGGACATCGGGTAGATGCCGCAGAACACCGTGGGGTGGATGTCGTGGAAGCCGGGCAGCGCCTCGTCCGCGCCGAACTTCGACGTGGTCACGGTGTCGCCGATCTTGATCTCGCTCGGGTCCTTCACCGTGCCCACGAGGTAGCCGACCTGTCCGGCGGAGAGGCAGTCGACCGGCTTCTTGCCGGGCGAGAAGATGCCCACTTCGTGGATGGTGGTCGAGACGTGCGAGCCCATGAACGTGACGCCCTGGCCGGCCTTCACGCTGCCGTCCACCACGCGCACGTAGGTGATCACGCCGCGGAACTCGTCGAACACGCTGTCGAACACGAGCGCGCGCAGGGGTGCGTCCGCGCCGCGCGTCTTCGGCGGCGGGATGCGCTTCACGATCGCCTCGAGCACCTCGGGACACCCCACGCCCGTCTTCGCGCTCACGAGGAGCGGGTCGTCCATCGGGATCGCGAGGATGTCCTCGATCTCGCGGCTCACCTCCTTCACGTCGGCGCCGGGGAGGTCCACCTTGTTGAGGACGGGCACGATCTCGAGGTTCGCGTCCATCGCGAAGTAGGTGTTCGCGACGGTCTGGGCCTCCACGCCCTGCGCGGCGTCCACCACGAGGAGCGCCCCCTCGCACGCGCCCATCGAGCGGCTCACCTCGTAGGCGAAGTCCACGTGGCCGGGCGTGTCGAGGAGGTTGAAGAGGTACGTCTTGCCGTCCTGCGCTTTGTACTCCATCGAGACGGGATGGCTCTTGATCGTGATGCCGCGCTCGCGCTCGAGGTCCATGGCGTCGAGGGTCTGCTCCTTCAGCTCGCGCGCGCTGACGGCGTGCGTGAGCTCGAGGATGCGGTCCGACAGCGTCGTCTTGCCGTGGTCCACGTGCGCGATGATGCAGAAATTGCGGATGTTGTCGAGTGTCTGTTCCATAACCGGATCGGCGTACAGTATATCATATTTTCACCCCATTCGCACACCGACGCCCGTGCGCGCGCCGCTTCAATCACCCTTGACCGAAGTCGGGTTGGCGGCGGCCTTGGAAGTTGGTGCGCTTGTGGTGCGAGCGGTTGGCGTTTGCGGGGTGCACGAACTTCTTCCTGCCCTTGTGCTTCTTGCCGCCGCCCGGCCCGTCGAAGAAACGCGCACCGGGATGGCGTTTGACGCCGTTGCGGTTGCGCTCGCCGCCGCGGATCCACGGCGCCTGCGGCAGGCCCTCGTTGGCCTTGCCGGTCTTGCGGTCGGCCTCGGCGGAGTGGAACGGCTGATCGCGGTCGACGGGGATCGTCTTCTTGATGAAGCGTTCGACGGCCTTCAGGAGGCCGCGCTCCTCGGGAGCGACGAACGAGATGGCCGCGCCGCTTTTGCCGGCGCGGGCCGTGCGGCCGATGCGGTGCACGTAGCTCTCCGTCTCGACCGGCAGCTCCATGTTCACGACGAGGTCCACGCCCGACACGTCGATGCCGCGCGAGGCGATGTCCGTCGCCACGAGCACGCGCACCTTGCCCTCCTTGAAGCCCTTCAACGCGCGCGTGCGCTGGTTCTGCGTCTTGTCCGAGTGGATCGCCGCCACGGAGATGTCGCGGCGCGAGAGCTTGCGCTCCACGCGGTCCGCGCCGTGGCGCGTGCGCGCGAACACGATCACGCGGTACCATTCCGGGTGGTTCTCGAGGAGGTGGATGAGGAGGTTGTCCTTGTTGCCCTTCTCCACGAGCATGCACGACTGGTCGATCTTCTCCACGGTCGGCGCCTCGGGCGACACCATCACCTGGATCGGGTCGTACACGAGCTCGCCGGCGAGATGGAGGATCTCGGGCGAGAGGGTGGCGCTGAAGAACATGGACTGGCGCAGCTTGCCGGACGTCCCCGCGGACGTCGCGCCGGCGGGCGGACGGTTCGGCGGCAGCTTCGAGATGATGCGCTTGATGTCCGGCAGGAAACCCATGTCGAGCATCCGGTCCGCCTCGTCGAGCACGAACAGCTCCACGCGGTCGAGGTACACCACGCCCTGCGTCATGAGGTCGATGAGACGCCCCGGCGTGGCGATCACCACCTCGGCGCCCTTCTGGAGCGCCTTCACCTGCGGGAACTGCGACACGCCGCCGAATACGACCGCGAACGGCGTGCCCGTGTACTTCGAGTAGGCGGCGTTGTTCTCGGCGGTCTGCGCCGCGAGTTCGCGCGTGGGCGAGAGGATCAGCGCGCGCGGGTGCCCGGCCTCCCCGTTCCCCGTTCCCCGTTCCCCGTTCCCCATTCCCCGTTCCCCGTTCCCCACCAGCTTATTGAGGATCGGCAACATGAACGCGGCCGTCTTGCCCGTACCGGTCTGCGCGCAGCCGATCAGGTCGCGACCTTCCAGCAGCGGCGGGATGGCCTTTTCCTGGATGGGCGTCGGAATCGCGTACCCCGCGTCGGCGATGGCGTGCTGGAGGCGCACGTCCAACTTTCCGAACACGTTCGCCTCGTACGCCGCCGGCGGCGGATTCTTGGGCAGTTCGGGTATCTTCGGCTGATCGTCCTTCTCGGCGAGTCCGAAATGCGGTTTCGGCTTTCCGTGCCGATGCCGGTGCTTGAAAAAGCGTGCCATTAGATGACTCCCTTGATGTATTTCTGCTTCAACGCGCGCCAGAGGACCACGCAGAACGCAGAGAGCGGGATGGCGAGGAGCAGGCCCAGCATCGAGTGGAACACCACCCCCCAGAAGAAGAAGCTGAAGATCACGCCCGCGTAGCCCAGTCCCGTTTTCTCGCCCTGTATCTTCGGCGTGATGAGATAGCCGTCGAGGAACTGGCCGGCCAGCCACACGGACAAAGCCCCGATGAGACGGTACAAACTGCCGCCGTCGCCGAAGTACGCAACCGGCAGGACCAAGGGCAAGCACAGAACCGTGCCGAGGAACGGCACGAGATTGAGCACGCCCAGAAGGAATCCCAGGAGGAACCCGTACGGTACGCCCACCAACATGAACCCCGTGCCATAGAGGATTCCCTCGATCAGGCAGATGACCACCTGACGCTGGAAGAAATTCACGAGAATGTCCGTAAACGCGTCGATCTGCTTCGCCACGAAATTCTTCGTCTGGGGCTTCAGGAACGGCAGTTCGCGCACGTAATCCGCGCCTTTCATCGACGGACGCAGGAGAAAGAAGACGAAGAAGATCAACGTGACGAGCCAGGACGCCAAGCCCACCACGTACTTGATCGCGCCCATGCCCGCCTTCATCGCGGCGCCGCCGTATTGCCCGCTGATCATCTTGATGCCTTCTTCCGAGAACCGCGCGGGGTCCGTGAAAAACAGCGCAAGCGTCCCGTCAGGCTCCGCGCCGAACTGCTGGAGCGTCGCCCAGGCATTCGGGAACACCCCGTTCACCCAGTTGCTCGTGCGCGCGACAATCGTCGGCGCGTGCTTGACGAGATTGATGGCCTGCCCGACGATGAACGAACCGCCGAACCAGAAGATGAGGCCGAGGGGCAGCAGAATGGACACCATCATCAGCAAGAGCGACAGCGTCGGGTTGCGGCATTTCGACCGAATCCATTCGTAATACGGCTTGAACAGCATCGAAAGGAACAGGCCCACGATGACCGGCGTGATGGCCGCCGAGACGAAGGACAGAAACCGGAAGAGGACCCACCCGATGGCCAGCACGAACGCGACGATGAGCGAAAACGCCAAGACCGTGACCGCGGCCGCCACGGTCCTCTTTTGAACTGGAGTGAAATTAAGCATGTGCGTATTGTAGCATAAAGCCGCCGCAGGTGGAAAGCAATAATGCGCTTAACGGATGATTTGGACGTTTTGCGGGAAAATGCAGAACTCTGGCGGAGAGACAACCGTGACAGCGGCGTCTGTGAAGCGATGCGTGGACTCGGCGCATGTCCCGAACAGCCACACCGACTTCAACGGC
>ONRL01000168.1 GCA_900320225.1 uncultured Lentisphaerota bacterium
CGCTCGTCTTGACGAACGTCACCACGGCCACGCAGCCGTACGTCTACGACATGAAGGGCCTCGGCGCGCCGAGCCGCTTCACGACGGTGTGGGGCGGGCTGCCGCGCTTCATCACGAACGCCCCGCAGGGCGGCAGTCTCACGAATGAGACGCCCCTGCGCCTCCGCAGCGGCCTCACGAACCAGGAAGGCGCCTTCATCAACAGCGCCGGGAACGCGCACCTCTACTTGGCCGGCCCCGTTTCGTTCATCGGCACAGGTCTCAATTCCGGCCAGTCTGAAATCTACTTCCACGGGAACGTGCACTTCACGGGCGGCATCACGAACGAGACGGGCGGGCCGGTGTGCTTCCGCATTCATGGCGCGAACGAATGGATCGAAGGCAAAGGCATCCACTTGTCCAATACGTTCGCGATCGACTACGGCGGCGCCTTGAACATCTCGGCGCCCGCGAACGACTGGACGACGCTCGCATCGTACAAGGCCACCATCGTCTGCCACGACGCCAACGTGCTCGCGAAGGGCAAGGCGGTGAGGATGGGCGGGACGGGCGTCTACCTTGCCAACACGTCCAAGCTGAACCTCAACGGCTACGACCAGAGCATCGGGCGGTTCTACATGGGGTGGACGCCGGCTGAGTATCCCAGCAACTACACGACCGTCGACAGTTCGACGCCGGCCATGCTGGAGATCGCGACGGACACGGCGTACAACGACCTCGTGCCGCTCAAGGTGACCGGCGCGGCGGGCCTCAAGTTCAACGCCGCCGGCTCCTTGACCTTCACGAACTTCACGTCCGCGACGACCGGCACCTTGGAGGTGGACCGCGGCACGGTGCGCATCGCGCGGGGTTCCGGCTGGACGGCCACCACGAACGTCGTCCTCGCGGGCGGCACGCTGGCGGTGGCGCCGGGCGCGGGCGCGACGGCGTTCGGCAGCGCGCAGGACGTGAGCGCCGCGCTTCTCACCGTTGTCTCCACGAATTCACCCACGCTCTCCGTTGCCGCCGGCGAACGGGCCACCGTGGACATGCTCGCCGTCATTGAAGAGGGCGGGAAGGTGAAGTGGAAGGATCCGGGCATTTACGGCGGACCGGACGCCGGCCTTTCCGCGTCCCGCACGGTGGACTGGATCTCCGGCACCGGCACGCTCCGCGTGCGCCACGGCATCAGCGGCGGCACGATGCTCATCATCCGCTGACGCACCGGGCAGGGCGAGGGCGCCCTGCCTACGTAGCAAGGGCGCCCTCGCCCCTACTGCCTCCGCCGTCGAGGTGAAGGTCGATCTCGCGAAGGACGTGCGGCCGGTGAAGCCGATGCACGCCGTGGGGCAGCTGGGCCTGCGCGACTACCAGCTCTTCCGTCTGCTGAAGGAGGCCGGCGTGCCGTTTGTGCTGGAGTTGTGCGGTCGCGCAGGAGCGCGACCCTCCCCGGGGAGTCGGGTGCGCGAGTGCCGGATTACGGACGAGACGCGCACGAACGAGATCATACCCCTGCCAACCATGCTTCCACCTCATTCCTTCCTCGTGGTCTTGATAGACCCAGACCAGGGGAAGTGATTTGAGTGAAAGTGTGCGCTTGGGGAGCGCAGATCCGGGCGCACACTTCTGGCATTTCCTAAAAAGTGTGCAGTCCGTGAGCCGTTTTATTTTCGCACACTTCTGAAGAAAATAAAAAAGTGTGCGAATTCGTATTGCATATCCGTCTGTAATGTCTGTTCGTTCTTCAACAGCCACAACCCGAGGATCTACACGAATCTCAAGGACAGCGAGCGCAACGCAACTGGCGTGAGTTTCTTCCTCATGGCACCCGCCGCCCGATGGGCGAACGTCGCCACCGCCCCTTTCACCGGCGACGTGGCCGGTCATCGTCGCGAGCGCCGTCGACGGCGCCACGATCGCCAATCACATCTCCTCCGTCGGCACGTCGCCGTCGTCGAACGTCGCCGCGCCGGAGATCGCCTACCAGAGTTCCAGCAACTGGAACGACGTGGTGATCCAGGGATACAGCACCGAGGCGACAAGCGCATATACGACTGCGCCGTTCGCAGGATTCCTCCCCAACGCGACGAACCTCTACGCGCGCGTGCGCAATTCCGCGAAGGGCGGCGGCGTGCGCGCCGTGCTCTTCGAGACGTGGGCACGCGGCGTCTACATCATCTTCCGCTAGGTTCTGAACCGGAGTTAGCGTTACAAAGCCCAACTTCGTCAAGGGCCGCTTCCACAAGGACCGACGCCGTCAATCGACAGCCTCGCCTCACCAGAAGGGGCGCCGGTAAAGCGGCGGAGGGGGCGGCGCGTACCAGCCGCGGTACAGGGGCGGGGGCGGCGGGGGCGGAGGAGCCCAACCCCACCGGCCATGGTGGTGGTGATGATGGTGGTGCCGGGCGACATCCGGCGTCGCTCCGTATTTCGGCGCGGCGAAGATGGTGCCGCACAGCGCGATCCCCGCGAAGAGGGCGATGAGTTTCTTGTTGTTCATAACGCACTTCCTTTCCGTCTGTGTTTGACACCGGGTTAGGAAACCCAGCGGAACCCATCTGACAAGGAAGTGCGATAAAAACGAACCACGAATCACGAATTCGCCATGTGCACGTTGATCTGCGGGAACGGAATCGTGATGCCCTCGCGCTCAAACGCCTCCTTCACCGCCTGCTGAGCGCCGGAGAACACGGCCCAGTAGTCGGCACACGCCGCCCACGGACGCACGTTGATCATCACGGCGGATTCGCCGAGCGAACCCACGGCCACCGCCGGCGCAGGATCGGTCAGCACGCCCGGCACCTTTTCGAGCGCGGCGCGCGCTACCGCCACGGCCTTTGAGAGGTCGGTACCATAGGCAACGGCCACAACGGTGTCCACGCGGCGCTTACCGAGTGCGCTGAAGTTCGTGATGGCGCTGCCCCACACGGCGGCGTTCGGCACGGTGACCTTCTTGTTGTCTGCCGTCGCGAGCACGGTCGCCATCATGTTCAGCTCCGTCACGGCACCTTCGACGCCGCCCGCGATCACGTAGTCGCCGACCTTGAACGGATGGTTGAGGGCGATCATCAGACCGCTTGCGAGGCTGCCGAGCGATTCCTTGAACGCAAAACCCAACACGACGCCGGTCACGCCGAGGCTGGCCACGAGCGGCCCCACGTCCACGCCGAGGCGTCCGAGCGCGATGACGAACAGGATGGCCCAGCCCGTCTTCGAGACGACGCTGCAGATGAACGTGCGCAGCAATTCGTCCACGCGCTTCGATTTCATCAGCGCCTTTCGAACGGCCGCCGTGATGCACTTGACGACGAGTCCGCCCACGATCAGGATGAGGATGGCCGAGAGGACGTTGACGGCGAAGTCCAGGCCGTTCTCGGTCAACCACGCGAGCGCCTGTTTGAGGAACGCATGTCCTTCGGCGGCTTGGCGGCTCACGGAATCCGCGATTTTCGCGCCTGTCGCCTGCGCCGCCCCGGCAACTGCGGCCGCCGCGTTGGTTGTCACTTCAACTATTGTGTTTGTGTTCATTTTTTCTTTCTCCTTTTATAGACCATCATCAGGTTGCGGCCCTTGAGGGCAACGTATACCACGAGAATCGCGAAGACTGAAAGCAGGATCTCCGTGCCGTCGACGAGGCCGTTAATCGTCGCCGACAGGCGTTGTTTCAACGTGGGGCAGAAGAGGCTCGCGAGGTTGAACAGAAGCACGGCGGCGGCGGCGAGGGATACAGGCCAGAAGAGCCATCTGCGCGGGGATGCCTTGAACGGCGGGAACTCCGGCACCTGCGGCGCGGGCGGCTTGGGAAGCGGCGACAGGGGTTCGGCTGCGGGGACGGCGGCCGGCGGACGCACTTGGATCTTGCCGGATGCGGTACGCGGGAAGGGCTCTTTCCGTGCGATGACGCGGTTGATGCGCTTGTGGACGGGTTGCTGGCGGTTGAGCGCGTCGATCTGCCTTCGGGCCGTCTCTTCCGAGACGACGGCGTAGATCTCCGCCACGAGCTCGCGCGAGGCACCGTCACCCGAGACGACGGCCTCGTGGATACCCGGGATGGA
Source organism: uncultured Lentisphaerota bacterium (assembly GCA_900320225.1). Classification (GTDB taxonomy): domain Bacteria; phylum Verrucomicrobiota; class Kiritimatiellia; order RFP12; family UBA1067; genus RUG572. Next base: position 4,035 of record ONRL01000168.1, read on the forward strand.
GAGGAGTCTTTCCTCCAGCTCCTCGGGAGCCACCTTCTTGCCGGACGAGAGCACGATCGTGCGCGAGGCGCGCCCCGTGATCCACACGTAGCCGTCTTCGTCGATCCGGCCGATGTCGCCCGTCCGGAACCAGCCGTCCGCGTCGAGCACGTCCGCCGTGCGGTCCGGCTCCTTGTAGTAGCCCTTCAGCACGGCAGGGCCTCGCAGGAGGAGCTCGCCGTCGGCAGACACCTTCGCCTCCATGCCGCCGAATCCGTGGCAACACAGGCCCGCACTGCCGGGCCGGGGGGCGTCCGGCGGCGCGAGGGAGTAGAGCGACGTCGTCTCGGTGAGGCCGTAGCCGCCGAGCGGACGGATGCCGAGCGCCGTCAGCCGCTCGTACGTGCGGCGCACGAGCGGCGCGCCCCCCACGAGAATCCAGTCGATCGGGGTGCCGAGCACCGTTTCGGCGGAGGGCCCGTGCTGGGCGATCTTGTTGGCGAGGATGTCCGCCAGCGCGGGCACGAGGAAGAGGAAGTTCGCGCGGAAACGCGCGACGGCGTCGTAGATGCGGCGGAAGTCGGGGCAGACGCCGAGCGACACGCCATGGCAGAGCATGACGTAGGTGGTGCAGAGCCCGAAGATGTGGTAGAGCGGCAGCAACATGAGCGAGCGCGTGCCGGGCTGGAAGCGGAAGGTCTTTTCCGCGAACTCGGAGAACGTGCGGATGCCGTGGAGCGTCAGTTCCGCGCCGCGGGGCTTGGACGTGGTGCCGCTCGTGAACACGATCATCGCCGTCTCGTCCTCGTCGCGCTCCGGGAGGTCGAACACGCTGTCGTCGCCCATGTCGAGCGCGGCGCGCGCGATGGACATTAGTTCGTCCGCCTTGTGCGAGCCGAACCCGCCCACCACGAGACCGGGCAACATGCGCTCCACCTCGTGCGCCTTCTCGACGTAGAGCGCGCTGTGGACGAGGTAGGTCGCGCCGGTGAAGGCGAGACGGTCCACGATCTCCTTCGCCGAGAGGTTGACCTCGAGCGGTACCACGGTGACGCCGGCGAACAGGCCGGCCGCATGCGCAGTGATCCACTCATAGGAGTTCTCGCCAAGGAGTCCCACCACCGCGCCGGGGGCGTAGTGGTTCACGATCCATGCGATTTCCTCGATGTCCTCGGCGAATTCGCGCCAGGTGATCGGCACGGACCTGTCGCCGGCGGCGATCAGGAACGCGGGCTCGTCCGGACGCTCGTCCCGGTTTTGGCGGAATTGGCTGAGGATCGACTTGCTCATCGTACGCGGGTGATGGCGCCGAACTTGCACACCTGCTGGCACTGCTTGCAGCCGGCGCAGAGCGACGGGTCGATTTTCATCTGGAAGCGGCCGGGCGCCGCCTCCTTGCCGCGCGTCATCGCGGGGCAGCCCATCTTGAAGCACGCGCCGCAGGCCTTGCACTTCTTCTCGTCAACGGCGCAGAGCCCCTCTTTCGTGAGCTTCGCCGCGATGCGGCACGGCGCGTAGGCGATGATCACCGCACCCTCGTCGCCGTCCAGCGCGTCCTTCAGCACCTTCTCCAGCTCGCCGAGGTCGTCCGCGCTCACGGTCGCGACCTTCTTGTAGCCCATCGCCTTGGCGACGGCGGCGATCTCCGTGACGGGCGCGGGGTCGCCGGCGAGGGTCTTGCCCGTGCCGGGGTTGTCCTGGTGGCCGGTCATCGCGGTGATGCGGTTGTCGAGGACGACCGTCGTCACCGGCGTGCCGTTGTAGTGCGCCGAGAGGATGCCCGTGAGTCCGCTGTGGAAGAACGTGGAGTCGCCGAGGACGGCGCAGATGCGTCCCTTCAGGCCCGCCTTGCGCATGCCGGCCGCGTTGCCGATCGAGGCGCCCATGCAGATGGTGGAGTCCATCGCGTTGAGGGGCGGGAACGCGCCGAGCGTGTAGCAGCCGATGTCGCCCGTCACCGTGGCGCCGAGCTTGTGCAGGACGTAGAACACGCCGCGGTGTCCGCAGCCCGCGCAGAGCACAGGCGGGCGGGTCGGAAGGGAGGGATCGGGCTTCGTCGGCTTCGCCTTCGGCACGTCCTTCAGCAGTTCGTGGCGGAGGTTCTGGAGACGGTCCGGGTTGAGCTCGAGCATGTTGAGCTCGGTCTTGTGGCTCTGCACCTTGATGCCGAGCGCGCGCACCTGGCTTTCGATGAACGGGTCGAGCTCCTCGACCACGAGCACGTGGCGCACGGTCTTCGCGAACTTCTTCACGAGTTCGGCGGGGAAGGGGTTCGTCCAGCCGAGCTTGAGGATGGTGAACTCGGGGAACACTTCCTTCACGTACTGGTACGCAACGCCGCTCGTGATGATGCCGACCTGCTTCTTGCCTGGCTCGATGCGGTTGAACTTCGAGTGCGACGCGGCACGGGCCATCTCCTGCTCGCGCTTCTGCGCGGCGAGGCGCTGCCCGCGCGCGAACGCCGGCACGGGGATCGTGTGCGTGATGTCCTTCACGTAGGGGATCACCGGATGCGGCGCGGGATGGAATTCGCCGAGGTCCACGAGCGAGCTCGAATGCGAGGTGCGCGTGGTGAGGCGCAGGAAGCACGGCACGCGGTACTTCTCGGACGTCTCGAACGCGGCCTGCACCATGTCGTACGCCTCCTGGCTGTCGGAGGGCTCGAACATGGGCGCGCGCGCGAACTTCGCAATGTTGCGGTTGTCCTGCTCGTTCTGCGAGGAGTGCATGCCAGGGTCGTCCGCCGTGACCACCACCATGCCGCCCGTGGCGCCCACGTACGTGAACGTCATGAGCGGGTCCATCGCCACGTTGAGGCCCACGTGCTTCATGGCCGTGAGCGACCGGGCGCCGGCCATCGACGCGCCGATCGCGGTCTCCATGGCGACCTTCTCGTTCACGGCCCACTCGCACTTGACGGTGTCCTTGAACTTGGCGATGTTCTCGAGGATTTCCGTGGAGGGCGTGCCGGGGTAGGCGCTGGCCACGATGCAGCCGGCCTGCGCGGCGCCGCGCGCCACGGCCTCGTTTGCGGACAGCAGGACTTTCTTCGTGCTCATCTTCTTGCTTTCTCGAATTCCCTCGGGACTACATCAGCGACTTGTAGAGCTTGGCGATCTGCGCGACGGTGCAGTCGCGCGGGTTGCCCGGACGGCACGCGTCCGCGTAGGCGCTCTCCGCGAGGAACTGCACGTCCTCCTTCTTCAGGACGCCCTTGAGGTTCGGCGGGATGCCCACGTCGGCCGAGAGCTTCTCGACTGCCGCGATCGCGGCCTTGCGCGCCTGGGCGAGCGTCATTTTCTCGACGCCCTTCACGCCCATCGCCTCGGCGATCTTGCGGTACTTCGTGCCCGTCGCGGGGGCGTTGAACTTCATCGCCGTGGGGAGCAGGATCGCGAGAGGGCCGAGAGGCCGTGCGCCATCGAGTGGTCCACGCCGAGGCCCACGTTCGAGAAGCCCATGCCGGCGATGTACTGGCCGAGCGCCATGCCCTCGCGTCCGGACGGCTTGTTCGCCACCGCGTCGCGCAGGTGGAGCGAGATGAGGCGGATTGCCTCGAGGTGCATCATGTCCGTCATCGGACACGCGGCCTTCGTGATGTAGCCCTCGATCGCGTGCGTGAGCGCGTCCATGCCCGTGAACGCCGTGAGTCCCTTGGGCATCGTGGCCATCATCTCGGGGTCGACGAACGCCACCACGGGGATGTCGTGCGGATCGACGCACACGAACTTGCGCTTCTTCTCGACGTCCGTGATCACGTAGTTGATCGTGACCTCGGCCGCCGTGCCGGCGGTCGTCGGCACGGCGAGGATCGGCTTTGAGGGGTTCTTCGTGGGGGCGACGCCCTCAAGCGAACGAACGTCCGCAAACTTCGGGTTCGCGATGATGATGCCCACGGCCTTCGCCGTGTCCATGGAGGAGCCGCCGCCGATCGCGACGATGCAGTCGGCCTTCGCGGCCTTGAACGCCTTCACGCCGTTCTTCACGTTCGCGATCGTGGGGTTCGGCTTGATCTCGGAGTAGACCGCATACTTCACCTTCGCCTTGTCCAGAAGGTCGGTCACCTTCTTCGTGACGCCGAACTTGATGAGGTCGGGGTCGGAGAAGACGATCGGCTTCTTGAGGCCGCGGTGCGCGAGTTCGTTGACGATTTCCTTCACGGCGCCGGCGCCGTGGTAGGACGTTTCATTCAGGATGATGCGGTTCATTTTTCGGTTGTCTCCGTTTCTGGTGAGAAAATCGCCGCATATTATACCACGAATGCGCGGCATCCGCTATTGTTACTTCGCGGCGGTGACGTCAAAGGAGAGGTGGCCGGCGGGAAGGTTCTTGCCTTTGATCGTGGCGGTTTTCTTGCCCGTGTTGTGGAGGACGGTGAGGAGTTTCGTGCCGTCCTTGTTGAGGAACTCGCCGCGCACGACGCCAGGGGGAAGGGGCGTGGTGTCGCGCACGGTGAAGCGTCCGTCGAAGTAGAAGTCGCGGAACTTCTCCATCTTCCTGCAACAACGCCCGATCACGTCGGCGTAGGCGGGTACGGCGTCGATCGTGCGGCGGCAGACGTAGAGCTCCGCGTCGTAGCGGATGCCGTAGACGAGGCAATTGCGGAGTTTCTTCGCGAACTCGCCTTCGGCGTTGCGCACGCCGCGGTTGGAGACGATCACCTCGGGGAACGTGTAGCGGAAGAGCGCGGGGAACTGCTCGGAGTTGGGCGCGAGGTCCGCGAAGCCGAGTCCGCCGTGGATGAACTGCGTGTAGGAGGCGGCGATGTCGGTGGCGATCTCCGTGGCGAGCGGCTTGCCGATGCCGTTGCAGTACGCGACGGCGCGGTCGAAGAACTTCCGTCGGCAGGGCCACTCGCGGTCGATGCGCGGACCGTGCTCGTGCGCGTCGTTGAAACACGGCTGGGTGGGCGCGGCGCCGTAGCAGTCCACGAAGAGGCAGTCCGGGTCGAACGTGTTTTGCATGAGTTCCAGCTGGGAGAAGACCGTGTCGCGCCAGAGCGCCGTGCCGGAGCAGGCGACAGGGAACTGCCGCGCGCCGTACAGGGAACGGAACTCGCCGAAGCCGGGGTAGACGAACGATGGACGATGCTCGTCGCCGTTGATGGTGCGGATGAGGACTTCTTTCCCGTGCGCCTTGTAGAAATCGCTCGCGGGATCCACCATGTGGCAGTTGCATTCGAGGATCACGCGTCCGCCGCGCCGGCGGACCTCGGCGATGTTCGCCTTCAGCTCCGCCCACGCGCCAGGATACGGCTCCTCGTACTTCGGGTACGCGCGGTCCATGCCTTCTTTCCACCAGGCGAAGAGGAAGAGCGTGTCGATGCCGTACGTGTGTCCGGCCTCGTACATCGCGGGGAGGTCCTTGAACGCGTAGTGGTTCTCGCCGAACTGCGACTTCAGGACGATGCGCTGCCAGCCCGTGAGGTTCTTGACCCATTCCGCCTTCGGCCGCACCTTGAAGAACGCGCCGTCGGCCCAGGCGCGGTAGCGCTTCGCGCCTTCGCGCCAGTCGCCGTCTAGGAGCCCCACGGCCGTGGGGGCGAACGTCACTGTCTCGCCCGGACGCGCCATCGGGAGGTGGACGACGCCCGGCATGAGGTTGTCGCCGTGGATCGTGTGGCGCACCGTGAGGAGGCAGGCGCGGATCTGCTCGTCGAGGCGGGCGATGTAGAGGAACTTGTCGCCGGACTTGATGCCGAGCCAGCACATGGAGCATTGCGGGTAGTGGAGCCGCCAGCTGGTTTCGTATTCGTTGTGCAGGTAGTCGAGGGGCGTGAACGACTCCATCTTCGCCCACGGGTTGGGCGAGCGCTGGCCGAGGGAACGCGGCATGTAGAGGATGTCCTTCTCCTTTTCGCCCACAAGCCCGTTGAACGAGACGAGCGGCGCGAAGCACTCGTTCACGCGCACCTTCGAACGGTTGACGATGGTGGGCGTGAACGTCAGGACGTCGCCCGTCTTTGCGATGCGGAGCGTGAAGCCGATGTCGTAGATGTCGCCGTAGGCGGAGACGAGTCGGTCGTACGTGACGGTGAGCGTATCGCCATCGCGGGTGGCGTGTCCTTTCTGGGCGTGGGAGAAGACGGGGATCTCCGTGCGGTCGCCATCGTCGAGGATGAGCCGCCAGAAGTCCTTGTTCGCGGCGGTATTCTTCGGGAACGCGAACCGCGCGGCGGTGGCGTCCTCGGCGATCTCGAACGCCATGTTGGGCGTAGACAGGCGCGGGGATGTGCCTGAGTTTCATGGGCGCTTACGGCTTGGGCGCTTCGAGGATGAATTTCTCCAGCAGGTCCGCGCATTCGTCGAGGCATGTCAGGTTGGTCCATTCGACGTTTGCGTGCGCGCCGCCGCCCTCCGCGCCGATGATGGCAATCGGCACGCCCATGTCGACGAAGTGGCGTGCGTCGGTGGCGGCGAGCATGCGGTTGATCGACGGCTTCTTCTCGGGCCATTTCGCGCGCATGGCGGCGAGGAGACGCTGGATCTCCGGCGCGGACGGGTCGCTCGAGACGGGACCGCCCGTCGTCACGACGTTGACGATCTCGAGGCCGACGTCCTTCAGCGCCTGGCAGACGCGCTCCACGCCGTCCTTTGAGACGAAGCGGAGGTTGACCGTCATTTCGGCCGTGTCGGGGATGCGGTTGCGCGCCTCTCCGGCGGAGACCATGGTGGCGGAGACGATGTCGCACCAGTGGTCGGCGGTCGGCTTGGGCCAGGCGGCGCGGAACTTCGCGTAGGCGTCCACGAGCTTGTCGATGGGATTGTCGAGCTTCCAGGGCTGCGAGGAGTGTCCGCCCCTGCCGACGGCGCGCACGGTGATGTAGGACGTTCCCTTCTGGGCGACGGTGACTTTGTAGGCGCCGGCGTCGACGACGAGGGCGAACCGCCGCGCCGCGTAGCCGCGCTTCACCATGGTGGCGGTCGTCATGCCGCCGATCTCCTCGTCGGCCGTGAAGATCACGCGCCGCGTCCGTAGAGTCGGTTACCCTTGATGCGCGGCTCGTACATCTTCGGGTCGGGGGCGGGCACCACGTCCAAGTGGACGCAGAGCAGGTAGTCCTGGACCTTGCCGGGGCGGGTGGAGGCGTAGAGGATGTCGCGCGGGCCGTCCCGTTCAATCACGCACGGCACGCCTCGCCTCTCCAGATAGGCGCGCGTGAAGGCCATGGCCTCGTTGACGCGTTCGGGCTTCGCGCTTTCGGACGGAATGGCGACGAGGCCCTTCAGGAACGCGCGGTCGATCGGCGCCGCCGCGCACGTCAGCGCCGCGAGCGCGGCCGCGAGAATGAGTGAGTTTTTCATGGGCGTTATTATACCACATCCCGACCGCATGAATCGAATGCGCACGACAATTGACGCGGGGGCATTCGTCTTTTCCGTTTGACGCAATAGGAAAAGAAATGCTAAACTACGGGCATGAAAATCAAACTCTCCTTTGTCCTTTCGGCGTGCTGCCTCATGGGGGCGGCGGCCGACGACCTTGTGGTTGACAACTACGAGCGCCTGAGCGTGGTCGCGACGAACGGCGACGTGACCGCCGACAGCATTTTCTCGGCGCCAAAGGCGGCGGCGATCGAGAAGACCGGCACGGACGCGCTCACGCTCGCGGCGAACGCCGTGCAGACGCGCGACGCGGTGCCGGTGCGCGTGCTGGAGGGCACGCTGAACGTCGTGCCCGGGACGGATCCCGGCCTTGAACAGCCGGCCTGCCTCCAGCGCGCGGCGCTGTGGATGGACGCCATGCAAAGCGACACGCTCGTGCCGCCCGACGGCGCAACGGGCGACGAGGTGGCGCGCTGGTACGATGTGCGCGAGACGTTCGCGGATGGCCAGTGGAGCACGAACTACTACTGCGCGGAGGCGAAGATCAGCTTCGTCACGAACGAGGTCTCGGAAGGCGTGTGGGAGAAGGTGATCCGCTATCCCGTGAAGAAGACCGCCCTCACGAACGGCATGGACTACGTGGACTTCAACGGCCGCAACTCGGGCAGCTGGATGTGCCTGCTCGGCAAGGGCCGCGGGGATCTCACGTCCCTTGCCAACATCCACCATGTCTACTTCAGCGGATGCGTCTCGAACGCATGGGGATACCCGCTGGGGGCGACTAGCGGGCAGAACGTGTTCTGGCATCCGGCGAACTTTCTTGGTGCGTTGGCGGGTCTCGGGGCAAATTCCACGGCGCCAGGTGTTTGCTCCGGGACGACCCGGTGGAATGGCGCGGATGTCAGTCCGTACGCAAAGACCGTGACGCCCGGCGCCTATTTGCACGAGTGGCATGCCGCACACGTCTTGGGTTCGTTCGGAAACTTCTTCAACGACCGCAACATCTGGTCGGCGCAGAACGGCTACCGCTGCGGCGGCGACGCGCTGGGCGAGGTGGTGGTGTTCACGAACCGCCTCTCGGCGGCCGAGCGGATGGCGGTGGGCGAGTACCTGCTGCGGAAGTGGACGGCGTCGGGCCG
>ONRL01000171.1 GCA_900320225.1 uncultured Lentisphaerota bacterium
TCGTTGTCGCACTTCTGGCGCTCGTCCTCCTGCCGCGTGACATCCAGACGAGCCGTGTCCCGTTCGTGCAACCTCTGGCAGTTGAGGAGAAGGACTGCCGTCTGGTGGATGTTGAAGATGATGCGTTCCGTGAACTCCTTGCAGGGTGCCCTGACGAAGTCAAACCCCGCGAATCCGAAGATCGCGTTGTTCGCCCCCACGAGCGGCGTCGCGATGAGCGACTGGATGCCCTGCGGCGCGAGCCTTTTCCGCGAGCCGTCGTCGATGGCGTTGATGTCCGTGAACAGGAAGTCCCGCCCGGACAGGATGCTGGCGTTGAATTCGACGAGGTCCGCGAGGTTGCACGCCTGTTGTCCGCCGATCTCGGACTTGATGCCCTCGGCGCACCACTCGTGCGTGTTGGTGCACATGGAGGACTTCCCGGGTTCCCAGAACCGGTAGACGTAGCAGCGGTCCGCCCCCACGCTGCGCCCGATCGACTCGAGCACGAAATCGGAAGGGTCCTCGTTGGGTGCCGCCTGGACGATGCGCTTGAGAAGCGTACCGAACAGCTCGCGATCTTCGCGGATATAGTCGTCGGTCAAAGCCATCACGGATACTCCTCAACACGCAACGGATTGTCACGCGAATCCGGACGTCAGCGCCATTGCTGACGCGGCCGCTGTTGGTGGATACGGGGCTCCTCCAGCAGCAGGGCGTACCACTGGTCGCCGATCGCGGCATTGGAGAAGTGTGCCACGCGGTTGTTCGCCAGATGGTCGCGGTTCGTCTTGAGCGTCTCGTTGTCGCTCTTCTCAAGCGCGGCGTTGAGCGCCTTGAAGGCGCCGTCCACGTCCTTCTTCTGGATGAGGATCCAGCTCCAGGCCGCGGCGAGCAACACGTTCTGGTTGTAGCGGAGACGGCGGGTGGCGCGCGCGTAGACCTTGGCCATCTCCTCCACGGGCTGGTCCGTCATGTACATGCGCGCGAGTTTCATCGCGTTCGTCGTCGGATCGAGGAACAGGGCCTTCGGCATCAGTTCGTCGACCTTCTTGAACTCCTTGATCATCCAGTAAAGCTGGAACTGCGCCGTGGCGATCTGCCGACGCATCATCGGCACCCAGTTGTCGAACGTGTGCAGCACCTCGGTCTGTTCCAGCGCCTCGCGCACGAACACCTTCTGGTCACGGGCGATTTCAGCCTGCGCGGCCTGGATCGACCCCGGCGGACGCGTCTGCCAGCGGGCCATCTTCGCCTGCAGGCGTTTCTGTCCCTCCAACAACACGCCCTGGACCGAATCCATCGCCGCCTTCACGCGCTTCTGGATGATCCGCCCCAGAACGACCTGCACCACGACAAACGCCAGGATTCCCCCGGTGATGCTCCATCCAAGGCCGCACCCCAGACCGAAGCCAAGCCCAAGGCCTCCCAACACGCCGGCTGCCACGGCAATCAAAATGGCAAACATAACTCGTCACTCCTTTCTTTTTCCTTTTCACCTGTCATCGGAATCGCCGAATACCGCATGCACGTCCAGTTCGGACAAATCGTGCACCAACCATTCGCATCCCGCGAAATCCTGCGGCGCGCGCTGGTTGCGGTCCACGCCGATCACGCGCATGCCCGCCGCGCGGCCGGCCTGCACGCCCGCCGTGGAATCCTCAACCACCACGCATTCGCTCGCGTCCACCTCCAGCAGCGACGCCGCCTTCAGGTAGCCGTCGGGGGCGGGTTTCCCGCGGCCGTAATCCTCCGCGCCCAGCACGAAGCGCACGAGGTTCTCCACGCCGCACAGCTCCGCCGCCTGCACCACGTCGTCGTGCGGCGAACCCGACACGATCACGCACGGCGCGATTCGCGACACTTTCTTGAGGAAGGACACGGCCCCGGGGATGATCTGGCTCGCGGGGTTGACGGCGCGCCGCGCGTAGTAGGGGCGGAGCGTCTTCGCGTCCTCTTCAGGGGCCGTTTTCGGCAACATGGGGAACTTCTCGTGCAACGTCGCCTGGATGTCCAGCCAGCTGTGGCCGAAGACAAGGGGAGCGACCTCGCCCACCGTCGTCTTCGCGCCGCGGTCGGCGAGCCATTCGACGATTGCCTCCGTCCAGAGCGCCTCCGTGTCCAGAAGCGTCCCGTCCAGGTCGAAAAGGAATGCCGCCGGCTTCATGCGCCCTTTCCGCAACACTTCTTGTACTTCTTCCCGCTGCCGCAGGGGCACGGGTCGTTGCGGCCGACCTTCGGTTCCTCGCGGTGCCACGGCTCGCCCGTGTCAATCTGCCCGTCGATGAAACGCCAAGCCCCGTCGATCTTCTTGAAATACGAACGTTCGCGGTGCTCGCACGCCTGCTTGTTCGCCGTGTAGCGCGCGATGAACGACACATATCCGTCGTCATCGCCCTCGCCGCCGCGCTCGGTCTCGATGATTTCCATGCCCTGCCAGGTTGCCGACTTCGACCACTCGCGCGTGGTCTTCTCGTCGAACTCGGCCTGCACCTCGGGCCCGGAGGAGTTGTAGAGGAATTTGACGTCGCCCACCGCGTAGGCGCTGTAGCGCGCACGCATGAGCTCGGCGGCCGTCGCGGCCGCCCGCTCGCCGCCGATGATCGGCCCGCAGCACTCGCCGTACGGCTTGCCGGAGGCGCAAGGACAGTTATCACTCGTTTTCATGTCTACATTTTACCATAAACAGGCCCACTAGGGAAGCGGCGAAGAGGACCAGCAACGGCCAGTCCCCGACCCGCGTATACGGCGTAAGGCGGGGGGCCGACCGCACCTTCACCGTTTCAAGCTGACAACCAGGGGCGTCGACGAGCGGACGGCCCTTGCCGTCCATCAGCCAACGCGCGCACCCAGACTCATCGATCACGCCCGTCACGCCGGAGTTTCCCACGCGGATGACCGGCAACCCCGTCTCCACCGCGCGCAAGACGGCCTGCCAAGCATGTTGCACGGCCTCCCACGAATGGGAGAACCAGCTGTCGTTCGTGACGAGGACGATCGCCTGCGCGCCGAGCTGGGCGCCCCGCCGCGCAAGCGACGACAACGTGTCCTCAAAGCAGATGAGCGGCGCCACCTTCACGCTCCCCACGGGAGGGTCGCGCTCCTGCGCGACCGCATCGGGAGGGTCGCGCTCCTGCGCGACCGCATCGGGAGGGTCGCGCTCCTGCGCGACCGCATCGGGAGGGTCGCGCTGCTGCGCGACCTTAACGGGCACCTCCAGCACCTTCGCCTCGCCGGGGTACAGCGACACCCCGATGGGCGACAGCTTCTGCAGCGCCGGAATCCACTTGTCGAAGGGAATGTACTCGCCGAAGGGCACAAGATGCTGCTTCGCGTACACCTGAAGTTCCACGCCGTCGCCGGACGGGGCGTAGAGGCCCACGCCGTTGTAGAGACGCACGGTCCCGTTCGTCTTCTCGTCAAAATCGCCCCCTGCAAGGAGCGCGGCCCCGCCCGTAAGACGCGAGAAGTGCCGGGCCACTTGGCGGGCCTGTCCGCTCGCGAGGCGGCCGAACTCAGCCATCGCGCTCTCGCCCCACACGACGAGGTCCGGCTGCGCCGCCGAGGCGGCCGCCAGCAGGTTGCCATAGACCTCCACCGGATTCTGGCGTTCTCGCCCGGCGCTAAACACGCACGGCGCGTTCCGCTGCACGAGCGCCACGCGGAGGGATGCGTGGCTCGCGGTTGGTGGTTCGTGGGAAAGCCAGGCGACGAGCAGAACGGCGGCGAGCGGAATGGCCGTCTCAAGCGAACGAATCCAGCGGTTCCCGGTCGGCGGCGCGTCCCGTCGCATCTGCGCCGCGACGCGGCAGGCGAGCGTCGCGAACACGCCGTTGACCAGCACCACCAGCGCGCTGACGAGATACACGCCGCCCACGCGCGCCGGCGCGAGGAAATCCGGCACGGGAACGAGCGCCGTTCCGAGGAAGTTCCACGCGAAACCGGTAAACAGCCACCCGCGCAACCATTCAATCCCTGCCCAGAGAACAGGCTCGAACGCGAGCCCCCACCGGCCGTACCGACGCCAGGCACGAGCGGACAACCAGCCGAAAAGCGCAAAGTAGCCCGCGCAGAGCGCCGCGAGACCGAACCACCCGAGCCCCACGAGCGGCCAGGGCCCGTTGTTCTTGCAGATCGCCGGCATCCACGCGAGCGTCGCGAACCAGAAGACGAATCCGCCGCCGAACCACGTCCAGGCGGCCTTCTTCGGCGAGGCGAGGCGTGCGACGACGAGCAACGGCGCGATCGCCACCGCAATGGACGCCGTCTCGCCGAACGGCGGGAAAGCCGCCGTCAGCAGCGCGGCGCTCAGCAAGGCCGCCCCAGCGGCGGGAATGTGTCGCTTTATTTTCACGGTATTCACATTATACCACATCTGGCCGCGCTAGCGGATCTTGACGAGAAGGATGAACACGAGGGGCATGATGAACGCCTGGAGCAGCACGAACCGCATGAGGACCTGCGCGTTCGTCCAGTGCAGCTCCTTCTTGCAGTGGTCGTGCAGCGGGAAGCGGACCTTCCACACCGCCTTCACGAGCACGTTCCGATTTTCCTGCTCCTCCGGCTTGAGCTGGGACGGCGGACGCACGTCAAGCCCGCACTTGCGGAAGAAGCGGAGGAGAAGGATCTTCACCATCCCGCCGCCGCCGTTCACGAGCAGGACGGACGCGAAGGCCAGCACGAGCGCGGGGTTGCCCGTCACCAGCACGGCCGCGCCGATCAGCAGGCCGAGGAAACGCGACCCCGCGTCGCCCATCAGCACGCGCGACGGTTCCGCGTTCCACCAGAGGTAGCCCGAGAATCCGCCCGCCACCGTCATCAGCAGGATCGCCCAGCGCACAGCCAGATAGTTGTGCGGCACGCCCAAGTACGCCGCCATCCGGTTGTTGCCGATCACCACATACAGGAACGCCGCCAGAGACACGAGCGAGATCACGGAAAGCGAACCCGCAAGGCCGTCCACGCCGTCCGAGCAGTTCGTCGCGTTCATCGTCACGAACAGCAGGAACCCCATGCTGGGGATGTACGCCCACCACGGAATCCTCCACACGACGTTCATCGCGGACGGCAGCCACACCTCGACGCACTGGTCCGGGCCCTTGAGCGCCAACCACACGAAAAACGACACGCCCAGGCACACGGTCATGTCCAACAGTCCCTTCTTGAGCTGCCCCCAGGGCTTGTCCGACCGGTCGTCGAGATAGCCGAACACCATCGCCACGTACAGGCAGAGGAGCATGCCGAGGGAGGGAAGCGAGAGCGGCATCACCATCAGGACAATCGGAAGCAGGAGCAAGGTCACCCACAGGCCCGTGCCCGTGGGCTTGCCCTTCGACACCATGCCGTCCGAGCCGAGAATGGCCTTGCCATGGTCGTGCGGCGAGAACCGGCAGAGCTTCGGCAGCAGGAAGACGACGACTAGGGCCGCCAGCAACGTGCCGGCGGCGAGCAGGAGCGCATGTGACCGCAGCAGGCGGAACGGGCCCCAGTACTTCTCAAGGTAGGGTGCGATGAAATAAAGCATGGCTAAAGATGTCCTTTGGCGGATAGTATAGCACAAGCAGCGGCGTTCGGAGGAGAACAGAATCATTTCTCCACACATTTAACCGGCGCGCTCGGTGATCGCGCCCTACCGTACGGCCCGGTTTTCCTGCGGAAGCTTCTCGCGTTCGGCCTTCTCTGCCGCCTTTTTCTCATTCAAGACGCTTTCAAGCGTGCGGCGCGCCTCCGCCAGCTTGCCGTTGGCCGCCACCGCCTTTCGCGCGTTCTCCTCGGCCTCGTCAAGATGTCCCTGACGTAGCTGCGCCACTGCAAGGTTGTTCAGGATCGATGCGTTTCGGGGATCTCGTTCAAGGCATTTCCTGAGATACGCCTCCGCCTGACCATACTGCTCGTCGCAGTGATAGAACATTCCCATCGCGAAGTTCGCCTCCAGATCCCGGGGATCCGACACAAGCACCTGACGCGCGAACATCGCCGCCATGTGGAAGTTGGGACGCTCCAGCGCCAGACGCAGCCCCTCGCGTGGCGTGATACGCGAACTTCCCTGTCCGGCCATCTCAAGCTGCCGGCGTATGCGCGTGAACGACTCGTTGCGCTCGTCCAGGTCGTCCGCGAGCTTGCTTTCGGCAATTGCGCGCTCTTTGTCACCTTCTCGATCCAGGTTGTCCGCCCGCAGGCGGCACATCCGCGCCACGCGCCACTGCATCCGCGAGAACAGGTCGCGCAGCCCAGGCGACACGGACTCCAGTTTCTCGTCGTCCGCATAGATGTCCAGGATGCGCTTCCCCAGGCCGTGCGCCGCCTCCAAGCTCACGCTCAACGGCGTCACCCTCCGCCGCAGCTTCACCGACATGGCCAACAAGGCCACTACTTCCCATATCTACGTCTCCGCCAACACCGACAACGTCATCGAGGGCGACATCGACTTCCCCGACGCCCCGACCGTCAACTGGAGCTTCGGCGCGAACTCGTCCCTGCGCGTCAAGGGAAGCATCAAGCGCTACACGACGAACTGGTGCTATTTCGGCAACAACGGCACGCTCTACCTCGACGGCCCGCTCAAGATGGACGGCGTCTACGGCGCGGCGAACAACACGGCCGTCCCCGCCGCCAACCGGCTGCCCTGCTTCACCGGCAGGGGCCGCATCGTGTTCCTCGGTATCAACCGCAGCACCCTGATGTTCTTCAGGTAGGATTGTGTCCGGTCGACGTTCCCGTCCGGCGCGAAGTCGGCGGAATCTGAATGCAAATCAGGGTTTCAGGCCCTGCTCGCGAAGTTTCTGCTTCGCCGCGTCCTTTTCCTTCAGCACATTGCTCAGCGTACGACGGGCCTCGAGCGACTCGGGGTCCACCTCCAGCGCGCGACGGACATTCACCTCTGCCTCCTCAAGATATCCCTGCCGCAACTGCGTCACGGCCAGGTTGTTGAGGATCGACAGCGATTTCGGCTTCCTTGCCAGGGCGGTCTTCAGGTAAATCTCCGCACGGCCATATTGCTGGTTGCCGAAATAGAACATGCCCATCACGAAATTCGCCGACACGTCGTTCGGATCCGAGTACAGGACCTGCCGCGCGAACATCTCCGCCATGCGGAAGTCCGCACGTTCCATGCCCAGCCGCATCCCTTCGCGGGGCGTGAGACGGAAATTCTTCCCCTGTCCAACCATCTCCAATTGCTTCCGCACAAACTGAAACGACGCATTGTGCGCATCCAGATCGTCTGCCCGCTGGCTCTCCGCCA
>ONRL01000290.1 GCA_900320225.1 uncultured Lentisphaerota bacterium
CTTAGGCAAACCGCTTCCATGCGGGGCGTTGCGAAATATTGCAGTTGAGGGCAATGTCATTTCCGGCGGAGCATCGCCAGTGGCGGCTATTGGTTGCGATAATATTTCAATTGCCGGCAATGTCATCGAGTCTGCGCTACACGAAACGGCGTCTGCAATCGAACTGAAGAATGTGCGCGAGGCCGAGCCTTTGCCGCGTCTTGATTGGAACGCTCCGGAGGGCGCGACGATCGAAGATGACGTGCTGTCGATTTCCTTGAGCGAGAAGGGGACGGCGATGGCCTCGGCCGATTTCGATTTTTCGCGCTTCGCGGGGAAGATGGTCAATGTGAGCGTCCTCTCGCGCGGGAAGGGCGTCAGACGGTCGAACGTCTCCTATTTCGGGTTTAAGGTAATGCTGTATTTCGTCGACGAGACGGCGAACCAGACGCAGTATCTGACGGGCCCGGAGAGAGAAGGCGATTGGGAATGGCGTCCGATCGAGATGACGTTCAATCTGCGGAACATGAAGCCGGGGAAAGGCAAGGTCTATCTCGGACTTCAGGAAACGACTGGTACCGTCGACTTCAATCTCGCCTCGCTCCGGCTCGAAGAGGCGGCGCCGCTTTTTCCGGTCGACCGCTCCACGACCAAGTGCCGCTATTCGCAGCGCGTGCTGGAGCGGCCGATGAAAAGGGGCGTGATGCTTCCGTCGACCGCCTGCAAGGAGGACGATTTCAAGACGCTGCGCGACTGGGGCGCGACACTCGCGCGCTATCAGATGGTGCGCGGGTGGGGGAATCCGGAGGCGAACCGCGATGTCGCCGACTACCGGCGCTGGATCGCGTCGAAAATCGACCACCTCGTCAACGATGTCCTGCCGTGGGCCGAGCGCTACGGAATCGACATCGTGGTTGACGTCCATGTTCCGCCGGGGGGCAGCCGGATGGACCGCGAGAAGGCGATGTTCCACGATCCGCAGCTGGCCGAGGTCTTCATCGACATCTGGCGCACGATCGCGAGACGGTGCAAGGGACATCCGCGAATTTGGGGATACGATCTCTTCAACGAACCGACGCAGGAAAAAGAGGGCGCGCCCGGTTGCGACTACTGGACGCTGCAGGAGCGCGCCGCGCGGGCGATCCGCGCGATTGATCCGGTGACGCCGATCATCTTCGAATCGCTCTGCTCGGACGGTCCCGAGGCGTACGAATGGATGAAGGCTTCGGATTTGCCCGACATCATCTACCAGGTGCACATGTACTATCCGCACGCCTACACGCACCAGGGGGTGGCGCAGATCGATCCCGATAAATTCACGCCCATAACCTATCCAAACGCGGGGAGGGGATGGGACAAGGAGTATCTGCGGGAACGGCTCGCGCCGGTGCTCGACTTCCAGAAACGCCACGGCGCCGTCATCTACGTCGGGGAATTCTCGGCGATAGCGTGGGCGCCGAACGCCGGAGAGTTTCTCGCCGACTGCATCTCGATCTTCGAGGAATACGGCTGGAGCTGGACGTATCACGCATTCCGCGAATGGCACGCCTGGGACGTCGAGCGCGAGGCGGACGGGCCGTTGAGGACCAAACCGTCGTCCGACAATGCGCGAAAACGGGTTTTGCTGCGCGGTTTCGCCGGGGAAGCGGCGTTGTAATCAGAAGAGCCGGCGTATCGTCGAGTAAGATCACGGCGATTTCAGATAGGCAGTAACGACTCCGTGCGTTGTTGAGAGTTGGGCTCGCTTGACATTCTGGGCGTTTTTTGAGACACTACCCTTGTCTCGTTGTCTGACGAGGCGAAAGGATGTCTCATGATTACCGTCAGGGAATGCAAGTACGAAGACCGCAAGCGCTACAACGAGCTTGAGGGCGAATACCATTATATGGGTGAGTCGCATGGAGCGGGCGACACCGTGCGGCTGATCTTCGAGGAGGACGGCGAGTGGGTCGGTCTCATGACGTGGGCGGCCGCGTGCTATGCGCTCAAGCCGCGCGACGAGCGCATCGGCTGGAACCATGCGATGCGCAGGCTCAGGCTGAAGCTCGTCGTGAACAACCGCAGGTTCTGCATCGTCGCCCCGAAAGGCGCGCGTCCGAACCTCGCCTCGCAGCTTCTCGGCCTGGCGATCCGCGAGCTTCCCGCGATCTGGAAGGCGAAGTGGGGCTATGTCCCGCTTCTCGCCGAGACGTTTTGTGACATCGAGCGCGTCGCGGGCACCTGCTATCGTGCGGCGGGCTGGGAAGAGGTCGGCAAGACGAAGGGCTTCACGCGTTCGCGGCACACGAGGGACTTCTACATTCCGAACGGCCGGCCGAAGGTCCTCTACATGAAGCCGTTCCGCAGGGACGCCTGGGATCTCATCGTCTCGAACGACCTCCCGCGCGAATGCGAATGCGCGGCGCACTCGAACGCTGACGCGGTCCTGCCGTTCTCCGGGAACCAGGTCGAGAGCCTTGCCTGGGAGCTCTGCCGCGTGAAGGATCCCCGCGGCAGGAACCGGTCCGTCGGAATCGGCCCGATCCTAACGCTTTACACGATGGGCGTCGCGGCGGGAGCGAAGGACCTGAAGGCTGTCCATGACTTCGCGAGGCGCCTGAAGAACTGGCAGCTGAAGGAACTGGGCTGTCCCAGGAGGAAGGACATGTTCGGCGATCCGGTCGAAGGAGAGTATGTCTGTCCGAGCTATAATGCGTTCTATCACCTGCTGACGCACAAGGACAAGGCCGGCAGGCACGACTTCGACGTCGCGGATTACGCGGCGCACCTCTCGAAGTGGATGACGGCGCAGGCGGGCAGGCTGCCCCGGCACCTGGCGGTCGACGGCAAGTTCGTCAAGGAGGCGACCGGGCTCGTGTCGGTTGTCGACGTCGAAAGCGGAGACGTGCTTGCGGTCTCTCCGGCGTCGAAGAAGGAGGGCCTCAGGGGCAGGTGCGAGCTTCCGATCGTCCAGAAGACGCTTGCCTCCATGGACCTTTCCGACGCGGTCGTGAGCGCGGACGCCCTGAGCTGTCAGCACGTCACGGCCTTGCGGAGCAGTGCGAGACGCTGTGCCGCATCAGGCCCGTCGGCGACGCATTTAAAAAAAAGAACTGAACCGGGGGCGGTGGGAGGTTCGCGAGACGAAGGTCTTCCGGGTCGAGGACGGCGTCGAGCTTGGGTTTCCGGGTGCCCGCACGGTGATCCGCACGTTCAGGCGCACGTGGCAGACGCGCAAGACGAAGGCGCGGAACAAGGACGGCGTCCCCGTCAGGAAGCTCGTCGGCGAACCGACGAAGGAGATCGTCTACCATGTTTCCTCTCTTGACGCGGACTCGCGCACGGCGGAGAAGTTCGCGGAGATCGTGCGCACGCACTGGTATGTCGAGGTCTATCACGGAAAGCGAGACAACGGATATCATGAAGACGTCCTCACGCGTCGATGCGACGAGAGCCTGATGTCGGCGGCGATGGTCGCCCGGTCGTTCGGGATGTGGATCTGCGCCAGACGGACGGAGAAGACGACGGAGCAGGTGAAGCGTGACCTTTGGGAGCATCCGTCGAAGCTCGTGCGCATCATGTTGAAAGGAGGCCTGTTGTGACGTAGCGGCATCGGATTCGTGCGGTCGGCGGCTTCGGCATGCATCCGAGGCCCTGGCTTGCCTTGTCAGCGGGGTGTCCCGACGGGTCTCCGCAACAGGACGAGCGGGCTTTGGGTGCGCTGACGGGACGGGAGTGAGGTCAGGGCATCCTCTTTCGGACTCGCGGGCTGACAGGGCGAGAATTCTTCAGCGTAATATTCGGCTGAACATGGACAGAAGTAGAAGGGGATTTGAAAACACCGTG
>ONRL01000050.1 GCA_900320225.1 uncultured Lentisphaerota bacterium
CGCAGACGCGGCGTGCGTTCATCGGGCAGGGCGCGCTCGCGTTCCTGGCGGCGGCGGGAATGGGGCACCGCGCGTTCGGCGCGACGGGTCCGGCGCGGCTCCGGTTCGGCGCGCTCTCCGACATCCACATCACGCGCGGAAAGGGCTCGTGCGACATCTTCGAGAAGGCCCTCGCGTACTTCCGCGACCAGAAGGTGGACGCCGTGCTGATCGCGGGCGACATGGCCGACAGCGGACTCGACTCGCAGCTGCGCCGCGTGGGCGAGACGTGGCGGCGCGTGTTCCCCGGCGACAAGCGCCCTGACGGCGAGCACGTCGAGAAGATCTTCGTGACGGGCAACCACGACATCGACGGCTGGCACTACGGCCCCGCGCGGAAGTTCGGCATCACGAAGGAGAAGCACGGCGACGACATCCTCTCGCTGCACGTGGCCGAGGGCTGGAAGCGCGTGTTCGACGAAGACTATTCGCCTATGTACGTGAAGACCGTGAAGGGCTACAAGTTCGTGGGCGTCCATTACGACCACGACAACGGCTACCTGAAGGAGGGCGCGATCGCCGCGTTCCTCGAGAGCCACCGCGGCGAGCTGGCAGGTACGAAGCCGTTCTTCTACACGCAGCACTTCCATCCGAAGGGCACGTGCTCCGCGCCGTGGGCGTGGGGCGAGGACAAGGGCTACTCCACCGCCGCGCTGAGCGCGTTCCCGAACGCGGTGGCCTTCACGGGCCACTCGCACACGCCGCTCGAGCGGGACAACGATTTCCAGCAGATGCCGGCGCTCACCGGACGCGACGCGCAGCACGGCCAGCTGGTGACGGTCTACGACGACCGCATCGTGCTTGAGCGCCGCGACTTCGCGAACGACCTGCCGCTGGGCCCGGACTGGATCGTGCCGCTGCCCGCATACGCCAGCTCCTTCGCCGAGCGCGCGAAGAATGCGCCCGTGCCCGAGTTCGCCGCCGGAGCGGAGGTGACGTGCGAGCGCCGGAAGGGCAGGAACCGCGCCAAGAAGGAGACGGACCAGATCGTCGTGACCTTCCCGAACGTGAAGGGCCTCGAGGGCGGCGCGCACGCGTTCGACTTCCAGGTGACGGTGGAGGCGGAGGATGCGGACCGGTCGAAGATCTGGACGACGAAGCGCGTCTACTCGCCGCACTTCTACTGGGCGCCGGAGAAGGACGACGACACGGTGTCGTGCGTGTTCGCCTGCTCGGAGCTGCCTCCGCCGAACAAGGTGCCCACGGTGCGGGGGCGTCGCTTCCGCTTCGCCGTCTCGCCGGCCAACAGCTTCGGCGGACACGGCGCGGCCATCCGGTCGGACTGGCTGACGGGCGACTTCGGCGCATAGCTCCAGCTCCTTGTTTGCGCTTGTGGCATGGGGGCCGATTGTGGTAGAATGGCGGCATGACAACGAGGAGAACCATGCGATGACAAGAGAAAGACACAGCATGAGGACGATTCCCTTTGGAATCGCCGTGGCGGCGGCGTGCCTGGCGGGCGCGACGGCGTTTGGCGCGGAGCGCACGCTGAGCGCGGACGGCAAGACGCTGACGTTCGACGTCCCCGCCGACGCCGTGTACACGAACACCGTGCCCATCGAGACGACTGTGACGAACATCGTCAAGGTCGGCGGCGGCGAGGCGTGCTTCGTGCCGCAGACGAACGACGTCTACACGGGCGGCATCCAGATCCGCGAAGGCTTCCTCTCCGGCCTCCAGCGCTCCTTCGGCAAGCCCGCGGCCATCACGGTCGAGAGCGACCCCGCGACCGGCGTGGGCGGCGCGATCGTGTTCCTCGACCTCCTCCCGGGAACTCTCACCACCACGCAGTCCCCGTTCTGGAACACGAAGTGGCACGTCTCCGGCGCCGGCCCCGACGGCACGGGGGCGATCCAGCGTCCCGTCACGCACTGCGACCACGTCGTCAACGGCCTCATGAAGGAGATCTGGCTGGACGGCGACACCACGATCAACTGCGGCTCGCGGTGGGGGTTCACGTACACGACGCTGTACATGAACAACCACAAGCTGACGCTCACCGCGTCGCGCACGACGTGGCCCGGCAGCGCCACCAAGCACGATGCCAATTATTCGCGCATCTTCCAGTTCGCGCGCTCCGGCGACCTGGCGATCAAGGATCCGGGCGAGGTGTTCCTGACGGGGAACTGCCGCCTGCTCATTGAGGGGTCCGTTAAGGTCAAGGACGCGGCCGGGTCGAACGGCAGCGTCTCGAACATGCTGGTGACGGTCGACAGGAACTGCGAACTGCGCATCTTCAGCGTCAACCAAGCCAGCGCGCCGACCTTCCGCACGCACTTCCTCGACGGCAGCGCGTTCAACGTGAACGGCGGCGGGCACTACAAAGGCGCCATCACGCTCGAGGGTCCGTCGGTCACGCTCCACCAGTACAGCGCCTCGGCGCACGCCTACCTCTACGGCGGCATGACGGGGCCGGCACGCGTCATGCACGAGATTCTCGCCAAATACGATTTCCTCGACAGCGGCACGAACTACGTGAACGGCATCACCCAGAGAAGCGGGCTGATGACCTTCGGCGGCGACACCACGTTCTACGTGACGAACAGTTTTTACATCGGGAGCACGACACTGGACGTCCCCGCGGAGGTCAACGTCGTCGGCAACGCCCGCCTCCTCGCCTGCGACGGGATGCGCAAGAGGGGGGAAGAGCGGCGGATACTCGTCGGGGCGTACTGGGCCGGCGACGCGAAGACGTACGGCATCCTGCGCATCGGCGACAACGCCGTCGTGTCGAACCAGGTCGCGATCGGCTCCTACGGGCGCGGGGCGGTGTACCTTTCGGGAAACGCCGAGCTCGACTTCTGCGACGGATTTTCGGACAACAACGCGCACATCACGGGCAGCCAGGGCACGAACGGCGAACACGCCTACGGCTATCTGGGGATGCTGGGCGGGCTCGCCCGCCAGAACTTCTGGTTCAACATCGGCGGCAACGGCAACACGCGCGCGTTCGTGGTGCAGCGCGGCGGGCGCTTCGAGCACAACGGCCTCAACGAGCCGGTCCGCTTCGGCTTCAGCGGCGCGAGCCACTGCGCCTACGCCCAGCTGGGCGGGACGTCCACGTGGAAGAACGTCGCCACGTTCGGGTTCGCCAACTACACGCCCACATGCGTGAATTCCGTCGGGTCGCTCACCGTCGCGGGCGAGGGGACGCTGATGGACATGTCGCCGTCCGCGAACGCGTCGTATCCCGGCATCCTCTGCTGCGCGAACACGAACGCCGCCGCGCCGAACACGGCCAACGTCAACGTCAACGACGGCGGCACGCTGTACGTGCCGCGGATCTGGCGCGGGCAGGTCAACAGCAGCTCAACGCCGGCGTGGGCGTCGATCACGAGCCTCGTCGCGGCCGGCTCGCAGTACTACCTCAACTTCAACGGCGGCATCCTCAAGACGGCGAAGGCGGGCGAGTTCTTCGGCTCCTCCGCCACCGACTCCGTCCGCGAGCTGACGCGCGCGACCGTCTACGAGAAGGGCGCGACGATCGACACGGACGGCAAGGACGTGACCTGGCGCATGGCGCTCGAGAAGCCGTACGGCCTCGGCATCCAGTCCGTGGCGCTTCCGGCGGAGGTGCTGGCCACGACGGCCACGAACCTCTTCATCGGGCCGACGCGTCCGGTGGTGGACGGCCTTTCCAAGCACGGCCGCACGACGGACCTGTTGCTCGACTTCGACGACACGACGCGCCGCGTGACGAACGTGATCGTGAACGCGCGCGGGTTCGGCTTCACGTCCGCGCCCACCGTCACGTTCGAGAAGGGAGACGCGAGCGCGACCTGGTCCTGCACGCCCACGATGGTGGACTTCGACGACCCCTCCTTCGCGCACGGCGGCCTCACGAAGCGCGGCGCGGGCAAGCTCACGCTCACGCGCGCCAACACCTACGGCGGCGCGACGCGCCTGGAGGGCGGCACGCTCATGTTCTCGCACCGGCTGGGCTATCCGGGCGGCGACCTGGAGCTGCCGGCGGCGGCGGTCTCCGCCCTGACGGCGTCTTCCGAGCCTCTCCTGATGGCCCACACGCTCGCGTTCGCGGCGGGGAAGGGCGTGCGCGTGACGGAGGCGGACACGCTCGACGACGAGACCTTCGGCCGGGTCAAGACGGTGGCGACGTTCGCGACGCCGCTGACGGCCGTGCCTTCGCTCACGCTCGTGGCGAGGGACGGCACGCCCATCTCCAGCCAGCTCTGGAAGCTGAGCCTTGCCGACGGCGGGATGGCCCTGAAGTTCGGCCCCGCGCGCGGCACGGTCATCATCTTGAGGTAGAGCCTCGGTGGAGACGGACGTGGCGGGCTCGTTCGACATGCCCGCGACGTTGGACGGCTGGACGGCCACGCCTGCGCTCGCCGAAGGGCAGGGCGAGCCGAAGCTTGTGGTGGAGGACGGCAAGCTGATGCTCAAGATGGGCATCGCGCCAATGATCATTATTATCCGCTAACAGCACGCGCCTTGCGTCCAGCACGGCGCCGTCGCTCGCGTTCGACGTGATCGAGATGACCGGGTCCTGGCAACTCGGCACCGACAACTGGAGCAACAGCGAGTTCTCGCGCGAGGTGGCGGTGCCGACCGCATTCTACGTCGGCGACTGGAACTACGCCGGCGTGCAGCGGGGCTGTCCCATGGGCGTCAAGGATATGCATCTGCGCTTCTGGATGCCGGAGCGGATCGCCGCGCGGCACGCGTTCACGTTTACCGGCCGCGTCGTCGCCCAGGGGGCCGGCAACTATGCGACGCTGACCAACGAGCTGGGCTACGTGAAAGACCAGTGGCCGTTCTCCGTGCACCTCAACGGCGTGCAGAAGTTCACGACGGGCGGCTTGAAGAACGGAACGGCCTATGCCTTAGCCGTCGACCCCGGCGAGCTCAAGCCGGGATGGAACGTCATCACGCACCGCAACGACGTGACGGGTGGCGGATGCTGGTTGTGCTGGGATTTCCATCGGCTGAACCTCGTGCCGATTCCCTCCGGCACGATGGTGATCCTGCGCTGAGGCAAGCACATCGCGATGCTCATCTTCCGTTGGTCGCCGGATGTTGGGACAACGGGCATCTTCCCGTTTCTGCGGCGGTTTGCTATAATAACGCCCATGAAAACCAGAACACTGTTTGCCCTTGTCTGCGCGGCGGCCCTGGAAGGACTGTGCGCGCCCACCTGCACTGCGCCGGCCGCCTCTTCGCGTCCGTTCGGCCTCACGGTGGAATGGCGCGTCAACCCCTGCGGAATCGACGTCCCCGCCCCGCGCCTCGCGTGGAAGCAGGGGCAGGGTCTCCGCAAGGGCGCGAAGGACGTGACGACCGCCGCATGGCGTGTGCTTGCGGCGTCCTCGCGCGCGAAGCTCGACGCCGACCAGGGCGACCTGTGGGATTCCGGGAAGGTCGCGGGCGCGCAGTCCGTGGGCGTCCCCTACGCCGGCGCGCCGCTCGCCACGTCGCAGCGCGTGTTCTGGAAGGTCAAGACCTGGTGCAACTATGGCAAGGAGAGCGACTGGTCGGAGCCGGCCGAGTTCACGATGGGCGTGATGAAGCCGTCCGACTGGTCCGCGAAGTGGATCGGCCCCGCGCCCGAGACGCGTCCGGACGCCGACCTCACCGGCGCGCAGTGGATCACGGCGCCGAAGGGCAAGAAAGGCGCGGTGACCCTGCGCAAGACTTTCACGTTCGCCGGCGCGAAGCCGGGCGAGTACGTGGAGATGGTGCATGCCGCCGTGCCGCAGCACGTCGTGCGCGTCAATGGCAAGTCCTGCCATCTCCACAGCGGCCACATCCACAACTGGCGCTACCTGCGTTTCCGCGACATCACGCCGTGGCTCGTGGTGGGCGAGAACACGATCGAGGTTGAGATCGTGCGTGACAACTTCAACCCGTCCGTGAAGGAACCGTATGCGTTCCTCGCGCGCTTCAATCTGCCGGGTGGCAAGTCGTTCGGCACGGACACCACCTGGACCTCGCCCGACGGCGCCGTCTCCGCGCTCGGCGCGGCGAAGGAGCCCGCGTTCGCGAAGGGGCTCGTCACGCGCTGCGAGAACGCCTCGCCCGCGTTCGAGAAGACCTTCACCGTGTCGAAGCCCGTCGCCTCCGCCGTTCTGCACGTGACGGGCGTGGGCTTCTACGAGGCGTCCCTCAACGGCACGAAGATCGGCACGAAGGTGCTCGACCCCTCGCCCACGATGTTCGACCACCGCGTCCTCTACTCCACCTATCGCCTCGACGGCGACCTCAAGTCCGGCGCAAACACGCTGCGGATCCTCGTGGGCCACGGCTGGTACGACGTGCGCTCCATCGCCACGTGGAACTTCGACGTGGCGCCGTGGCGCGACTTCCCGCGCGCGATCGCCCAGCTGGAGATCACGTATGCCGACGGCACGCGCGAGACGGTGGCGACCGACGGCTCGTGGCGTCAGGTGGCGAGCCCGGTGGGCTACGACTGCATCCGCGAGGGCGAGGTGATCGGCGGGCGCGACCCGTCGATGCCCGACCTCGACGGCCGTGTGGTGCGCGCGGTCGAGGTGCCGGGCCCGAAGGGCGCGCTCATGGCCGAGAACTGCCCCGGCGCCGAGGTGATGCGCACGCTCAAGCCGCGTTCCGTCAAGGACCTCGGCGGCGGCGCGTACATGGTCACGTTCCCCGAGAACATGGCCGGGTGGGTGCGCCTTACGCTGCGCGGGCAGCAGAAGGGCGACGTGGTGTCGATCCGCTATGACGAGCGCGCGAACGCGGACGGCACGCCCGCCGCGGGATCCGTGCGCGACGGCCTGCACGACAAGGCGCCGGAAGGCCGGGAAACCCGCATGATCGACCACCATTTCCGCTATCCCGCCTCGCAGCGCGTCTGCGCGCAGGACGCCGCGTTCCAGACGGACCGCTACGTCTGCTCCGGCCGCGACGGGGAGGTGTACGAGCCGCGCTTCACCTACAACGGCTTCCAGTACGTCCTCATCAAGGGCCTCCGCCGGGCGCCGGCCGCGGAGGACGTGACGGCGTGCATCGTGCACACCGCGTTCTCCACGATCGCTTCCTTCGCCTGCTCGGACGAGACGTTCAACACGCTCATGCGCATGGGCGACCGCGCCTACCGCTCGAACTTCGTCGATGGCTATCCCACGGACTGCCCGCACCGCGAGAAGAACGGCTGGACGGGCGACGCGTCGATCGCGAGCGAGCTCGCGCAGTACTGCTTCGAGAACACGGCCGCCTACGAGAAGTGGCTGCGCGACATCTGCGACACGCAGCTTGCGAACGGCGACATCTGCTGCATCGTGCCCACGTCGGGCTGGGGGTTCGTGTGGGGCAACGGCCCCGCGTGGGACAGCGCGCTCCCCGTGATCGCGTGGACGCTCTGGACATACCGCGACGACCGCCACGTGCTCGACGCCATCTATCCCACGCTCAAGCGCTACCTCGCCTACACGGCGACGCGTGCGGACGGCGACGGGCTCGTGAAGCACGGACTCGGCGACTGGGTTCCCGTCGACCGCAAGTACTTTCCCTCCACGGGGCTGACAAGCTCCTGCTATTACTACCAGGCGCTGCGGATCGCGTCCGAGATCGCCGCCGTCAAGGGGCTTTCCGCGGAGTCCGCGGCCTACGCGGCGGCGGCCGCGCGCACGCGCGCCGGCATCAACAAGAAGTTCTACAAGGGCGACGGCGTGTACGACAACGGCGGACAGACCGCGCAGGCGTTCCCGATCGCGTACGGCGTGGTCGAGGAAACCCAGCGCGCCGCCACGGCCGCGAAGCTCGTCGCGAGCGTGGAGAGCATGGACCGCCACGTGAACATGGGACTGCTCGGCACGAAGCACGTGTTCCGCGCGCTCTCCCGCATCGGCCGCACCGACCTCGCGTTCAAGATGCTCGTGAACCCCACGAAGCCCTCGATGGTGGAGTGGATCCAGAAGGGCGGCACCACGCTCTGGGAGGACTGGAACAACGGCTCGAGCCGCAACCACATCATGTTCGGCGACTTCATGGGCCGTGCCGGTGGTGAAGGCGCGCAGCTTCAAGGAACTCGTGATCGCGCCGCAGGTCATCGAGGATCTGACGTGGGTGAAGGCGTCCGTCAACGGCCCCTACGGCAAGATCGTCAGCGCGTGGAAGCGCGACGGCAAGAAGGTGACGCTCGACGTGACGATTCCTCCCAACACGACGGCCACGGTGAAGCTGCCCGGAAACGCGCCAACGCGCGCGGGGTCGGGTACGTATTCGTTCACGGCCACGTTGCCGTGACGTGACAGATGGAGATGCGGCGGTGGGTGTTTCACGGCGGAGATTTCTCGGATGCTTTGGTTCGGCGGTGGCCGTGCCGCGGCTGTTTGCCAAGGCACCAGGGGATTTCGACGCCGATCTTACCGTTCTGCTGAGCGACCTGCACGTGAACGGCATCTCGAATTCGCACCAGCTTGGAAGGCTGGAGCGCGCCGTGGGCGAGATCCTCGCGCTCAATCCGCTGCCGGCGCGGGCCGTCGTGTTTGGCGACATCGCCTGCATGTACGGGCGCAAGGAAGACTATGCGCGGGCGGCGGCACCGCTCAAGCGCCTCGAGGACGCGGGTGTCTCCGTGACGCTGGGCGTCGGCAACCACGACCGGCGATCGACGTTTCTCGAGGCATATCCCTCATACGCAACGAACACGAAAGTGCCCGGGCGTATTGTCTCCGTGTGCGATGCAGGTGCCGTCGATTTCATTATGCTCGATGGGCTTCAAGGCACAGATGACCGCGCCTTGAACGACAGTGGACCCAACAACGGACAGCTTGACAAGGACCAGCAGGACTGGTTTGCGTCGGCGCTTCCCGCGTGGAAAAAGCCCGTGTTCGTGTGTTCGCACTTTCCTGTCGGCGACCTGTCAGTGTGCGGCAAGCCGCTTGCGTACCTTCTTGTACGTACGCCGTCCGTGGTTGGATACATCCACGGGCACGACCATCGCTGGTACACGCGTGAGGTACGCGAGGCCTGGTCTAAGGCTGCGCCCAAGCGGAGTCTCTGCTTGCCGTCCACGGGCGCCTGGGGAGACATAGGTTACGCGCTCCTGCGCACGTCCAAGGGACGCGCCGTTGCCTCGCTCGTGCAGCGCGAGTTCTTCTACCCGAAGCCGCCGAAGCCAGACGCACCCGTGCTGCGGCTCTGGAACGCCATCGTGGAGGCGAACCGGAGCCAGTCCTGCGCCTTCACGTGGACGCCATAGCCCTCAGTTCGTCAATTAGAGCGTGCGCGTGACGAATCGGGCACGATGGTGATTGTGCGGTAGTGCCTTGTGCGCCGGGGCGTGCTGTGGTATACTTTTTGCCGCGAAGAGGCGAAAATGAAAAAGATCGACTACAAATGGTTCGCGCTGGCCCTCCTGTGGGTGGCGTTTTTCCTGCAACAGGGCACGCGGCAGGTCTACGGGCCGCTTCTCGGCTCCATCCAGGGCGCGGTCGGCGCAACGGACGTGCAGCTCGGGCTGGTGAGTACGGTGTTCACGCTCGTCTACGGGATTACAATTCCCTTTGCCGGATTCGCGGCAGACCTCTTCAGCCGCAAGTGGATGGTCGTGATCGGCGTCGCGATTTTCAGCGCGGGCATCCTCACGTCCGGCTTCGTGACGTGTATCGGCGCGCTCGTCGTGACGTACGGCTTCATCAACGGATTCGGGCAACCGTTCTACTACCCGTCGTCCACGTCGCTCATCTCGCAGCTCCATGCCGACTCCAAGGCCACGGCGCTTTCGCTTTTGCAGCTCGGCATGTACGGCGGCGTGATTGGATGCAGCTGGCTCGCCGGATGGTTCGCGGGACTGGGCACGGAAGGGTGGCGCCTGCCGTTCAAGGTGCTCGGCGCATTGGGCCTCTGCTGGGCGGCCGTTCTTGCGTTTACGCTCCGCAACACGGGAACTTCGCGCTCCCGCGCGACCGAAAACACGGGAGGGGCGCAACTTGGTGCGGCCGATGCGGCGGACGCGCGGGAGCGCGTCCCTCCCGTGACGATCGGCGGCGCGCTGAAGGCGATGTTCTCGAAACCGGCGGCCGTGTTGATCGCGCTGGCTCTCGGCATGGAGGTGTACGTGGACGTGGGGTTCAAGACGTGGATGCCGAACTACCTCTCCGAGACGTTCCACGTGAGCAAGGCGTCCGCCGGGCTCAACGCCGTCCTGTGGCATTACCTCGGCGCGGCTCTCGGCATCGTCATCGGATCCCGCGTCGGCGACAGGTTCGTCAAGCGGTGCCCGACGATCCGGTTCTGGGTGATCGGCGGCGGGCTGCTTCTGGGCGCGCCGTTCATCTTCCTGATGTCGCAGGCCACGACCTACCTGACGTGCTGCATCGCGATGTTCCTCTTCGGCGTGTTCCGCGGCGCCTACGACTCCAACAATTTCGCCGCGTTCTTCGACGTGGTGGAGCCGCGCTACCATGCCTCGGCGGCGGGCTTCAACCTGATGATCGCGTTCCTGTTCGGATGCTTCTCGCCTACCGTGCTCGGCTGGACAAAGGCGCACTATTCGATGGCGACGGGGCTGGCTTCCCTTGCGGTTGCCTACCTCGTGGGCGTGGCGTTGCTCACGGTCGGCGGGCGGGTGTTTTCGCGCTCCCACAGAAATGGGTGCCCGCTTCAGTGAAGAGGGCGTCGAGGCGCTTGGGACTGACGGGCTGGGGCGTGTGCAGTTCCTGCGCGAAGAGCGAGACGCGGTACTCCTCCACCATCCAGCGATACTCCGCGAGGGCGACGGCGTCGTACGTCCCTGACTTGTCGCTCACGGCCCCTTGGTAGCGCTGCCAGTAGGGCGCGAGGCGTTCTTCTTTCGCGCGGTCGCCAGACGGGTTCGTGCGGGCGCGCTCAAGGCGAATCGCCGCGCCTTTGAGGTAACGCGCGTAATGGCGCAGTTGCGCGAGCGGCACCACGCGCGGGAAACCACGGAAAAGCAACCAGGCGAGTTGGGTCTGGATGGAATCCGTCGTTTCCATGGGAAGGCGGGACGCAGGAGATTCCAGCGTTTCAACGATCTGTGCGGCGGACGCGGCCGATTCCGCGACGATCCGCATGATTTCATCCTGTGCGAGGTTCAGCGCCGTGCGGCGTTCGCGGAGGCGCTGCTCGAACGTGGCCGCGTCACGGACCGGCGGCTGGTCCCGCACGAACGCCTCGCGTACCGCGCCGGCGAGAATGTCGTCGGCGATGCGGTCGTCGTCGTAGTTGAGGTCGCGCAGGTACACGGCCGCGCCGAACGGAAGCTTGTTGCGTCGGAACGGGATACGTGCGTGCGGGCCGAGCGCGAGCAGGAAGAGACGCGCCACGCCGTTCGCGTGTGCGGTTGTTGCTGCTGCGGCGCTGCCGAAGAGACGCAGTGAAACGCCTGTGCCTTCGTCCTGGAGGGCGGGGAAGTGTTCGAGTTTCCAGCCCGCATGGCCGTTGCTGGTCTTTTCGGGGATTGTGCCGAAGGTCCAGGTGGTGGAGGGGGCAGGTGCTGGGGCGGACGCGCAGGAGCGCGTCCCTCCCGTTGTGGCCATGGCCGCGAAGATTTCGTCGAGGCTGCGGGATGTGGCGAGGACACGGCCCGTGGCGTCGTCGACCACGCGGTAGCGCACGCGGAGGTGGTTGGGGATGCGCGCGGCGTCGAAGGCCTCGGCGGGGATGCGGAAGCCCCACTGTTCGTAGATCGTGCGACGAACGGCGTCGAGCAGCGGTTCGGTGCCGGGCTTGAGGTGCGCGAGCAGACCGGCCACCGTGTCCGAGATCGGTGAAAGCACGCGGCGGAACGAGGAGGGGAGCGCCGAGAGGAGGCAGGTCAGCTTCTCGGGCAGGAGACCCGGCACGAGCCAGTCAGCGCGCCAGAGGCGGAGCGCGTGGGCACGCGAGGCGCGGACGGTGCAGGTGATGCCGTCGTCTTCCTCGCCGGGCGCGTTGCGGTAGACGAGCGCCATCTTCACGTCGCCGATGCGGATGGTATCAGGAAAATCATGCGAGGCGATGTCGTCGGACGGCCACCAGTCGGTCTTCTTCAGGTGGAACTTGCCGAGCTGGACGGGCGTTGCGCGTGCGAGCCATTTGCGGAGGGCGTCGGCGGAGGCGACGTCGGCGGGGACGATCTTGTCGAAGTGCGCCTCGAGGCGGGCGGCGTCGAAGATCTCGGGACGGCGCAGTTTCTCCGCGCGACGGCGGAGGGCGTCGAGAAGGGCGTTGTTCTCGCGGACGGGCGGGGGCGGACGCGGGAAGTCGCCGTCCACAAGCCCGCGCCGGATGAAGATCTCGCGCGCGAGGGCGGGGTTGAGGCGCGTGAGGTCGCGTCGGCGCGCGGGGACGATGACGAGTCCGTAGAGCGTAACCTGTTCCGTCACGCGCACGAAGCCGGACTGCGCATCCCACTCGGGCGAATGCCAATGGCGCTTGCAGAGGTCACCGGCGACAGGTTCAATCCAGGTGGGATCCAGCGTGGCGGCGGTACGCGCGAAGAGACGCGCCGTGTCCACGAGCTCACCGGCGAAGATCCAGGGTGGCGTGGCTTTCTTCAGGGCGGATGCCGGATGTGGTACGAAACGGAGTCCGTGCGCGCCCCGGTAGTCGTGCGTTTCCTCGTCGAACTTTCCGATGCGGCCGAGGAGTCCGGCGAGGAGGGAACGGTGGAGCGCGGCGGATGTCTCCTCTTCTTTGCGTCCGGTTGGTTCGGCGAAGGAGAAACCGAGGCGTTTCGCAAGGTTTTCGAGCTGGCGGGCGAGGTCGCGCCATTCGCGCATCTTCGGATAGGAGAGGTAATTGGACGTGGCGAGTTTACGCGCCTTGGCCTGCGAGAGGTCGCGCGTTTCGTTTCCCCACCAGTCCCAGAGCTTCCGCATGCCGAGGAAGTCGGAGCCGGGCACGCGGAACTTCGCGTGCTGCTGGTCGGCCTGCTGCTTCGCGTCGATGGGACGGCGGCGCGGATCGTCGCACGCAAGCGCCGCCACCACGGGGAGGACCGTGGGCAGGACGGCGTTTTCGGACGCGGCGAGGAGCATGCGCGCGAGGCGGGGCTCCACGGGGATCTGCGCGAGTTTGCGTCCGATGTCCGTGAGGGCGGGGCCGCCTTCGGGCGCGTGGCAGATGGCGCCGAGCTCGAGCAGTTCGCGGAGTCCTTCGCGGACCATAACGGGCTTGGGCGGGTCGATGAACGGGAACCGCTCGATGTCGCCGAGGCGGAGGTCGAGCATCGTGAGGATCACGCCGGCGAGGGAGGAGCGCAGGATCTCGGGGGGCGTGTAGGCGTCGCGGGCGTTGAAATCCTCTTCGGAGTAGAGACGGATGCAGGTGCCGGGGCCGATGCGTCCGCAGCGTCCCGCGCGCTGGCGTGCGGAGGCCTGCGAGACGGGCTCGATCTGGAGACGCTGCACCTGTGTGCGGTGGATGTAGCGCGAGATGCGCGCGAGGCCGGTGTCGACGACGGCGCGAATGCCGGGAATGGTGACGGAGGTTTCGGCCACGTTCGTGGCGAGGATGATGCGGCGGCGTGCGGAGAGACGGAACGCACGCTGCTGCTCGCCGGCGGGGAGCGAGGCGAGAAGGGGGATGATGTCGTCCTCGCCGTGCCGCACGCGCGCGAGGTGGTCGGCCGTCTCGCGGATGTCGCGCTCGCCGGGGAGGAACACGAGGATGTCTTCGGACGGTGGCAGCTCGGCGACGGCGGCGGCGATGTCTCGGGGGAGGTCGAGTTCCTCGCCGTCTTCCGGCGGGCGGTAGCGGACCTCGATGGGGAAGAGGCGTCCGGGCACGGAGACGACGGGCGCGCCGTCGAAGAAGGCGGCGAAGCGGCTCGTGTCGAGCGTGGCGGACGAGACGACCACCTTCAGGTCGCGTCGGCGCGCGAGGACGCGCTTGAGGATGCCGAGGAGGAAGTCGATGTTGAGGGATCGCTCGTGGGCTTCGTCGATGATGATGCAGTCGTAGGCGCGCAGAAGCGGGTCGGCGCGCGTCTCGGCGAGCAGCACGCCGTCGGTCATGAACTTGATGCGCGTGTCTTTCGAGACGTTCCGGGAGAAGCGGTGCTGGTAGCCGACGAGTCCGCCTACGGGCGTCTGGAGTTCGTTCGCGACGCGCTCGGCCATCGTGACGGCGGCGAGGCGACGCGGCTGCGTGCAGGCAATGCGCCGTCCCTTCGCGGCGAGGCCGAGTTCGAGGGCCATCTTCGGGAGCTGGGTTGTCTTGCCGCTTCCGGTGTCGCCGCACACCACGACGACCGGATGCGCGCGGAGCGCCGCGAGGATTTCCCCGCGGTGCGCGCAGATGGGCAGCTCGTCTGGATAGTGCAAGTTCACCGCAAGATTATACCACTTATTCCGCCGACGTGAAACTGGTTAGCACTTCCCGTTAAAGGATCTCAGTATGCTATAATATGCGCAATGGAAAACAGGAACGAAACACGAACATGAAAAGCAAGTTTTTCGGTGCGGTAATTGCCGCGTGCTGCGCGGCGCTGGCGCTTGCGAAGGAGCAGGTGGCGCCGCTGCGGCTGGAACCGAAGCGGGCGTCGTGGTTTTCCCGCGTCAAAGTCTGCCGGAACCTCGCCTACGGTCCGCGGCAGCTCGGCGCCGGAGCCGCACATGCGGACGTCGCGCAGACGTACGACCTGTACCTGCCTGCGCCGCTTGGCAAGATCCCCAAGACGGCGCCGTTCTTCCTCTGCATCCACGGCGGCGCCTGGATGTATGGCAACAAGGACGGCCCGCTTGGGTTCTTCGAGGGTTTTGTGAAGCAGGGCTTCGTCGTCGCGTCCATGAACTACGCGCTCTGCAACAAAGGCCGGGGCGGCGACCACACCTTCGCTGACATGCTGGCGGACGTCGACGCGATGGTCTCGCATCTGCCGCAGCTCGCCGCCGCGCTCGGAATCGACATCGACCGAATCGTCCTCGGCGGCAGTTCGGCGGGCGGACACCTCGCGCTCCTCTACGCTTACGACGGCGCCAAGCCGTCCGCGCTCGGTCTCAACTTCGCGCACGCGGTGCCCGTGGCGTGCGTGTTCAGCGACTGCGGCCCCACCGATCTCTCCAGCCCGGAGTTCGGCGTGGCGGGCATGGGGGCCACGAAAAGCGAGTTTGCGACATGGAACGGGAACTTCGGCGCGCTCTCCGGCGCGGGACGCGACTACGGCGCGTTCACGAATCTCGTCAGCCATCTCGCCCGCTACTCGCCGGTCAACCTCGTGTGCGCCGAGTCGCCGCCGACGATCTGCCTCTACGGCGACATCGGGACGGTCCCGACGTCGAACACGTTCGCTCCCGTGCCGGGCGGGGAGAGGCGCCCGTTCGCGGAGCTCTGGAAAATGGCCGGCTCTGCCGTCCCGCCGCCTGCGGCCGTGGGCACGGACGGGATCGTCGCCACGCAGAACTACGAGGCGCTGACGAACCGTCTCGTGCAGGCGGGCGTTCCGTACGCGGCGCGCCTTGAAAAGGCCGGGCATTGCCAGATCCTCTTCCGCAAGCCAAAGACGCGCCCTTGGCTCTTCGAGAACATGAAGAAATTCCTGGCTGTCGACCGATGACCATTTGTTGCCATTGCCACATGTTGGGGAGATGTGATAAACTATTCCATGTTTGCTGATTCTCAATACAGAACTATGAAAATCAAACAACTCCTTTCGTCAGGTCATCCCTCCGTCTCGTTCGAGGTTTTCCCGCCGAAGGCTGACGCCTCGTTCGAGCCGATCCGCGCGGCCGTGGTGCGCCTCGCCGAGCAGCGCCCGTCGTTCATGTCCGTCACCTACGGCGCCTCCGGCAACGCGCAGGCGAACACGGCCGAGGTGGCCGCGTTCGTGCAGAGCCTCGGCGTGCCCGCGCTCGCGCACCTCACGTGCGTGGCGGCGTCGCGCGACAAGATCGCGGAGGAGACCGCCGCGCTCCGCGCCGCGGGCATCGAGAACATCCTCTGCCTGCGCGGCGACCTGCCGCGCGACCTCGCGGAGCCGCCGCCCGGACACTTCGCGCACGCGGTCGATCTCGTGCGCGCCCTCCAATCAAGTGGCTTCTGCCTCGGCGGCGCCTGCTACCCGGAGTGCCATCCCGACTGCGCGCACATGGACGACGACATCGAGTACCTCAAGCAGAAGGTGGACGCCGGACTCGACTTCGTGACGACGCAGATGTTCTTCGACAACAACATCTTCTACCGCTATCTCGCGAAGCTGCGCACGCGCGGCGTGACCGTGCCCGTGATCGCGGGCATCATGCCGGTCGCGAACGGCAAGCAGATCGCGCGCATCTGCCGTCTCTCCGGCACCTACCTGCCGAGCCGCTTCAAGGCGATCGTCGACCGCTTCGGGGACCATCCCGGCGCGATGCTCGAC
The DNA here is from genome assembly GCA_900320225.1 of uncultured Lentisphaerota bacterium. GTDB lineage: Bacteria > Verrucomicrobiota > Kiritimatiellia > RFP12 > UBA1067 > RUG572. Next base: position 16,325 of record ONRL01000050.1, read on the forward strand.
GCGGGCGTCGCCTACGCGACGGAGCAGATCATCGACCTCTTCGCCAACGGCGTCCTCGCGGTGCACGTCTACACGATGAACCGTCCCGAGGTGGCCGAGCGCATCATGGCGAACCTCCGCGGAATCGTGGGCTAAACGAGAAAGGGAAACACGATGAGGAGAAGGGATTTCATTGGTGGGTCCGCCGTTCTGGCGGCGGGGATGGCGCTGCCGTCCGTGGCGGCGGAGAAGGCCGGCGGCGCGACGTTGCAGCCGGGCGGCGAGTACGTGCAGCAGGTGCGCGCGAAGGTGCTGGAGCCCGTGGACGTGGTGGTCGCGGGCGGCGGCACGGCCGGCGTGATCGCCGCGCTCGCGGCGGCGCGGGGCGGCGCGAAGACGATGCTCATCGAGGGGCGCGGGTTCCTGGGCGGGATGCTCACGGACGGCAACGCGGGCATCACGATGTTCCAGAAGTTCTCGGGCAAGCCCGAGGAGCACGCGAAGGACCTGGAGACGCTCGCGAAGGATCCCGACGCGCTGCACGTGGCAAAAGGCATCCCGATGGAGATCGCGAAGCGCCTGCTCACGAAGAAGTACGCGCTCGGCAACGAAGGAACCGTGGGCGCCTATCTCTTCACGAGCAGCGAAAACTTCAAGCGCGTCCTCGTGGAGATGATGGAGGAGGCGAAGGTGAAGCTGCGCTTCTACTCGATGATCGTGGACGTCGTGAAGGACGGCGCCGTCGTGAAGGGCGTGGTGATGGAGTCGAAGTCGGGGCGCGAGGTCGTGCCGGCGAAGATGTTCATCGACTGCACGGGCGACGGCGACCTGTGCGTGCGCGCCGGCGCGGAGTACACGGTGGGCGTCACGAAGCGGGACGTCTGTGCCGCGCAGGCGAAGATCGGGCAGATGCATCCCATGGGCGTGATGTTCAAGGTGGGCAACGTCGATTTCGACCGGCTCTTCGGCTATTTGGGCGAACACAGGGAATTCTTCGCCAAGCAGCCGTTCGCCCGGTTTACGTACGAGGAGGCGTTCGCGCGCTACAAGAAGGGCGAGATGGCCGTGTTCAACCTGCGGCGCAAGGGGAAGAACCCCGGCAACGTGCAGGTGTACAACCTGCCGGACAAGGGCGTCGCCTGCCTCGGGTGTCCCAGCATCGCGGGCAAGGACGGCTGCAACGCCGACGACGTGACGGCGGCGGAGTGCGAGCTCGCGAAGATCATCGGACGCTGGATGGACAGCGTCCGCGAGTTCCCGGGCTTCGAGAAGGCGTTCCTCCTGCAGGTGCCGCAGATGGGCATCCGCGAGACGCGGCACATCCAGGGCGACTACGTGCTGGAGCTGATGGACATCTACAAGCAGCGGACGTTCGACGACTGCATCGGCTTCGGCGCGCACCCGATCGACACGACGCCGCGTCCGGCCTGGCTGAAAGACCCCGAGACGAGCTATCCGCCCCGGTGGAACTTCCAGATCCCGTTCCGCTCGCTCGTCGTGAAGGGCCTGGAGAACACGCTCGTGGCGGGACGCTGCATCTCCGCGACGCACGAGGCGTTCGGCTGCATCCGTCCGACCGTGCAGTGCATGGTGATCGGCGAGGCGGCCGGCACGGCGGCGGCGCTCGCGTTGAAGAAGGGCGTGTCCCTGCGCGGGCTCGACCACGGCGAGCTGCGCAAGGAGCTGAAGAAGAACGGCGTCCGCTGCTAGGCGCGCACGGTCCAGGTTTTATATTAAATCAAGGAGATAATCGATGACACGAAAAGAGTTCCTGAATGCCACGGTGGCGCTGGCGGCGGCGTCCGCCGCGCCGGCGGCGCGCGCGCAGTCCGCCGCTCCGGGCGCGGACGCCAAGGCGCCCTGTACGACGCCCCGCAACCGCAATCCCTACAAAGGCGTCGACTGGGCCACGGCGCTGCAGATACGCGGCACGACCCACGTGCACTGCAAGACGCAGGAGGACCTTGAGACGATCCTGAAGCGGATCGAGTTCATCACGCTCTCCAACTACTATCCGAGCGCGCCGTGGTGGCCGCTTGCGAAGATGACGGAGAACTACTACCGCGTGCACCACGACTTCCCGGTGATGGTGAACGACAAGCGCGTGGACGGTCCGTTCGACTGGAACAAGATCGTCGGGCAGTGGATCAAGGAGCTGCCGGCGGAGCTGCAGGCGGAATATCCGTTCAAGGAGGGCGGCAAGATCTTCAAGCCGCTGCCGGAAGGCATCCTCGAGGCGCCGAACGCCGAGCACCACGCCTTCAGGTACGAGAACGGCCACGGGATCCCGTGTCTGCACATGAACGCGCCGGGCTCGACGTTCGCCTCCGGCACGTTCGACCAGTGGCAGAAGCGCCGGTTCCAGACGGGCGTGCGCGGCGGGTACAACTTCGGCTCGGGCGAACTCTGGAGCACGGCCATCGACCGGATGATCGCGGGGCTGATCTATCCCGACGGCGGCGGCGTGACGATCAACCACCCCGTGTGGTCGTCGTACGACAGGATGTTCCTCCTGAAGCTGCTCGACCACGATCCGCGCGTGCTCGGCATGGAGGTGATCGAGGGCGGCGCGGGCAACGGCGAGAGGTACTGGGACTGGGTGCTCGCGACGGGGCGGCAGTGCTTCGGTTTCTTCGTGCCCGACCACAGCATCCGCCGCAAGGACGGCTCGTTCGGCGTGAGCGTGCTCCTGACGCCGGAGCGCAGCGTCCAGGCCTGCCTGAAGGCCTACCGGGACGGAAACTTCTACGGCGCGAAGCGCGGCCTCCGCGAACTGAACTTCACGCGCATTTCCTTCCACGAGACGACGGTGGAGGCCGAGACCGACAAGCCGGCCCGCTTCGAGGTGATCACGGGCCTGGGCGTCGTGAAGACCGTGAAGAAGGGTACCGGCGTCAAGTGGACGATGGAGGGGGTGTATTCCTCCAGCGCACCGCGCAACAAGGCGCACATCTTCGCGCGCATCAAGGCGTACGCCCTGGACGGCTCGGGCGAGGAGCTCTTCTCACAACCCTACATGCTCGTGTAGAGTTGGCTAAGTGGCGTGCGTGACGCGGCCGGAGGCTTCACTCCGGGCCCCTTAGTCTGCGGAACGCGGGGCGCTTACGCGCCCCGCGTTCCGCAGCCCGCATTCCCGAAGCGAACCTCCGCTCCGCGCCCCGCACGCCCAGACCCCGGTTCAAGGCTTTCCGCCAAGGGCTAAATGTGATACAATGGAGTGCATGAAAACAAAAACGATTGTTGGTGCTGTGGCCGTGTGCGCGGTCCTATCGCTTTACGGTGCGAACGGCCTGGCGGGCGTCAAGTCGGTTGGAGATTCGGTCTGCTCGGTTTCCGATTCCGTGGTGATGTCCAACGGTATCGCGATTGTGGACTATGTGCTGAAGCCGGAGACGGAGAGCCACATCGGGTGCAGGATTGCGTTGCCGCCTCCCGAGAAATGGAACGGTGAGTTCTGGGGCATTGGAAACAGCAGCTTCGGCGGCGTGTTGCCGGACACCTACGGGCTTTCAGTGGCGATGAACGCCGCGGCGGCCACCACGGACCTCGGGACTTCCGCCTATGTTTCCAGAAACGGGCGTAAGAAGGACGTCCCGCCGGCGGTCCTGCGTGACTACGCCTGGCGCGCGACGCACCTCATGACCGTCTACGGGAAGCGCATCGTGAAGGCGTTTTACGGACGAGACGCGCGGCATGCCTATTTCCGCGGCGGATCGTGCGGAGGCCGCCAGGGGCTGACCGAGGTGATGCGCTTCCCGGCCGACTACGACGGCGTCCTCTCGTCCATTCCCGCCGCGTTTTCCACGGTGAGCAGTGCGCAGTTCGTGAACCTGTACGGCCAGACGCACGACGACCAGGGGCGGGCCCTCTTCACCCGCGAGCAGCTGCGCGTCGTGGCCGACGCGCCCATCGAATACATGAAGGACCGCGACCCGAAGCCGTATGCGGGGAAGGTGCTCGCCAATCCGTTCCTTTCGGAGCGTGACATCGAGGGCTTCCTCGCGCTCGCGGCGAAGAAGGATCCGTCGCTCGCGGACTCCGATCTGCAGCGACGGCTCAAGAACGTCTTCATGGGCGTCTCGCGCAACGGAAAGACCGTCTGCCACGGCATGCTGCCGGGCGCGTTCTTCGGCTTCACGCGGGGGCGCGACTTCGAGTGCAAGGGCGGTTCCCTCGGGGATTTGAGGCGGAGGCGGCTGGGCGTGGACAAGGCCCTGACCTGGGACGAATACGACGAGGAGGTCGCGCGTAACGGAAGCCTCTTGAACGCCTGCTCCACCGACTTGAGCGCCTTCCGCGACCGCGGCGGGAAGCTGATCGTCCTGTGCGGCTGGGAGGACCAGACGACGCCGAGTCCGGAGACCGTGGCCTGGTACGAGATGCTCGCCGAACGGAACGGCGGTTACGACAAGACCGGCGCGTTCTGCCGGCTCTTTGCCTTGCCCGGCCATGCACACGGCGGCGGGAAGGGACGCATCAGCACGGCGGGTGGCTACACGATCAAGCACCTCGACCTGCTTCGCAAGTGGGTCGAGGAGGGGACGGCGCCGGAAACCTATCCGCAGCTCTGGAAGGAGATGAACCTGACGATTCCCAATCCTCCGTATCCGTTCATGTGCTACCAGGACGAAAGCGGCAACTGGCAGACGAAACGCTATCCCGAGGGCATGGTGCGGCGTCCTGATCCGGCGTACATGCCCTGAGCGCGTGATTGGCCGCGCCTGTCGCGGCCAATCACTGCCTTGCGGGCAGCGACGCTGGCGGTGTGGCGGCGACGATACGGGTCTGGACGAAGGAGCCTGCGGACGACGGGACGAAGCCCGCCGCGACGGAGCTCGAACAGCTTTCGTGATTGACAGTCGGGGCCGTGCCGTGCTAAACTTACGGCATGAAATCACATGTTTTCCACTTTCTTGTGGTTGTCGCGGCTTGCGCGACCCTTCCGGCGCGGGCGGCGCTGACGGTGACGGCGACGAACGGCGTGGAGTCGCTCACGCTCGCGTTCGACGCGGCGGCGGGCGCGCGCGAGCTGTGGTGCGCGTGGGACGACGCCGACAAGGGCGCGGGTTTCGCCGACTGGGCGGAGAGCGAGCGCGTGGCGATCGTCGCGGCCGACGAGACCGCGCTCACAGTCGCGCTCCCGAACAACGCGCGGCGCGCGGCCTTCGCGCGGTTCTTCCTCTTCGCGGGCGGTGCGTCGTATCCCTGCGCGTTCATCCGTACAGGTTACTTCGTGGGACCGAACAGCGCCGTGAGCGTGGACTACGTGATGGAGGACGTCGTCACGCTCCAGCAGCGCCCGTTCGGCGCGAGCGGCAGCACGTTCGTGATCTCCGCCTACATCAACAGCGCCGCATCCTGGAGCTGGGCGTTCACCGACGGCGCGACCGGGAACTGGACGAACACGAACCTCGACTTCCAGAAGAGGCGCACCATCTTCACCATCGACGGGCCGAACGACCGCATCTCGCTTGCGTACGACGGCGTGGAGGCGTACTCCGGCAGCATGTCGGCCGCCGTCCCGCTCGAGAAGCGCACGCAGACATGCGACGTGCCGCTCAGTCTCTGCGCGAACGGCAACACGACCGGCGCCAGCGACTTCGCCACGATGAGGCTCTACGGGGCGACGATCGACGAGGCGGGCGTGCGCCAGCACACCTTCGCGCCGTACGTCTCGGCGGGCGTGGCGGGCGTGTACGACAGCACGGCGGATGCCTTCTTCGGCAACGCGGGCACAGGCGCGTTTACGCCGTGCGGACGCGGCGGGGACGTCTCGGGCGCAGAGGCGGGCGAGGCGCTCGACCTCGACGCGGTGCGGGGCGGCCCGGTCGGGCCGGAGACGGTCTACGTGAACGTCGGGAAGACAAAGACGGTGACGTTCGACGGACCGGCGACGATCGACTACAGGCTGGTGAAGATCGGCGAAGGCACGCTCGTCCTGGAGGGGACGCGCACGTTCAACGAGGACGTGATCATCTCCAACGGCATCCTGCGCGCGAACTGGGCGACGAGCGGCCTCGCCGGCACGCACCTCGGAATCTGCAACGCCGGCTCGAATGCCAATCTCTGCTATTTCCAGGAGACGAGCGATTCGTTCACGGCGCCAGTGGCGGCGAGCGGTCGGGGCACCGTGGAACTGTACGGCTATTCGGGCGTCATTCCGTTCCGGCAGGACCTCACCGTCAACTTCGGCGGCGACGGGCGGACGGTGACGTGCCGCGTGAACGGGTTCAACACCACCAGCTTCTGGCTGACCCACGACAGCTCGACGAACAGCACGACGTTCCTGAACAACATCGACTTCGCGGGCAAGAACCTCGAGAGCAAGGGCAGTGGCAGCGGTACGGCGTATTACACCGGATACATCACGAACTCGACTCCGTCGGCTGAAGGCACCTGGAACTTCTGGGGCGGCAAGCAGGTGCTCGTAGGTACGCGGGGAACCGCGAACGCGCGCGTGGATTTCTTCGGTTACCGCATCTCCAACAATGCATCAACGCTCATCTTATCCAACGCCATCATACGTACGTCCAACGACTTTATCGGCGGAAGCGCGTATAATCATGTTTGCCACACGACGCTCGCGAACTGCGACAAGAACTCCACCGGCGGCTGGGACTACGGCGGAGCCGGTTATACGAATACGACGTTCACCATTATCGGCGGCACGTTCGCGCGGTCGGGCGGCCACCTGAATTGCGGATATACAGGCAACCGCGTGGGAACATGCGTCGTTACGAACGGCGCGACTGTAACCTCTCCCACGCTCCGCACGTATCCAGGCGGCGTCTATCGCCAGTTCGACGGAACTTCCACGTTCAATCAGCTGTTGCAGTACGGCGGGCTTGCGGAAATGCGCGGTGGCCGGATGAACCTGACGTCGGGCGAACAGCACATCGGTTCTTCCGGCCCGCTCGGCCCGTCGTCGTTTGCAATGTATGGCGGTACGCTGTATGTCTCTGACGGACAGAACATGCAGATCGGTTCCTACTCGAAGGGATGGTTCCACCAGGAGGGCGGGGAAGTGTCCGTTCCTAACTATTTCGCAGTGGGCCGGTACGGCGCCGGTGTCGGGTTGCTGGACGTCCACGGTGGCACGTTCACGCACCGCGCCCAGAACTACCTTCGCATCGCCGAGGACGGCACGGGCACCGTGTCCGTGGCGAACGGCGGCACGTTCGTTGACCTTGCCGCCTACTCGCCGATCTCGCAGAACGCCGCCGGCAAGGGAACAGCCATCCTCTCGCCCGACGGCACGTTCGAGACTCCGCAGTTCAGGGCCGGTGCGGCGGGACGCAACAGCAGCGTCGTGTTCAACGGCGGCACGATGAAGTTGCGCACGAACGGCTATCCTTCGAGCTTCCTCGACAGCACGATCTCGCGCGTGACGGTGTCGCCTTACGGCGGCGCGATCGACACGAACGGGCAAGGCGACTTCACGCTGAACCGCGCGCTCGGACCGACGACGGACGCGGGCGACCTCTCGGAGGCGCTGGCGCACCGCTGGAGCTTCAAGAGCGGTTCGCTCGCGGACAGCGTCGGCGGCTTGACGGCGACGGTGAACGGCACCGTGGACCTGGAGGACGGCGCGGTGCGCCTGAAGGGACTCGCCAGAGGCCAGAGCTGCGTCAACCTCGGCACGGACCTGCTGCCGACGGACGGGCGCGGCGCGACGATCGAAGTGTGGGTGACGCCGCTTTCGTTCAAGAGCTGGTCGCGCGTGGTCGACTTCGGCACGGGGAGCGAGGGGACGGGCAAGGACTTCTACTTCTCGTTCAACGACGGAAACAACAACGCCTCCGCCCGGACGCATTTCCGCGCCATCGGCACGTCCTTGGACTGCTACATCTCGACCGCGCTGACGCCGGGCAAGACCTACCACCTTGCGCTCGTGTTCGCCCCGCAGCCTGACGGCGCCTTCCTCAACACGGCTTATATCCACGATGCGACGACGGGCGAACTGCTGAACGTCGGGCAGGGCAAGTGCGCCGTTGGCTGGACGCTGGGCGACATCCCGCAGACGAACGGCTGCTGGCTGGGCCATTCGAGCTATGCCAGCAACAACGACCCCGACGCGCGCTACCACGAGGTGCGCATCCACCACCGCCCGATGTCGGCCGCGCAGGCAGAGGCGAGCTGCCTCGCGGGTCCTGACGCCGTGTACTACTTCCGCAAGAAAGGCGAGGGCACGCTCACGATGACGGGCGCGAACACGTACGCGACCGGCACGGCCGTAGATGGCGGGACACTGAAGCTCGCGAGCGGCGCGACGCTGCCGACGACAGAGATGTGGACGAGTTCTGGCGCGACGCTCGATCTCAACGGCACGTCGCAGACGGCCCGCGAGTTGGGCGGCACGGGCACAATCAAGGGCGGCACGCTCGCCGTGACGGACACGATCCAGCCGGGCGGACGCAAGACCGTCGGCACGCTCACGGTGGACGGCACGACGCTCACGTCCGGCACGCTCGTTGTGGATATCGGCGCGAATGGCGCGAGCGACTGCCTCGCGGCGACGGGCACGCTCGACCTCTCGAACCTCTCGCTCGCGCTCAGCGATGTGACGGCGCTCGACGAAACGAAGGTCTACACGATTGCCACGGCAACGGAGGTGACGGGAACCTTTGCGCACGCGGACATCCCGAAAAAGTGGAGGGTATCCGTCCTCGGATCGCAGGTGAAGCTCGGTTACGCCAACGGCACGGTGCTGTTTTTCAGGTAGAGTCATTGTTCCAGTAGAGGTATCGCACGAGAGGAGTCAACCATGCTTAAGCATATTCTTGCCGCAAGGAAACATGTCGCGATCGGGCTTGCCGTCGGACTGGCGGCGCTCGCCACGGGCGCGTTCGCGGACGCTGCCACGGGCCGCGTCCGGCACATGGCGGACACGTACCTGCAAAGCGACGGCACGCAGATCATCGACACGGGCTTCATCGCCACCACGAACATGCGCGTGGAGGTGGTGTTCGAGCCGATCAACCCTGACTTTACGAAGTATACGCGGTACGTGTGGGGATCCAATGCCAGCGCCTCCAGCAGCGGAGCTGCGCAGATGCGTTTTTCGACATACGTCCAGAACAATGATGCCGCAAAACGTTACGGCGGAGTCATGTTCATCTCCGGCGCATCGTCGAATACAACGTGGCAAGGAGGAATCTCGGCCACGCGCTCGCGCATCAAGGCCGTCTTGGACTACAGGAACCGGGTGATTGAGCAGTGGTCGGGGGACGTCAAGTGCTGGAACGGCACGCCGAACAACCCAGGCTTCGAGTCGGCGGGATTCCCCGTGGTTCTTTTCGGCGCGTGCCAAAATGCGAATGCGGCTCCGACTCCGTCGTTCATCGGGCGGATCTATTCTTTTGCGATTTACGACAAGGGCGTGCTCGTGCGCGACATGGTTCCGTACGGGCGCGGGGCTGTGACGGGAATGCTCGACCGTTGCTCGGGAAAGGTCTACACCAAGACGCGCGGCAACGCGTTCGTCCTCGGCACGGACGACGGCTACGTGCGGAGCGACCGCGCGAAACTTGGCGGCGGGCAGTGGCTTGATACCGGATTCTATGCCGATCCGCAGACGAAGATCGAGGTCGATTTCCGCTTCATGGATCCGTCAACCAAGCAGCAGCGCGTGTTTGGCGTGGACCAAGGACCGTTTGTATGCGTCCTCTACATCAACGGCAGCGGGAGTTTGGCGTGGGGCTTGCAGGACGACGTCGGCAACTGGCAGCCGATGATCGCGGCCGACACCGCTCGGCACACGTTCACGCTCGACGGCCCGAACTCGACAATCAGGCTCGCCGGGTCAGACGGCACGGTACAGTGGGAGGGGACGGTCGGGACGACGCGCACCAAGACGACATGCGCGCCGATCACGGTGTTCGGCGGAACCAGCACGAACGGAACGGGGGCGGCGATCCTGACCAATCCGGGTTCCGTCTGCATCTACGGGATGAAGATCTGGAACGGCGCGACGCTCGTGCGCGACTACGTGCCGCGCGTAGTCGACGGCGTGGAAGGTCTGTACGACAGGGAGAACGGAACTTTCGTTACGGTCGATACGACGAAGTCGCGTGCCCGCTTGTCCTCTGGCGGAGACGTGGAGTGCGTCGCGACATCCGGTACGCTTGCCGACAGCATGGACGCCTACCTCATGGACGTTGGCGGGCAAGCCATCGAACCGGGCTACACCGTCGCTCGCAACATGCGCTTCGAGATCGATTTCGCGATGGACTGCTTCCACGGCACGCAGTACCTGTACGGCACGGACATGAACGGCATCTACTACCAGCTAAGCAGTGGCAGCCGCAACGTAAGCGGCAAGGTTCGCAACGCTTCCGGTGGCACGAGCTGGCTCTGGCTCAACGACGGGAAAGCGACGCCGTCCCGCTACAGGGTCACGGTCGACTACAAGAATTCGAAGATTCAATTCAAGTACCCTGACGGAACGATCAAGGATACGGCGATGACGCTCCCTTCCGAGTTCCCTGCCGCCCAGCAGACGATGCTGATCATGCACACGCGCGCGGGCGGCGGCGGATCTCTGGCGCGCGTCTATTCCTTTGCCGTGTACGAGGACGACGTGCTGACGCACCGCTACACGCCGTGCGTGGAGAACGGCGTCGCGGGCATGTGGGACAGCGTCGGCAAGCGATTCCTCGGCAATTCCAAGACGGCCGACGGGAAGGGTTTCACGTTCCACGGCGCGGGCATGGACGGCGGCGGCATGGCGTTCACCGAGCATCCGCAGGGCGGCCGCCTCTCGCGCGGGCATACGCTCACGCTGACGGCCTTCGCGCCGGGCGCGGTTGGCTACCAGTGGCTCAAGAACGGCGCGATCGTCGAAGGCGCGACCGGCCGGACGCTGGAGGTGGCGTACGGCGAGGGTGGCACGACGGACACGTACCAGTGCGTCTCGCACTACGAGCTTTTCGGCTACGGCGTCTCGGAAGTGGCGCAGGTCGAGAACCTGCCCAGCGGCACGGCGGTGATCATACGCTAGAGCCCAATACGGTGGCGGCGGACGGCGATGGAACGCAGCCTACCAGAATAAGGCGCACCGTCCCGCCGCCGACTGGGAGTCGGTGTCCCTCCTCAACGCCGAGCGCCTCCTCGGTCTGTGATAACGGATTGACAGGCGGCGCATGCGCGTGTTAGACTTTCGCCATGCAAAAGAAATCGTTTTCATTCGCGGCCGCATTGGCCTGTTTCGCCGTTTTCGCCGGCGACTCGGTTTCCCTCGACGGGGACTGGGAACTCTCCTGGCGCCACGTTCGTCGCGCTTGAACGCGCGGGGCTGCTCCCCGATCTCACCGTAGGCACGAACGTGTGGGCGGCCTTCCCCTGGGAACAGTGCGAGTGGCGCTACGCGCGCACCTTCGCCGCGCCGCGCGTCGAGTCTGGCGAGCGCATGCGTCTGCGCTTCGATGGCGTGGACACGCGCGCCGAGTATTTCCTCAACGGCGCGCGCCTCGGTGCGTCCGACAACATGTTCGTGCCCGTCTCCTTCGACGTGACGGACCACCTGCGCGCGACGAACCGCCTCGAGGTGACGCTCCATTCGCCGCTGGGGCGTCCGATCCTCGGCGTGCTGGGACGCAGCCGCGTGGGCGGGACGGACGTGGAGGGCATCCGCAAGGCGCAGCACGCGTTCGGCTGGGACATCATGCCGCGCATCGTCTCGTGCGGCATCTGGCGGGGCGTGTTCCTCGACCGCGTGCCGCCCGTCCGCTTCGGTGACGTCCACTGGATGGTGCGCTCGGCCAATCATCAGGCACGCACAGCATCCGGCTTGGTGGACTGCCAGATCCTCGCGCCGCTCCGCTACCTCCACCGCGCGCGGCTGCGCCTTTCCCTCTCGCGCGGCGGACGCGTCGCGTGGCGCACCGAGCACGTGGTGCGCTACTACCAGACACGCGACGGGTTCGGCGTGCGCAACGCAGACCTCTGGTGGCCGCGCGACGCGGGCGAGCCCGCGCTCTACGATGCCGTCGCCGAGTTCGTGGACGCCGACGGCACGGTGCTCGCGCGCGACGTCCGGAAGGTAGGCCTGCGCACGGTGCGCCTCGAGCGCGCGGACTGGTACTCGGAGGCGGACCCCGGCACGTTCCGCTTCCTCGTGAACGGCGTGCCGATCTACATGCACGGCACGGACTGGACGCCGATGGACGCGCTCCACTCCCGCGACGGCGCGCACCTTGCGCGCTGCCTCGACATGCTCGTGGACCTCAACTGCAACATGATCCGCATCTGGGGCGGCGGCGTGTACGAGCCGGACGCGCTCTACGACTTCTGCGACGCGAACGGCATCTGCGTGTGGCAGGACTTCATGATGGGCAACGTGGAGCCGGAGCAGAACGACGAGTTCGCCGCGCGGATCGCGTTCGAGGCGAAGGACGTGGTGCTGCGCCTGCGCTCGCATCCCTGCCTCGCGCTCTGGTGCGCGAACAACGAGATCGACCGCAGCGTGGCGAGCAACTGGGGCGCGTGGACGCCCGATCCGGCCGGCGAGCGCATCAGCCGCGAGACGCTGCCGCGCGTCCTGCGCGACTTCGACCCGCTCACGCCGTACATCCCGTCTTCCCCGTGGTGGACGCCCGACGTGGTATCCGGCCGCGCGAAGCTCTCGCAGGACCACCTCTGGGGTCCGCGCCAGCGGTTCTTCAAGGACCCGTTCTGGACGAACGCCACGCCCGCGTTCGTGAGCGAGACGGGCTACCACGGCTGCCCGAACGTCGATTCGCTCCGCCGCATGATGACGCCGGCGAACGTCTACCCGTGGCCCGACCCCGCGAATCCGTTCCGCTTCAACGACGAGTGGAACTGCAAGGCCGTGACCTCGTGGCCGGAACAGCTCGACGGCATGGGCAACGGGCGCAACTGCCTGATGCCCAATCAGGTGAAGAACTTCTTCGGCAGCATCTCCACGAACCTCGAGGAGTTCGCCGACCAGAGCCAGTTCGCGCAGGCCGAGGCGCTCCACTACTGGATCGCGCGTTCACGCGCGCGGAAAGGGCGCACGTGGGGGATGCTCTGGTGGAACCTCCGCGACGGTTGGCCGGTCATTTCCGACGGTGTGGTGGACTACTACTACGGCAAGAAACGCGCATATAACGTCATCAAGTCCATCCAGCAGCCGCAACTCGCCACGCTCGTCGACTACGGACAGCTCGTCGCCGTGAACGACCGGCTGTATCCCGTGAAGGGACACGTGAAGGCCACGGACCTCGTCTCGGGGAAGGTCTTGTATGATTCCGCCGCCGAAGTGCCCGCAAACGCCACGCGCACGCTCGCGGAGAACCTGCCGCTGGGCGCGCAGGGGTGTCTGCGCGTGGATTACACATTCGAGGACACGCCGCGCGTGAACCTCTGCCTCTACGGCGCCCCGCCGTTCGACTACGCGCAGGTGAAGGCCTGGTTCAACGGCGTCCAGTAAGGAGTCTCGCTATGCTGTCTCGCCGTTCTTTCATCCTTTCCGCTGCTGCTGTAGGCGCGTTGCCATTCCACTCCGCCTTCGGTGCGGTCAACCGCAAGCCCGCCCTGGCGCTCATCGGTCGCGGCAAGCAGGGACGCGACCTCCTGCACCAGTTCCTCGGACAGGACGTGGTGGTGCGCGCCGTGTGCGACGTGGACGCGGACCGGCTCGCCGACGCGCTCAAGGTCGTGCGCGACTACTACGCCGCGCATCCGCAGCTCGGCATCCCGCCCGATTCCTGCCGGGCGTTCACCGACTTCCGCGAAGTGCTCGCCGACGTGTCCGTGGACATGGTGGCCATCGCGACGCCCGACCACTGGCACGCCTACATGGCCGTGGCGGCGCTGAAGGCGGGGAAGGACGTCTACTGCGAGACGCCGCTTACGTACAGCGTGGCGGAGTCGAAGGCGGTGCTGGAGGCGGCGAAGGCGTCGGACCGCATCGTGCAGGTCGGCGGACAGCTGCGTTCGGGCGTGGAGTTTCGTACGGCGGCGATGCTCTGCCGCAACGGCGCAATCGGGAAGGTGCGTTGCGTGGACTGCCACTTCGGCGGACCGTCGCGTCCGCACCGTGATTTCCTCGATCCCGCGAACGCGGCGGCGGAGGGCGCGCCGAACCCGCGCGTGGATTTCGACCTCTGGCTCGGCGGCGCGCCCGTGGCGCCGTATTCGGACCAGCTTTCGCCGCGTGGCGTGCACGACTTCTTCCCGTCGTTCTGGCGGTTTGACGACAACTACGCGAACGGCGCGTGCGGCGACGATGGCGTACACCACCTCGACATTGCGCAGTGGGGACTTGACCTTGACGCATCGGGTCCCGTGAAGGTCGTGAAGTCCGAGGTGCCGGTATCGTCCGACAAGACGCTGGGCGGCCGCCGACAGTCAGGCGTCGAGCTTCACTGCGCGGACGGCGCGGTGATCCGCCACAACCCGCCGGGACGCTGGGGGACCGTGTTCTACGGCACCGACGGCATCGTCGCGGTGAACCGGGGCGCGTTTGCGCTCTGGACGGGGAAGGGCGGGATGCCGGACGCGTCCGTACGCGCCGCCGTGGAGAAGGGCGCACCCGACGGGATGTCGCGCGTGTCGCTCTGGTACGAGGGCGCGGCGGGTGCGAACAAGTCGCTTCTCGACGCGGTCAACAAGGCTGTGAAGGCGTTCAAGCTGAAGAAGGCGCCCGTGCAGCTCTACAAGTCGCTCAACCACGTGGCGGATTTCGTCGCGTGCTGTGCAGCGCGCAAGGCGCCGTGCTCGCCGGCGGAGGTCGGCGCGCGCGCCGCGATCCTTGCCCAGCTGTGCAACGTCAGCTATGTGCATGACGCGGGCTTCGACTGGGATCCTGCGGCAAACGCCTGCGGGGCGGGAGCCGACGTCTCCTGGTTCGCGCGTCCCGTCTACCGCAACGGCTGGACAGTTCGCTAGAGCGTTCCGAAGATGCGGTCGCCCGCGTCGCCGAGGCCCGGCACGATGTAGAAGTGGGAGTTGAGGCGTTCGTCCACCACGCCCGTGAACACGGGCACGTCGGGATGTTCGCGCTCGGACTTGGCGATGCCCTCGGGCGCGGAGATGAGATTCAGGAACTTGATGCGCGCGTAGCCGAGCTTCTTGAGCTGCGCGACGGCGTCGCAGGCGGAGCCGCCCGTGGCGCGAATTCGGCAAATTCGGCATTGACGGTGGGAGAGGGGTTTGATATACTAAACGCCCATCAGGCGAGATAGCTCAATGGTAGAGCGACAGAATCATAATCTGCTGGTTGCGGGTTCGAGTCCCTCTCTCGCCACCATTAACGGCCACCGCGTGCGCGGTGGCTTTTGTTTTCTCGGGAGGAAGGCATGACGTTCGATCCCATCGGCGTGTTCCGCGGCGACGCGGCGTACAAGTACGAGGTGCCGCGCCAAGGCGTGTTCGCGGGGGGCGCGGGACGCGTGGAATTCGCGTCGGGGCAGAATTTCGAGACGGCGCTGCGGGGACTGGAGGGGTTCGAGCGCATTTGGCTCGTATTCGTGTTCGACCGCAACGCGGGGGCCTGGCGGCCCACCACGCGTCCGCCCGTGCCCGTGCCGGGCCTCGACCGCGTGGGTACCTTCGCCTCGCGCGCGCCGTACCGTCCCAATCCGATCGGACTTTCCTGCGTGCGGCTCGTCGGCGTGCGGGGGCGCGTGATCGACGTGGAGGAGGCGGATCTCCTCGACGGTACGCCGATCCTCGACGTGAAGCCGTACGTGCCGGCGGCGGACGCCTTCCCGGAGGCGCGGGCGGGTTGGCTCGAGCGCGGCGCAGAAGAGCCGTGGCGCGTGGAGACGGCGCCGGCGTTTGACGCGGCGGCGGCGTTTGTGCTGTCGGCGGGCGGACCCGACCTCGCGCGCACGGCGCGTCTGCAGCTTGCGCGCGCGCCGTTCGACGGCTCGCGCAAGCGCGTGGCGCGCACGGGGGAGGGCGAGGGCACGCTCTCCCTGCGCATGTTCCGCATCGACTTCGAGGCCGACGTTGCACGGCGTGTGGTGACGCTATGCGGTATCCGCAGCGGCTACGCGCCGGAGGAGCTGGCGCGCGCGGACGATCCCTATTTCGACAAAGACTTGCACCGCGCCTTCGCGGCGTGCGAATTTATGGTATAATAAGACCACTTATGCGCTACAAAGTCAGAGACATCAAGTTGGCCGACCTCGGCCGCCGTATGATCACGCTCGAGGAGCACGAGATGCCCGGGCTCATGTCCGTCAGGGCGAAGTACGGTCCGAAGAAACCCCTTGCCGGCGCCCGCGTGGCGGGTTCGCTGCACATGACCGTGGAGACGGCGATCCTCATCGAGACCCTGCGTGAGCTGGGAGCGGACGTGCGCTGGGCGAGTTGCAACATCTTCTCGACGAACGACGCGGCGGCGGCGGCGATCGCGAAGTCCGGCGTGCCCGTGTTCGCGTGGAAGGGCGAGACGCTCGAGGAGTACTGGTGGTGCACGAAGCAGGCGCTTACGTGGCCGGACGGTTCGGGCCCCGACCTCATCGTGGACGATGGCGGTGACGCGACGCTTCTCCTGCATCTCGGCGTGGCGGCGGAGTCCGACCGCTCCGTGATCGCGAAGCCGGAGAGCGCCGAACAGAAGGCTCTGTTCGCCACGATCGCGGAGACGCTCAAGAAGAGTCCGCGTTGGTTCTCGAAGGCCGCGGCGCGCGTGAAGGGCGTCTCGGAGGAGACGACCACCGGCGTGCACCGCCTCTACCAGCTCGAGAAGGAGGGCAAGCTCCTCTTCCCGGCGGTGAACGTGAACGACAGCGTCACGAAGAGCAAGTTCGACAACATCTACGGCTGCCGCGAGTCGCTCGTGGACGGCATCAAGCGCGCGCTGGACGTGATGCTCGCGGGCAAGAACGCATTCGTGTGCGGCTACGGCGACGTGGGGAAGGGCTGCGCGGAGAGCCTGCGCGAGAACCACTGCCGCGTGCGCGTGTCGGAGGCGGACCCCATCTGCGCGCTCCAGGCGTGCATGGCGGGCTTCCAGGTGGGCACGGTGGAGGACGCTCTCGGCTGGGCGAACCTCTTCGTGACGTGCACGGGCAACCTCGACGTGATCACCGCCGAGCACATGTCGAAGATGCGCGACCAGGCGATCGTGTGCAACATCGGCCACTTCGATGACGAGATCCAGGTGGCGCGGCTCATGTCCTGGCCGGGCGTGAAGCGCACGACGATCAAGCCGCAGGTGGACATGTTCACGTACCCCGACGGCCACTCGATCTACCTGCTCGCGGAGGGACGCCTCGTGAACCTCGGCTGCGCCACGGGCCATCCGGCGTTCGTGATGTCCAGCAGCTTCACGAACCAGTGCCTCGCGCAGATGAAGCTCTGGCGCGAGCGCGCCGGCGCGAAGCCGCACGTGGAGCGTCTGCCGAAGGAACTGGACGAGGAGGTCGCGCGCCTGCACCTCGCCGCCTGCGGCGCGAAGCTCACGAAGCTCACGAAGCGCCAGGCCGCCTACATCGGCGTGGACGTGAAGGGCCCCTACAAGCCCGATTACTACCGCTACTGAAACGACTCGCGAGGGCCAAGCCACCATGGACGCGTTCTTCCACTCAATACCCGCATTGCTCATCTTCCCGACGCTGGCCGCGCTGACCTGGATCCGCGGCGGAACGCAGGGCGACCTGCTCGTGCCGACAGTCCCCTGGTTGCTCACGCTCGTCTTCGAGGTGTTGATCTGCTTCCCGCAACGGCACTTCGGCGAAGACGCGGTGCAGGCGCGGCAGCGCTGCTGGAGGCGGCTGGGGCACGACCCGCTTTTCTTCCTCACGCTTCTCTTTCTGGTCGTCGTGCTCGGCATCCCGTTTTTGAACAAGGGCATGTGCCCCACGTGCGACTACGGCGCGATCCTGGCGAACCTGACGCCGTCGGAATTCGAGCAGATGCCCGCGATCCTGGACGAGAAGGCGCCGAATCCGCCCATCCCGTTCGCCCCGTTCTGCGTGAACCTCCGCCAGCATTTCGAGGTCCTGATGTGGTTTCTCCCCGCGCTTGTCGCGATGCTGGCGGCGCGGCACGCGCTGTTGCGCCACGGCAAGCGCCTTCTGGTCGAGATGCTCGTGTGGAACGCCGCCGCGCTGGCCGTGTTCGGGTTCGTGGAACGGGCCACGGGCGCGAAGTTCGTGATGATGTGGGACCAGGCCGAGTACGACGCCTTTGTCCGCGCGATCCGCACCGCCACGGGAATCTCCTACGCACGGCCCGATCCCGATTTCTTCGCCACGTTCGGCTATCCGAACATGGGCGGCAGCTTCTTCATGCTGGCGTTCGCGCTGTCGATCGGCGTGTGGATGACGCACGTCCGCGAGGTGGAGGCCGAGCCGCGGTCCGAGAAGGTGGAGATCGCCCGGCAGCGGCTCCTCCTCCGCTTCATTCGCGCCCACTACGCGCTCGTGCCGGCCGTGCTCAACTTCCTGGCCGTTCTCTTCACGTTCTGCCGTGCGGCCATCATCATGTCGCTGGGGCTTGCCGGCCTCGCGTTCTTCTACCACATTCTCCGGTTGCTCCTTGCACGGGCGGACCGGGCGCGCCAGGTCAAGCGCGCGGCCGTCAACTTCGTCGGCGCCGTCCTGCTGCTGGTGGTCGGCGTCGTGTTCGCGCCGGACCGAAAGGGCTTCTCCGTCTCGTCCAATTCGGCCCGCACCGTGTCCGGCGAACTGAACACGGTCACGACCTTCGGCCTGCTCGACCGCGTTACGGGCAAGAACACGCATCATTCGCGCGTCGCCATGGAACTCGTCAAGAAGTACCCTCTTTTCGGCTGCGGCGGCTGGGGATACAAGCACCTGAGCCTCAACCTGATGGAGCCGGACGAGCTGAGGACGCCGCTCGCCATCGGCTCCGCGAACGTGCACAACGACTACTTGCAGTTCCTCTGCGAACACGGCGCCATTGGTCTGGGCTGCCTCGTCGGGATATTCTTCTGCCTCGTCGTGCCGCTCTTCCGCGACTGGGGCCGGCTCTACCGCGCGGCGCGCTTCCTGGCGCCCGAGAACGCGCCGTCCAGCCCCCGCGCCATCTACTGCTACCCGCCCGGCGCCTTCTGGATCCTGATGGGCACCTTCGCCGTCGCCTTCCACGCCGTCGCCGACGCCCCCTTGCGCTCGGGAGCGGTGCTGAGTCTTTTCTTCGTGTCCCTCGCCTGTGCGGACGGCTACATGCCGCCCCAGCTGGAGACGCGCAGATGAACCGTCGTTCCTTTTTCGCCGCGCTCGTGAATCCGCCGTCCTCCGCGGAGGCGGGTTCCGGCGCGATGACGGTGCGGACGGGCGGGCACGGCGAGCGGATCAGTCTGCTCGGCTACGGTGCGATGCGCTATCCCACGGTCGACGGCAGCCACGCCAACGCCCACCGCGGCGGTTCCAACGCCCCCATCGACACGGAGCTCGTCCAGCGCCAGATCGACTACTGCATCGCCCATGGCGTCAACTACTTCGACACGTCTCCCGCCTATTGCCGGGGCGAGAGCGAGAAAGTGCTCGGCGACGCGCTGGCGAAACATCCCCGCGACGCGTGGTTCGTGGCCACGAAGCTCTCCAACTTCAATCCCAAGACGCACTCTTTCGAGGCCTCGCGCGAAATGTATGAGACGTCGAAACGCCTGCTGCGCACGGACCATCTCGATTTCTACCTCCTCCATTCCATCGGCGGCGGCTCCACGCAGGCGAAGGCGCTGAAGCTGTTCGACACGCGTTTCATCGACAACGGCATGCTCGATTTCCTCCTCAAGGAACGCGCGGCCGGACGCATCCGCAACCTGGGCTTTTCCTTCCACGGCAACGAGGCCGTGTTCCGCCACGCCCTGACGCTGCACGACAAGGTCCACTGGGATTTCGTGCAGATCCAGCTCAACTGGGTGGACTGGCACCACGCCCAGGAGGTCAACGCGCGCAACGTCAACGCGGAGACGCTCTACAACCTTCTCGACGAACGCGCCATCCCCGTCGTCGTCATGGAGCCGCTGCTCGGCGGACGTCTCGCGAAGGTGAACGAACGCGTGATGCGCAAGCTCGCGCCGCTCGATCCAGCGGCCACGCCCGCACGGTGGTCGTTCCGCTTCGCGGGATCGCTCCCGCGCGTCCTCACCGTCTTGAGCGGCATGACCTACCTCGAGCACATCCAGGAGAACGTCAAGACCTATTCGCCGCTCCGTCCGCTGGAACGCCGCGAGTTCGACACGCTCGAACGCGCCGCGCGCGCCTTCCTGTCCGACGACACGATTCCCTGCACCGGGTGTGACTACTGCATGCCCTGCCCCTACGGACTCGACATACCCGGCCTGTTCCGCTTCTGGGAGGACGCCCTCGTCGCGAACCGCCTGCCCGACGATCCATCCGACCCCGCCTATGCCGCGAACCGCCGTCGTTTCCTCGTCGACTACGAGCGCACGTTCCACAAACTCCGCCGCGCCGAGCGCTGCACGGGGTGCGGACGCTGCGCGCCGCATTGCCCGCAGGCGATCGACATCCCCGCGATGATCCGCAAGGTGGACCGTTTCGTGGAAACCCTCAGGAGGAACGGCCGTGCGTAGGAACTTCTTCCGTTTTCTGTCCGGACTGCGCCTCGTGCTGGGCGTGTTCGTCCTGTTGGCGCTCACCGCCACGTTCCTCGACTTCACCGGCACGTTCGCCGGCTGGTTCCCGTGGCTGCGCGAGGTGCAGTTCATGCCGGCCGTTCTTGCCGGATCGGCATTTGCCCTCGTCTTCCTGCTTGTGGCCACGCTTCTCGTCGGTCGCGTCTACTGTTCCGTGCTCTGTCCGCTCGGCGTCTTGCAGGACCTTGTGCGCCTCGTCACGTTCGGACGCCTGCGCGACCTAAAGTCCAAGGCGAAACCCGGCGGCCCCGTGCGTTCGGCCGTCCAGGGATGGACGCGACTCGGATTCCTCTTCGCGTTCACCGGCGGCGGATTCCTCGGACTTCACTTCGCGTGGCTCGACCCATACGCAATCTACGGGCGGTTCGTGTCGTTCTGCCTCACGCCCCTCGTCAAGGCCAGCCGCCATGCGGACGCGTTTGCCGCGTGGGCGGACGGCGCGGAGGGGGGATTTGCGCGCGTGGCGGAGGTCGTGGTGCCCGCGTCCGGTTTCGCGTTGGTCGCGGCGGGCGTCGTGGCGTTCATCGCGGCACTCGCCGCGTGGCGCGGACGCGCCTGGTGCAACACGGTGTGTCCCGTGGGGACCGTCCTCGGCGCGGTCGCGAAGTTCGCCTGGTTGCGTCCGAACATCTCCGCCTCGGCGTGCGTCGGCTGCCGTGCCTGCGAACGGATCTGCCGCGCGCACTGCATCCACGTCGACGCGAAGGCGGTCGACCACACCAAATGCGTGAGCTGCTTTGACTGTTCCGCCGTCTGTCCGAAAGGGGCCATCACATGGAAACGGTAACCCGTCGCGGATTTCTCGTCGCCGCGGGCTCGGGCGCCGTGCTCGGCGCCGTGCCCAAAAAGGACGCGGACGACAAACTCACGGACGGCGGCATCGCCGACGTCACACCGCCCGGCGCCGTGGCGCGCGAGACGCGCGTCGTGCCGCCGGGCGCCGGCGGCCACCGCAACTTCTCCACGCGCTGCGTGGGGTGCCAGCTCTGCGTGGACGCATGCCCGAACAATGTGCTGCGTCCGTCGAAAGACCCAAGGCACCTCTTCCAGCCGGAGATGGGCTTTGAACACGGCTATTGCCGTCCCGAATGCGCCAAATGCGGCGAGGTGTGTCCGGCTGGCGCCATCCGGCGCGTCACACCGGCGGAGAAGAAGACGATCCATGTCGGGCAGGCCGTGTGGCATTCCGACCGTTGCATTGCCGCCGAGGAGGGCGTGAACTGTTCGGCGTGCGAGGCGCACTGCCCGGTGCGGGCCATCGTGCGCGTGCCGATGAACGAGAAAGACGAGAAATCGCCCAAAATCCCGGTCGTCGACAAGGAACTCTGCATTGGATGCGGCGCCTGCGAGCATCTCTGCCCCGCGCGTCCGCTGCCGGCCATGACCGTGGAGGGATTGGAACGGCACCGCGAGGTGCGGCCGATGTCCGAAGCGGACGTGCTGGCCGAGGCGGCGCGTCTCATCCGCGAAGGCCGCGCGGGCGCCGTGCTCGTGAAGGATGGCGTGATCGTGGCCGTCGAGCCGAACGGTCCGGGCGTGAAGCCGCTCCTGCGTCTCCATGATCTCCGCGCGGACGTTCTGAAGGGCGCCTGGGTGGTCGACAAGGTGGTGGGCCGCGCCGCGGCGGCCATCGCCCTCGACGGAGGCGCCGCGCGCGTGCACGGCCTCCTCATGAGCGAGGCGGCGAAGGCGCTCCTGGGCGAGCACGGCGTACCCGCTTCCGCCGATGAGACGGTGCCACAGATCCTCAACCGCAATCGCGACGGCCTGTGTCCGCTGGAGGACGCCGTCAAGGGGCAGGACGTCCCCGCGAAGATGGTCAAGGCAATCCGTTCACGCATCAAGAAGCTCATGTCAAAATGAACTACGAACAACCCAGGTTCCCGCATCCTCGTCCTCAACCGCCGGCTCAGCCTCCGCAACGGGCCGACGCGGGTGCCGACCCCGCTGCGGCCATCGCCGCGCGTACGGCCGCCGTCGCGCGGAACCGGCAGAAGTCCGAGCGCGCCGCGCTCATACACGACATGCTGCGCATCGTCTGCGTGGCCGTGCTCATCGGCGGCGTCTGCCTGTATGCGTACCTGAAGCACCGGCAGAACATGGCAGAGGAACGGCAACGCGCCGAACAGGCCCGCGAGGAACGGGTCGCCCGCGAAAAGGCCCGCGAGGCGGACGCGGCGCGCCGGAAGCAGGAACAGGACGCCCTGAAGGCCGCTGCCGCGGAGGAACGCGCGCGCAAAGACAAACTTCGCGAGGAGGCGGCGCGGAAAGCCGAGGCGGCGCGAGCCAAAAACGCCAACGTCGACCGCTGCCGGGCCGCACGGGAGCGGTTCCGCGGCACGGCGCTCGACTTGATCTCGGCGGCTCCGGAATCGGACATTCCCGCGAAAGTCGCGACGGAGACCTGGTTCTCGTGCATCGTGCCGGGCAGTCAGCGCAACTTGACGCTCTATGAAATCCAGGCTTTGCCGGGCCGTGAAATCCACGTCACGTTGCTGGGTGCCGATGGCCAGGTGGAGGAAATCCCGCTTGACGAGTTCAACCGTCGCGTGTCAAAGAGTCCCTATCTTCTGGCCAAGGGGGCCCGGTGCTATTACCGCTCCGCCGTGAAGGGCGTTTGGAAGCTGGATGTTCCCGTTCCGGACGAAGGAGAGCGGATCGACCCTTCGCTTGAGGACTTCCGCGACCTCTATGCGTTCGTCCGGCAGCAGTGCAGCAAGACGGCGTCGGTTTCTTACGAAGTTTTTTTCCGCGATGTCGGCGGTGCCGAGACGCGCGTGCGCGTGGTGCCGTTCGGAGAGGTCGTGCGGCGCAAGGATGTCGTGGAGGGCCTCAAGGCCGCAGGGGGGGCGCACGCCTCGCGCATGTCCAACGCGGCCGCCTTGAAGGCGCGCCTGAACGAGGGGCGCCTCGTCATCCGGCGGAAAGGCGGTGCCCGGTGATCGCCATCCTCGACAGCCTCTTCGAGCATTGCGCGGAACTGGGCGCAAGCGACATCCATCTGTCGGTGGACGAACCGCCGCGTTTCCGCGTCCAGGGACGGCTCGCGCCGCGTCCGGAGTTCGCGGTATTCGACGCGCGCACGGTCGATGACATCGCGATGGAACTGGGGCTCTACACGCTGCCGCTGGGATGTCCGGACGGCACGGAACTCGTGCGCAAGACGCTCGTGCGCGACGGGTCGATCGACGGCGCCGTGACGGCAGCCGACGGCAGCCGGTACAGGTTCAACCTCTTTCGCCAGCAAGGCCGCACGTCCGTGGCGCTCCGTCGGCTTGATTCCGAATTCCGCTCTTTGCCCGAGCTCGGCCTTCCGCCGCAAATCGCCGATTTCTGCCAGGAACGCGACGGGCTCGTGATCGTGACCGGTCCGACCGGCAGCGGGAAGTCCACCACGCTCGCCACGCTCATCGACTGCATCAACACGACCCGCGAGGGATTCGTCGTGACGATCGAGGATCCCATCGAGTTCGAACACGTGTCGCGCCGCTCGCTCATCAACCAGCGCCAGGTCGGACGCGACGCGCGCAGTTTCAACGACGCCCTCGTGGAGGCGATGCGGCAGGACCCCGACGTGATTCTCGTGGGCGAGATCCGCGATACGGAGACCGTGCGCACCGCGCTGCGCGCCGCCGAGACGGGGCATCTGGTCTTCACCACGCTCCACGCGGGCGACTGCGCCGGTGCCATCGAACGCATCGTCTCGGTTTTTCCCGCCGACGAACAGAATTCCGTGCGCCACCAGCTGGCGATGGTGTTGCGGGGCATCGTGGCGCAGCACCTCCCGGCTTCCGCCGACGGCACGTGCCGCCACGTGGTTGCCGAGGTGCTGGTCAACACGACGGGCGTCTCGAACCTGATCGCGACCGGACGCACGGCCCAGATCCCCTCTGCAATCGAGACGGGCGCAAACGTGGGCATGCGTTCGCTTGAGGAGTCGCTCGCCGAATTGCTCCGGGCCGGCGCCATCGACGAACGCACCGCGTTCCTGCTCACCCGCAATCCCGAGACGCTCCAGCGTCGCCTTTACGGCGACGACGCGTCATAAGCTTCCAGAAAGGACGAAGAAAGACAGATGAAACAGGCGTATGTGAACGGCGAACCCATCCCCCGCGAGGCGATTCAATTCGAGTTGGACCGGTTGGTGAAGTTCTATGTGTCGCACGGCATGAGCCATGAGGAGATCAAGAAGAACCTCGAGAAACTCATGGAGCGCGCGCAGGAGCAGGCGATTGGAGCCAAGTTGCTTCTTGCGCGCGCGGAACAGCTTGACCTGCCCGTGGATGAGAAGGCCGTGGACGCGCAGGTGGCGAACGTGATCCGCCAGCTCGGCGGACGCGAGAACTACCTCAAGGCGCTCGCGCAGCAGAAGATGGGCGAGGACGATTTCCGGAAGGAGCTCGCGAAGGGCTGCCGCGTGGACGCGCTCGTGCAGCAGGCGTGCAGCGGCGTGCCGGAGCCAACCGAGGAGGAGGTGGCGGCGTACTATGAGGCGAACCGCGAGGCGTTCGTCACTTCCCCGCAGGTGCTGGCGCAGCACATCCTCGTGAAGACCGAGGGGCTGGACGCCGCGGACAAAGTGCAGGCGCTCGACAAAATCAAGGCCCTTCGCGCGCGCGTGCTCGCGGCCGGTCACGGCAACCCCGGCGAGACCGGCCAGGCGTTCACCAGGGCCGCGCAGGAGCACAGCGATTGCCCCAGCGCGCAGAACGGCGGCTCGCTCGGCTGGTTCGGTCGCGGCATGATGGTGCCGGAGTTCGACCATGCGGCTTTCTCGATGAAATGCGGCGAGGTGTCCGACGTGATCGAGACGCAGTTCGGCTACCACATCATCCTCAAGACGGACGAGAAGCCGGGCGGGCAGCAGACGCTCGTGGACGTGGCCGACATGATCCGCGACCGCTTGCGCCATGAGGCGCGTGGCCGCGCCACGGAGGCGTTCGTGGCCGAGTTGCGCGAAAAGGCGAAAATCGAATACCGTTGACGACATGACGACGCGGCGCAATTTTCTCGCGGGCGGATCCGCGTTCGGCATCGCTTTGGCGGGAGGGGCGCGCTCCTGCGCGACTGCGGACTCCTATTCGATCTCCATCCTCGGCGATACGCACTTCGACGCCGCGCCCACGAGCCTCTACCACGGCAAGTGGGTGCCGCGCCACCAGAACGACTGGCGCGACCGGCAGAACGAGTTCAAGCGCAACCAGGACATGTGGGCCACGCGCCTGCCGCGCCTGATCGCCGCCGCCGCCAAGACGCGCCGTCCCGACACGGCCTACCTCTTCCAGATGGGCGACCTCATCCAGGGCGACTGCACCGACTTCGAGACGCACCTCCGCTTCTTCAAGGACGCCCAGGCCGCCTGCTCGAAGGGGTTCGGCGACCTGCCGTTCCTCACCGTCTGCGGCAACCACGACATCCGCGGCGGCGGCGACAAGGCGTTCGACGCCTACATTCTGCCCATCGCGGCGAAGGCGATCGGGAAGCCCGTCACCAGCGCCAACTTCCTCTTCTTCCACGGCCCCGACGCCTTCATCTTCGTGGACTTCATGCGTCCCGATGCGGCGAAGATCGACGCGATGCTGACTGCGAGCGAAGGCGCGCGCCACACGTTCTTCGTGCTGCATTCGCCCATCGGTCCGTACGACGGCTGGGGCGCGTACTGGTTCCTCTTCGGGAAGCCGGCTGACGCGGAGAAGCGCCGGGCGCTGTTCGCGCGGCTCCTCAAGCGTCGCGCGATCGTGCTGTGCGGACACATCCACCGCACGCAGATCCGCCGCTGGGTGCGTCCGGAAGGGGAGCTTGTGGAGTTCTCGGCGAACAGCGTGTGGCGTCCGCAGGAGGACACGCCCAAGGTCCTCTTCGATTCGCCCGCGCGTTTCGGCGAGTACGTGAAGGCGCATCCCGCGCGCATGGACGAGGACCACGACGGTTGCCTCCAGAAACGCACGGTGCCCGAACTCCTTGCGCTTGTGGAGGAGTATCGCCCAGGGCTCGTCGAATACCGCCAGACGCAGTCGGCCGGTCACTACCTCCTCCATGTCTCCGAAAAGGAGGTCACAATCGATTTCTACTCCTGCGACTCCCTCGTGCCGCATGAGACATTTATCCTTCAAAAGAAATAGGGAGTGCCAAACATGAAACTCACCAGAAAGAACTTCGTCATCGGAACATTCGCAGCGGCGGCGGGTCTCAAAATCTCCGCCGCGCAGGCGCCCGCGAAGAAGATCCAGGGCTTCGACGAGACGAACGCCGGCAAGCTCGCCGCGCAGGCGTGGACGCCGTTCTCCGACAAGAAGGTGCGCGTGGGCATCGCCGGCGAGGGCTACTGCTCGTTTGGATCGGCGTTCGGGTACCAGAACCATCCCAACGTGGAGGTGGTGTCCTGCACGGACCTCGACGCCGGGCGCTGCAAGCTCCTCCAGGATCGCGTCAAGGCGCCGAAGACGTATCCCAGCTGCGAGGAGATGATCAAGCACGCCGCGGAGGACAAGCTCGAGGCCGTCTACATCGCCACCGACGCGGCGAGCCACGTGCGCCTCGCGATCATGGCGCTTGAGCACGGCCTCAACGTCGCCACGGCCGTGCCGGCGTTCCTCGGCAAGGACCAGCTTGAGTTCGTGCCGCGTCTCCTCGACGCCGTGAAGCGCAGCGGGAAGGTCTACCAGATGAACGAGACGACGGCGTTCCGCGCGTCCTGCTACGCCATGCGCAAGCTCTACGAGGCCGGGAAGCTCGGCGCGATCACCTACACCGAGGGCGAGTACTTCCATCCCGGTTCGAACAACATCACCGACACGTCCAACAACAACAGCTACAACGGCTGGCGGTACGGCCTGCCGCCGCAGTACTATCCTACGCACTCCAACGGCTACTACACGTGCGTGACGCACAAGCGGTTCGTGAAGGTGTCGTGCACGGGCATTCCGTCGCTCAAGTACAAGTACGCGAAGGGCAATCCCTACAACAATCCCTACGGGAGCGAATACGCGATGTTCACGTGCGAGGACGGCTCGGCCGCGCGCATGCTCGTGTCGTGGGACGTGCCGTCGTACGGCGGCGAGGACGGGCGCATCTGGGGACAGAAGGGCTGCTACGTGCCGGAGAAGGGCGGCTACCGTGGCTGGTTCGACGCCGAGGTCAAGAAGATGGCGATTGCGAAGCCGCAGCTCCCGCCCGGCATGCCCGCCGGCGGACACGGCGGCTCGCACGGCTATCTCACGGACGACTTCATCCGCTCGATCGTCTTGCCCGGCCACACGCCGTGCGTGGACGTGAAGACCGCGCTCGACACGACGATCGCGGGCGTCTACGCGCACCTCTCGGCCATGAAGGACGGGGAAATGCTGTCCGTTCCGGCGGTCGTGTAGTGATTTGCGGCTTGCGGGTCGGGGGGGATTTCGGTATAATACTAGCCCGGTTGCGGGTATCAGAAGAAGCCCGGCCAGATAAGGAAAAAAGATGAAGCGAGCTGACGTGGACAAGGTGCTGATCATCGGATCGGGGCCTATCGTGATTGGACAGGCGTGCGAGTTCGACTACTCGGGCACGCAGGCGTGCAAGGCCCTTCGGGCCTGCGGGTACAAGGTGGTATTGGTGAACTCCAACCCGGCCACCATCATGACGGACCCGGTGATGGCGGACGCCACGTACATCGAGCCGCTCAACGAGGAACGTCTCGAGCAGATCATCGCGAAGGAGAGGCCGGATGCCATTTTGCCGAATCTC
>ONRL01000187.1 GCA_900320225.1 uncultured Lentisphaerota bacterium
CGGCACGAACGACTTCAACGGCAACGTTCCGCTCGGCGAGTGGTATGTTGTTTCTGAGGAGAAGGCCAACCGCAACGGGCGCGAGGTGACGCTCAAGAAGCGCACGCATTCCCTCGACGGCGGCACCTTGCGCGGCCGCATCAACGTCGCGATGTCGTGCCTGAGAGAGTGCTTCCCGAAAACGCGCATCGTGCTGCTCACCCCCATCCACCGCGGTTTCGCGACGTTCGGCGCGAAGAACGTGCAGCCGGACGAGGCGTACGCCAACGAGCTCGGGCTCTTCATCGACGACTACGTCGCGGCTATCAAGGAGGCGGGAAACGTCTGGTCCGCCAAGGTGGTTGACCTCAACGCGGACGCGGGCTTGTATCCGAGCTCCAGGGCGCACGACGCGTTCTTCCACAATGTGGAGACGGACCGGCTGCATCCCTCCGCCGCAGGGCACGAACGCATCGCCGAGGCAATTTCCATGGCTGTCGGCGACTTGCTGAAGTGACCATGGCGGCTCTCCATACGTGAAGAGAGCGCAAAGGTGTCGCGAGGAGGGGATTTGTTTGGTATAATGGGCGGCGAACAGGAGAACAAGAATGAGACCCTTCCGCATTTCCCTCACTTGGACGGCCGCCGTGGTCGGCGTTTACGCTGCGCCGATCGACATCAACGTCGGGCGGCAGCTGTTCGTGGACAACTACCTCGTGGAGAAGTCCGACGGCGTCGTGCGCCACTGGAACAAGCCCGTCAAGATCGACACGCCACTCGTGTGGCCCGGCGCGGGCATGAAGTCATTCCCGACAACGCGGTCGACGCCCGAGGACGCTACCGTCAACCTCACCTGCGCCACGGACGGCGGCCTCTGGTGGGATCCCGTTATGAAGCGTTTTCGCCTGTGGTACCAGGCCGACTGGTGCGGGAACATCTGCTACGCGGAATCTGCGGACGGCATTGTCTGGAACTATCCTGATCTCGGCATCGTGCCCGGCACGAACCGTCTTTTCGAGAAGGACAACATCGACAGTTGGAGCGTCACGCCGGACTATGCGTCCGCGAATCCGTACGCCGCATGGAAACTCCACATCTCGGCCCCCGGCGGCGTCACGGACGATGGCCTTTGGTCGTCCGCGGACGGCATCCACTTCACCCCGCTCGGCCTCGCCGGGCGTTCCGGCGACCGCTCCACCTCCTATTACGATCCCTTCCGCGGCGTGTGGGTGTTTTCGCTCCGCGAGGGGCGGAAGGGCGTGGGGCGCGCCCGTCGCTATTTCGCTTCGCGCACGTTCGGCGGCGAGGACTGCCACTGGTCGTGGCCCAAGGACAAGAAGCCCGACGCGCTCAAGGGGTATCCTGTCCCCGAGGAGTGGCTCGTGGCCACAAACGGCGTCCGCCGCTCGCTCTACAGCTTCAACGCCGTCGCCTACGAGTCGCTCATGCTCGGCGTGATGGAGATCCTCTACAACACGCCTGGCGACAACGGCGACTGCGAGAAGGTGGGTTTGCCGAAGCAGACGGCCCTCCATTTCACGTTCTCGCGCGACGGCAAGACGTACGAGCCGCGTACTGACGCGGACATCGCGCCGGAGGGATGGGGCACCGGCAAGTGGGATACGGGCTACCTCTCCTGCATCGGCGGAATCTGCGTGATCAAGGACGAGCGGCTGTGGTTCTACTATTCCGGCCTGCGGGGCGACGGAGCGCGTATCGGGAAGAAGTACAGGTGGCAGCGTAACGGCATGTACTCGAACGGGTCCATCGGCGCGGCCACGCTGCGGCGCGACGGGTTCGCGGGGATGGTGGCGGACGGACGCGGCGAACTCCTCACCAAGCCGCTCGTCTTCGACGGCGGGCATCTTTTCGTCAACGCCGAATGCCGCTTCGGTTCCCTTGCGGCGGAGGTCGTGGGCGAGGACGGGCTGCCCGTCAAGGGCTTCACGCGTGCGGACTGCCAGGCGCTTGCGCGCGGCGACTCCACGAAGGCGGAGCTCGTCTTCGCGGGCGGCCCGCTTTCCGCGCTCGCGGGCAAGCCCGTGCGTCTTCGCTTCTTCCTGCACTGTGGCACGCTCTACTCTTTCTGGGTGTCGCCCTCGTCGAAGGGCGAGTCGCGTGGCTACGTGGCGGGTGGCGGTCCGGCGTATCCCGGTCTGCGCGACATGCCCGGTCCCACGGGTTCCCGTTGAGTGAATGCCGCCGGCGATCAACACGACGGTCGCCGGCGTCTACGCGCATCGCAGCGCGCTGAAGGGCGGCGAGACGCTGAAGATACCGGTTTTTAGTTGCTAGTGGTTAGTTGCTCGTACGGGATTATTTGAAGATGACTTTCGCTGCTGGGGGTCTTGGAGTTTAGGAGGTGACGCCCAGCTGGTGGAACGGCTCCCTGTTCAAGAACCTCTCCGCCGACCACTTGCCCGTGCTTGTTGAGTTTGAACTGCGCTGACGTGCACGCCGCCATCAACATTGGATCGCATTGCCAATCATTTGCGTCTATGGTCGCCTCGGCGAGGCGTCCCTACCATTTTAGCGGATGTTATATAGTTTCTGCACGATTTGCGGATGTGCCGATTACCATTTGGGTGAATTATTTGGTGTGTTATTTGGTTTGATTTTTCACCGCTGATATGCTATTATACCTCCGTTCGCTTGGAGAGATATTGACAAGCAACGGAGGAAAAATGAGAGTAAGTGCCAAAATATCTGGCATGGGGATGTTTTTGCTGGGTTCTGTATTCGCCTACGGGAGCATGCAGGACAAGCTGGCCCGGTTTTCTACACCGGGTCCGGATTGCTATACCGACGGCACGATTGTCATGGACGGCGAGTGCTATGCGCTCGTCTGGTCGCCAGCAGGGACGACATTCTCCGGCTTCAACGCCGACGGTACGGCCGTCTCGTCCCGCGACCGCGTGGTGCTCGCGGGCGAACTCGCGCAGGACGGCAGATGCCCCGACGCGGTTTTCCAGATTCCCGCAGAGGAATACAAAGTCCTCGCGGGCGGCGAATGGGCCGTGTGCCTCGTCGATACGCGTAACCTCGCCGGCGTGCCCACCGGCGTACGCAACGGGAAGCCCCTGCGCGTGAACCGCTGGGGGATTATCTCCGGCGGCGTCAATATCACCGACGCCGCCTCCGCCCGCCCCCGCCTCGTTGCGGCCACCCCGGGAGGGACGCGCTCCAGCGCGTCCGACGGCGGTCGCGGGGCGACCGCCCTACCGGCGTCCGCCGCCCGCGCCACCAACCTCTCCGCCGTGCCGCCGAACCTTGCGCCGCCGCAGATCACGGCCATCGAGGTGGCGGACGGCGAAGTGTGGCTCGGCGTTGACGGCACCGTGCCGTACCTCGACTACACCATCATCTCCGGCGAGACGCCGAACAACCTCAAGCCGGACTACTTCGCGGAGGTAGTTGAGGGTAACGGACGTTCCGAGATCGCGATCGGCACGCCGGAATCGCCGAAGCGCCGCTTCTTCAAAGTCAAGAGAGCCGAATAGGGGGAAGGAGGATCAACAATGAAACGTCTATTCCTCATCCTCGCCGCCGCGCTTGCGACGATCAATGCGACCGCCGCCGATTCGCTCACGATGGCGGACTTCAACCACAAGATCAAGCTGCAGGTCAATGGCTACACTGGCAGCGAGACGCTCGTCAACTTCCCCGTGCTCGTGCGCGTCTCGGAATCCCGCATCCCCGGCTTCCGCTTTGCGGACATGTCTGCGAAAAACGTGAACGGCAAGGCGATGGGCTATGACTTGGCCTTCTTTGCGGAAGACGGTACCCGCCTTGCCTGCGACCAAGATACCTGGGACATCGACAAAACCGTCGGAAACACCGG
Organism: uncultured Lentisphaerota bacterium; assembly: GCA_900320225.1. Taxonomy (GTDB): domain Bacteria; phylum Verrucomicrobiota; class Kiritimatiellia; order RFP12; family UBA1067; genus RUG572. The sequence goes on from ONRL01000187.1 coordinate 3,821, forward strand.
CGAGCAGCTCGTGTGGGTCAAGCTCCCGCAGATGAAGCAGGGCACCAAGTTCTTCATGTGCTACAACGTTGATGACGGCAAGTATGTCACGAACGACAAGCCCTGGGGCGACTACGTCGGCGTCTGGCACTTGAATGAAAACGGGGCGGCCGGTACAACGATTAATGATTCCTCGGCCAACGGACTGAACGGAATTGCCTACGATGGCACGAATAACAATGCGGGTGCCGTCGGCAAGGCCCGCAGAATCGCATATGACAGCAAACACGCCTACGGCATTGTCATCGATGCGACGAACGGCGTGAAGAAAACGGCGGCCGACTCCCTCGGTACGGACTTCCATGCCTCGTTCTGGATGCTGTCGCAAGCAGGAACCGACTATGAAAACAGCCTCAAGTGGGGTAACCTCCTTGGGCGCCGCAAGGGCGATAATGGTAGATCATGGGGCATCGGGTTTGCCGGTGACGGTACCCCAACAACGTCAGTTGACTATATGCGCGTGCATTCAGACAACTCCCAAGGTTCTTTTCAGTATTCGTCACATCCGATTGGCTCATGGATGAAAGTGGACGACGGCGTCTGGAAAAAGGTCGACCTTGTCTGGAGGTATGCGACAAACGACAATGATCCGATTGTTAATATCTATACCAACGGCGTTTTGGATGAGGTGTTCACGAAGAATAAACAAGTGTACCTGAACGAAAACGCCAATATCGGCATCGGCTGTTCCACTCAGGACAAACCGAAAGACATGCCGGGAGGCGCCAACAAAGGTCGTCGTTTCAACGGCTCGATGGACGAGGTGCGCTTGCGTCCGGGCGTGTCTCACCTGATGTTGGGCACGCCTGCCAATGAAGTTGACCAGAATTCCGACTGGATCAAGGCCGACTTCGATACGGTCAACAACGTCAACTTCGTCCAGCCTGCGCCGCCAGATACGCTGACAGTCGCATGGGCGTCGGCCTCTGGAAGAATCGGCGTCACGAACGTCACCGTGAACGCCGCCGCAGTCGGGGGCCTTGTCTCGGGATTCGGCTCGAACGCGACGGTCTGCGTGATCCAGGGCAAGTTCTGGAAAGACGGCGAGAGCGAGCCTTCCGAATGGGTGGTCCTCAGCGAGAACCTTCACCTGTACGACGAATTCGAAGTTTCGGTTCCTTGCCAAGAGGGTGCGAGCTACAGCTACAAGCTCCGCGCGGTCGATGACGACGGCGGTGAGACGGAGACGGTCACGGGAACATTTACGGTCCCGATCAGTCTCGCGGTGACGTGGGCAGAGAAGTATGACATGGTCGGCGTGACGAACGTTATGGAGCACATCGCCGTCATCGGCGGCACGCTCGACGATCTGGGCAGTTCCGCCTCCGTCACGGTCCAAGGCAAGTTCTGGCACGGCGATACGGAGCCGACGGAGTGGACGACAGTGGGCGAGCCCCTTTCGCAGACGGGCGACTTCTCGGTGTCCGTTTCGGGCCTGACGGTCCACATGGACTATTCCTTCAAACTCCGCGTCGTCGGCAGCGGCGGGGTGGCGACCGAGCCGATCTCGGGCACGTTCACGACGCGGGACGAACTGACGCTTCTGTGGTCCAAGGCAATTGGGCTTCCCGGCATCGAGCGGATTTCCTACGGCTACGTCATTGCCGGCGGCACCGTCGTCAACCTTGGCGACTCGACGCGGTGCCGTATCGTGTACAAGCTCTGGATCGATGGCGCGACGGAGCCGGATGCATGGACGGTGCTCACGGAGAACCTTGTTGAACACGACGTTTATCGGGAGGAAATCCCTGTGCTTGACAGCACAGTCTACCGCTACAAGTTCAAGGCGGTCGGAGACAGCGGCGAAGAAACCGCGGCGGTTTCCGGCTCGTTCACGTCAATGGGTATCGGTTCTGACGAAACGCACTACTTCGATGACGGTACGAATGCGTGCTGGGTGGCGAACGAGTTCGAACGTTTCTTGCCGTTCACCGTGACGGGCTATACTGGCACCGAGACGCTCAAGGATTTTCCGGTGCTGGTCGACGTCCGCAGGAAGGACACCAACGGCTTCAGCTACGACGACTTCTACCATACCGGCGGCAGGGACATCGCCTTTGTGGACGAGAAGGGGCACGTCATTCCGCACGAGATCGACACGTGGAACCCTAACAACATGTCGCTCATCTGGGTGCGCCTGCCGGAGATGACAAACGGTACGAAGTTCACGATGTGCTACCGCAGCCCGCTCGTCAATCCGCCGGACGACCCCGGCAACACGTTCGAAAAGTACGTTGGCGTGTGGCACATGAACGAGAGGGGGAACGGCATCGTGGAAGTCCATGACTCCACGGTCAACAACCTCACCGGCGAGACGCACGCGAATTCGCTGGCTGACAGCAACGGGCGCATCGGCTACGCGCGGCGCGTGGCGCAGCACAGCGGCACGTCCTCCACCTACGGGCACATCCTCATCAACGACCACGACGACATCCTGCGCACGGGTGTCGGGAACGTGTTCACGTATTCCAACAAGCCCGGTTGGGCGTACCTCGTCTCGCGCAAGCGAGAGGACGCCGACAAGGGCTGGGGCATCCAGTACACCGACAAAGATATCGCCAGCAAGCTTCGCGCATGGGGCGGTAGCACGTTAAAGGGCGACTTCACGCTTTTCGACGTGAGTGGCTACAGCCACACCAAATGGGCCTACTGGACATTCATTTACAGCAATCAGCTCTTCCGTGCCTATTTCAACGGCGTTCCGCAGTCGGCGGATTGGTTGACGCTAGAAGGCGCCGCAACTCACAACGTCAATCCTGTCGCGAACGACGAGACCGCAGATTACGGCAGCTTGATCATCGGCGGACAGCAGATCGGCACCGGCGCCTTCAACGGTCTCGTTGACGAGGCGCGCTATTCCAAGGGGATCCGTTCGGCGGACTGGATCAAGGCGGAATATGATTCCTCGTTGCAGGTGAACACGACGTTCGTGACAAAGGGTACGGTCAGCAAGGGAGACGAAACGCCCGTACCTGTGGTTGTCTGGGAGACGGGCGCCGGCATGCCGGCCACGGTCATCGATGTGAGCTACGCCTACGTACAGTTCGCCGGCACGGTGACGTTCTGCGGCGCGGGCGCGGACACATGCTGGATCGAGTACCAGCTCTGGGCGGACGGCGAGATGCCGCCGGACGAGGACGACTGGACTCACCTGCTTGACGACGCCACGCCGGGCACGAAGTTCTCGATTCCCGTGTTCGGGCTCAAGCAGGACATGCCCTACAACTTCCGCATCCGCGCGGTCAACGAGGTGGCCGGCGAAAGACGGCAGACGCTCGAGCACACGGGGTCGTTCCGCACGAACGGCAACGTTAACGAATCGGCTGCGGACGGCGAGCTGATGCGCATCGACAACAAGTTCGTCCATCTGTACCGCCGCGGAGAATACACGTTCACGACGCCCGACTACGTGACGAACATCGAGATCATCGTCGTGGGCGGCGGCGGCGCGGGCGGCTACAAGATCGGCGGCGGCGGCGGCGGCGGCGGCGTCTTTTACAGCACGTCGTACGGCGTCACGACGAACACGACCTACTTCATCACCGTCGGCGGTGGCGGCATTGCCCCGTCCAACACCACGACCGCAAGTTCGGTTGGCATTGGCGAATACTCCTCCTTCTCGCTTGACAGCGACCACAAGCATCCGCTGATCGAGGTGCCCGGCGGCGGCGGCGGCGGCAGCTGCAGCACGACTACGGAGATTGTAACCGGTGGCGACGGCGCTTCCGGCGGCGGCGCGGGCGGACGCGGAGACGCGGCGACAACAGGCGCGTCCGGCGGTTCGGCCTTGGAGGTGGCGGGCATTGTTTACGGCCATAACGGCGGCAACGGCAACCACAAGCAGAACAACGGCTCCACGGGTGCGTATGCGGCCGGCGGCGGCGGCGGCGGCCAGCGCGAGGGGTTGACAGCCAGCTCCGATACCAACTTCGGTGGTGGCGCGGGCGGTTCGGGCGTTGCCTGCGACATGCTCGGCGAGGCGCTTTGGTTCGGCGCGGGCGGTGGCGGCGGCTATGCCTATAAAGACGATGGCAACGGCAATTACTCAAAGCCGGGCGCGGGCGGTTCCGGCATCGGCGGCAACGCGGCGGACGTCAAGAACGGAACCCTTGCGACCTCTGGCGTTCCCAACACGGGCGCGGGCGGCGGCGGCGGCTCCATGACTCTGAACGGCAGTGATTCGACCTATTGGCAAGGCGGTAACGGCGGTGACGGCGTGGTGATCATTGCGTACGAGGTCCACGGTCGCGACCCCGTCGCCGAAGAGCCGCGCATTTCGATGACGAGCTGCAACTACGTGGAGGAGGTCAACGAAGATGCGGGGAACGACGTGGCCGGCATTGCCAAGATCGACTACCGCGTGTACTGGGCGGGCATGCAGAACGACCTTGCCGACATCTACGTCCATTACAGCACCGTCAGCTCCAACGACCTTGACAGCGCCGATGGCGGCGAATGGGTCAAGGTCGCGGAATCCTCCGTCGGCATCGGGAGCCTCGTGTTCGTGCCGCCGGCCGTCGGCTACACGTACTGGGTGCGCCTTGTCGCGCGCAAGGGCGCGAACTCGTATGCGTTTTCGGA
>ONRL01000176.1 GCA_900320225.1 uncultured Lentisphaerota bacterium
GCAACGCAATGAGACGACATGCGGCGCGTAGGGGTCGCTCGTCTGGAATGGTTCACCCCACACCGTCAACAGCTTGTCGCTCTCTGAAGAAAGGTGCAGGACGGGCGTAGAGGCGTCGGGATCGGACACGGCCGTCACCGTCGCCGTAAACGTGTCGCGGCCGTCGTTCCATCCGTTCGGCAGTCCCAGCAGGAACCGGCGGCTCACGAATACGCGCTGCGTGGACGGCGGACGCGGAATGCTGCGCGCGATGTCGGCGCGGTCAACTTTCTCCAACACGATCCGCTGCAGATCCGTCTCTCCGCACGAAGGATACAGGTACAGTCCCACGTTCTTCTCGGCCTTTTGGGAAACGTTGAAGAGATATGACTGCTCCGACCAGTCCGGCGGACCGAACTGATGTTGCGAGAACGACGTATACGGCGCGGGATTGAGTCGCAACCCGAGGCCGAGCGGGTTGCCGCGCACGCGTCCCTTCACCGTCAGACGGAAGAATCCGGGCAACTTGACCTTGGGGCAATACACCGCGAACTGCACAATCCCCTTGCCGGTATCCGAGGTGAAGCGCAGGAACTTCACGCCATCCTCTTCTTGAAGAGAGGTCGTGCAACGCCCTTCGCTCCAAGAAGAGAAGTTGTCGCCAACGCCCTCGGGAAGAACGCCCGTACAGGAACCGAGGCTCGAACTGTTCACGCTCTTCGGCGCCTTGGTGAAATCAACGTCCAGCAGCGTCTCGGCCGCCTGCGCCGCACACGCACAGAGAAGCGCAACCGCGGCAATGATCGTCTTGATTTTCATGGTTCTTCAGTTTACGCAAGCGCAAGGAGGCATTCGCGGAGGAACGTGCAGGCGAGCGCCGTGGAACGTCCCGTCGGATCGAGCGACGGCGCGAGCTCCACGTTGTCGATGCCGACCACGTTCAACTGGCCGCAGATGCGCACCACGTCGCCAACGAGTTGCCGGTAGTTGAAACCGCCCGCCTCGGGCGTACCCGTGCCGGGGAAGGCGGAAGGATCGAGCACGTCCATGTCGATGGTCAGATATACGGGCGCATCCGGCGGAATCGAATCCAAGACCTCCGCGAGCGTCGCGTCGGAGAACGGCTCGGTCACCACATGGCCCGCGCGCATGAATTCGAATTCCTCGCGCGTCCCGGAACGGATGCCGAACTGGCAGATGCGTCCGTCGCCGAGCAGATCGTGACATCGGCGCATCACGCAGGCGTGCGACAGACGCACGCCGAGATAGTCCTCGCGGAGATCGGCATGGGCGTCAAAGTGGATGATGCGCAGATCGGGATGGTGCTTCGCGACCGCGCGCACGGCACCCAGCGTGACGAGGTGCTCGCCGCCGAGCAGAAAGGGGACCTTGCCGTCTTTCAGAATCGACGCAGCACGTTCCTCAATCATCTCCAGCGCGCGGTCGGGCGCGCCGAACGGCAGTTCAAGGTCTCCCGCGTCGAAGAACGTGAGATCCTCGAGGTCGCGGTCCTGCAACGGCGAGTACGTTTCGATGCCGAAGCTTTCCGACCGGATTGCCGCCGGTCCAGACCTTGTGCCGGGCCGGAAACTCGTGGTGGAGTCGAACGGCGCCCCGAAAAGGACCACGCGCGATGGCGCGTACTCCTCCGAGGCTGCGATAAACGAAGTGTAGTTCATGTGAGGGTCGCAGAGCGCGGACGAAGCACGCGGCGGCCTCTCGTACTTCACCGCCGCGATCCCCGTCGCGTCGCTCAGTCGCGAATTGCGGCCACTTTCTTGCGCGCGTCCTCGAGAAACGGCGCGAGCGGCTCCAGCGTCTCGGTGAACTTCGTGTCGAGGAACGCGTCGGCGGCGGCGTTCGCCATCATGTCGCCCCAGATCATCTGCCCCATGCAGAGGACGTTCGCGTCGTTGATCGCGCGGCACATTTTCGCGGCGAACACGCTTTCCACCACGGCAGCGCGCACGCCCTTGAAACGGTTGGCGATCATGCTCATGCCCATGCCCGTGCCGCAGAAGAGGAACGCCCGCTTCGCTTCGCCCTTCTGGAGCGCACGGCAGACGTCCACGGCGCTCTCGAAGTAGGGCTTGTCCTTGTTCGCGTCCGTCGCGCCCAGATCCTTCACGGCGAAGCCGCGCTCCTCCAAGTGCTTCACCACCGCGTTCTTCAGGCCGACGGCGAACGGGTCCGCCGCCACGAGGATTGTCTCCTTGGCCGCGCACGTGCACGCGGCGGCCAGTGCCACACCAACGACTGCTTTCTTCATTCTTAACTATCCTTTCTTTTTTGCTAGCGCCGGATATTGTAGCATATTTTTGTGCTCTGTGCTTAGCGCTTCGTGCTTGGCGTTTCTGGGAGCACGAGGAGCACGCGGTCGATCCAGATGAAACTTTCGCCCTTGGTTCCGGGACGGAACATCGGGCCCGTGAACTTCACGGACGCCCAGAGCTCCAGCTCCTTCCCGGAGAGGTCGGAGAAGTTACCCGCGCGGAGCTGCGTGGTCCACGCGCGCGTCAGCCAGAGGTAGCAGTTGTCCGAGAACTTCGCCTTGCCGAGGCGATACCACCGGTAGCCGTCGCCCTCTACGTTCTTGAAACTGCCGCCGCCGAGCGACTTCTTCGTCTTCGTGTCGTACACGCCGCCGGAGAACGGCAGTTTGAAGTAGTGGCTCTTGTCCGCGGCGGTCCGCATTGCCCGCCCCACCGGACTCTCCGGATCGTCCACGAGCGTCTCGTTCTTCCCGTGGCCCGTGAGGTACTGCGCGGGAAAATCGTAGTAGCTCCTGTCGCGGAACTGATCGGGTACGGGAAGCGCCTCGCGCTGCGGCGTGATGATACCCGCAAAGAGCTCGAGTTCCTTCTTGACCAAGTCCTGCGCCTTCGGATACGCCGCGATCCACTTCGGCCAGTCGTCGCGCAGCCGTGCCTTGGCGGCGTCGAGTCCGGGGATCTTCTTCTCTTCCGCGGCCACGCCCCCCGGCGCGTGGAACATGACGGACCGCGACCGCAGGCACATCAGGCGATCCAGCCCAAGCCGCGCGCGGCGCACACGTGCCAGAAGTCTCGCGTCCCCGGCCACGGACGCCTCCGCCGCATCAAGCATCTTGTTGCAAGTCGTGGCATCTTCGTCGGAGATGTACTTGAACGCGGAGAGCTGCGGGAACCAGCTCACGAACGCGTTCTTCTCGCGGCGGATCTTGTCGAGGTAGCGGCGGTAGGCGAGGACGTGCCCGCCCGCGGGCCCGTAGTACTCGCGCATGAAGCGTTCGATCAGGGCGTTGCAGTCGAGGTCAGGGTTCTCCATCAGCTTCGTCTCGAGGAAGAACTTCAGCTCCCACATGTCGGCCTTGTAGGGATGCTCGTGTTCCCAGAAGATGCCCGACACGTTGTAGGCGCGGTAGTGGCGGAAGAGGTCGCCGTAGTGGAACTCGCTCGGGAACGGCAGGCCGGTGAGTCCCTTCGAGAAGGTGATCGCGTAGTCCCACACGAAGAGATGCTTCGTGACCTTGCTCCACGCCATCACGCAGTCGTAGTACGCGCGGTTGTCCGGCTCGGCAATGGACGAGGCCTGGTTGGAGCCGGTGTCGCAGAGACGCACGATCACGTTGTCCGCCGCGCGCACGCCCCCTTTCGGAACGGGTTGCGTGTACTGGTAGGCCCATGTACAGAGCAGCACGTCGGGATACCGCTTCGCCACCTCGGCGGCAAGCGCGTTCACGAAGTTGAGGTTGACGCCCGAGAGGCCGTACTGCTCCGCGGCGGCCTTGCACCGGTCGCATTCGCAGTAAGACTGGTTGTCGTTGTGGGACATGTCGTAGATGCGCGGCGGCTCCACGCCCTTCTCCTTGGCCCGCGCCGTCCCCTTCTCGATGTTCGCGAGGAGACGTTTGAGCACCTCTTCCTTCACCTCGGGGTTCGTCAGGCAGAGCTGTCCGCTCCGCTGGCCGCCCACGCGGTGCCCCTTGCGGAGCGAGAACCATTCGGGATGGTCCTTCATGTACTTGTCGGCGTTGAGATACCAGTCGAACGTGTGGCAGAAGTTCGGCGGACCGAAACAGTACGCGCCGCCGAGGTCGGCGCCGCCGTGCGCGTTCATGCGCACGCGCCGCTCGAAGCGCGCGGCCTGCGACCCTTGGTTGGCGCGGTAGATGTCGCGGTACGCGAACGCGGGCTGTCCCTGCAGGTCGAGCGCCGGCAGGTCGAGCGGACCGGCCGGCGGCACGTCCTCCTCGAACTCGCTCCACCACCGCACGCCGCAGCAGTCCTCGAGAAAATGGTACACGGCAAAGAGCGCGCCGCGCGGACCGCCACCGTTCAGCAGCACCTCGTTGCCGAAGGAGCGCACGATCCACTTCTCCGGGGGCAACTGCGACGAGAGCAGGCCCTGCTTCCGCGCCAGCTCCGTGTCGCCTACTCGGAAGACGATGCCTTCCTTTCCGCCCACGCACAGCGTCCCGCCCACGCGCTTTCCGAGATAGTCGGAAAGTTCCTTGACGGCGGTCTGCTCGTGCGGCTTCGGCGCGTCCGGCCCCGCTACCTCGTACGGTGCCGCGTCAAGCGCCAATCCGGCGCACATCAACGTGGTAACCACCACGCCGTAGAAAACAGGTCTCTTTTTTCCCATGCGGTAAGTATACCACATTTTCGCGGTCAGCGGCGCGCAGAGACAAAACGGGGGCGACTTGATATCCTTTTATTCTTCATCCAGATCGGCGACATCGACGTCGCTCCATCCTGGCTCCTCCCCCCAATCGGGAATATCCTCCCAGGCGGCGTCATCCTCGGGTTCCCAGTCCCACTCGCCGTCGGGTCCGAAATCTATCCATTCATCGATCATTGCATTTCCTTTCTACCCGCTATTCGCTTCCCGTCTGGAAATCTTACACGATTTTTCAAGACGCACGATTTTTTCAGGACGTAAGATGTAGGGCGTAGGACTTTGGCATGCCTTGCGGGACCAATGGGCAAACGGAAGCACAACGGCTTCGCTGCCGGGACGGCTGCGAAACCGGCGAGAGAGACGCCGGGGAGGGAATGGGTATGATTTCAGCGCTGCACGCGGCCGGAGGCGTTTCCGGCGGCGAGCGCCTTCACCTCGGACACGGACACGTGGTTGAAGTCGTGTTCGATCGAGTGCTTAAGGCACGACGCGGCCACGGCGAAGTTGATGGCGTCCTGCGTACCGAACCCGTTCGCGAGGGCGTAGATGAGGCCGCCGCCGAAGGAGTCGCCGCCGCCCACACGGTCGACGATCTGGATGTCGTACTCGGGCGAGAAGCAGGCCTTGCGTCCGTCGAAGAGCATGCCCGCCCACAGGTTGCGAGACGCGGAAATCGAGGTGCGGAGCGTGATGGCCACCTTCTTGCAGCCGAAGCGGGTGGCGAGCTGGCGGGCGACGGAGACGTAGCCCTCCTTGTCGAGCTTGCCGCTCTCGACGTCCGTGCCTTCCGCCTTGATGCCAAAAACATCAGCCGCATCGGCCTCGTTCGCGATGCACACGTCCACGTAAGGGACGAGCTTCGCCATCGTGGCGCCGGCCTGCTCGCGGGTCCAGAGCTTGCCGCGGTAGTTGAGGTCGCAGCTCACGGTAATCTTGTGCGCCTTGCAGTACTTGAGCGCGTCGAGGCAGATGGCGGGGCATTCGCCGCCGAGCGCGGGGGTGATGCCGGTGAAGTGGAACCACTTCGCGCCCTTGAAGATCTTCGCCCAGTCGAAATCCTTGCGCGAGGCTGTGGCGATCGAGGAGCCGGCGCGGTCATAGACGACCTTCGAGGCGCGCTGCGAGGCGCCCTTCTCGACGAAATAGATGCCGAGACGCGGACCGCCCCACACGATGTCCTTCGTATCCACGCCGAACCGGCGCACCTCGTTGCGCGCGGCGGCGCCAAGCGGGTTGTCGGGGAGTTTCGTGACGTACGAGGCGTCCATGCCGTAGTTGGCGAGCGACACGGCGACGTTCGCCTCGCCGCCCGCGTAGGAGCACTCGAATTTGTCCGCCTGGACGAACCGAAGATAGCTCTCCGGGTTCAGGCGCATCATGATTTCACCGAAGCAGACGATTCTCTTAGACATGGCTGTTCTCCACGAGTTCGCGCGCGGCGGCGGCGATTTTGTCCCACGCGCCGGCGGCGATCCATTCCTTGTTGACGAGTGCACCGCTGACGCCTACGCCCGCGCAGCCGGCTTTGATGTAATCCGCCACGTTGGCGGGCGTGACGCCGCCGACGGCGAGGAGGGGGATATGCTTAAGCGGCGCGAGGACGTCCTTGATGTAGGTCGGCCCGACGGCGCGAATGGGGAACACCTTCACGAAATGCGCGCCCGCCTCGTAGGCGGTGAGGATTTCGGTGGGGGTGAAGGCGCCGGGCATGGCGACGAGTCCGGCGGACACGCAGGCGCGGATGACGTCGACGTTGACGGTCGGGGTGACCATGAAGGCACCTCCCGCGTCGATTGCCATCTGGAGCTGGTCGCGTGAAAGGACGGTGCCGGCGCCCACGAACATGTCGGGGCAGGCCGCGCGGATGGCGCGTATGGCCTCTGCGGTCTTGCGGAGGTCGCCGGTCTGGTCGAAGGTGACCTCGACCAGGCGGATGCCGCCAGAGCGGTAGGATTCCGCGAGCTTGACGCAGATTTCAGGGGCCATGCCGCGGATGATCGCGACAACCCGCGTGTCTTTCACACTCTGAACGATTTGCTCTTCTACTTTCATAAGAATCTTTCTCCTGACGGCGCTATTATACCACAATTACAGGAGAATGGGGTGGGTTTGACATGAGACCTGAGACATGAGACCT
>ONRL01000245.1 GCA_900320225.1 uncultured Lentisphaerota bacterium
TTCGACAAGGTGAAGGCGCTTGAGGCCGAGACGGGCGTGATCCTGCCCGACAGCCCCACGAACCGCGTCTCGGCCGACACGACCGCCGGCGAGAAGGAGGCGCACGAGTATCCCGCCCTTTCGCTCGCCAAGACGAAGCAGGTGAGTGAAGTCGCGAAGTGGGCGGAGGGACGTCCAATCTGGATTTCCTGGAAACTCGACGGTCTCACGCTCGTCGTGACTTATGACAACGGGAAGTTGACCAAAGTCGTCACGCGCGGTGACGGACACGTCGGCACGAACATCACCCACCTCGCCGCCGGTATCCAGGGCATTCCGCCACGCGTGAAGGACACGGGGCATCTCGTCGTGCGCGGCGAGGCTGTAATCTCCTACGCCGACTTCGAGGCGTTCTGCGCCACGACGGACGACGAATACGCTAACCCGCGCAACCTCGCGTCGGGTTCGCTCACCCTCAAGTCCGTGGAGGAGCTGAAGCCGCGCCGCCTCCAGTGGATTCCGTTCACGCTCGTCCACGCCGACCGCGAGATCGTCTCGTGGGGCGGACGGATGGCGTATCTGGAGGAGATCGGACTCGGCGCCGTCGAGCGCGAGCGCATCGACGCGCCCGATGCGGCGTCGATCCAGGCGTCAATCGACCGCTGGACGCTGAAGGTGACGGACAAGACGTGCCCATTCCCCGTGGACGGCCTCGTGGTGGTCTACGATGACACGGCGTATGCGCAGACGGGCAGCGTGACGGGGCACCACGCGACGCGCGCCGGGTTCGCGTTCAAATGGCAGGACGAGACGGCGGCGACCGTGCTCGAGCGGATTGAGTGGTCGTGCGCCGTGGCGTCGATCTCCCCCGTGGCGGTGTTCCGTCCCGTGCAGCTCGAGGGCACCACGGTGAAGCGCGCCTCGCTCTGCAACATTTCCGAATGCGAGCGCCTCGGCATCGGCGGCGCAGGTACCGAGCTGAGCGTGATCAAGGCGAACAAGATCATCCCAAAGGTAGTGGCCGTGACAAAGGCGGTGGGGGCGTTTGAGGTGCCGTCGGCGTGTCCCGTGTGCGGCGCGCCCACCGCGGTGAATACGGCGGAGAGCGGCACGAAGACGCTCCGCTGCACGAACGCGTCGTGCGCGGCGCGCGAACTGCGCAAGTTCATGCGGTTTGTCTCGAAGGACGGCATGGACATCGACGGACTTGCGGGCGAGACGCTCGCGAAGTTCGTGAACCGGGGCTGGATCCGCACGTTTGGCGACATCTACCGTCTTGGCGAACACCGCGACGAGATCGCGGGGATGGAAGGTTTCGGCGAGAAGTCCGCCGCGAACATCTGCGCGTCCATTGAAAAGGCGCGCACGCGCGACGCGGTGCAGTTCCTCGTGGCGCTGTCGATACCGCTCTGCGGCGTGGACGTGGCGAAGCGGCTGCTCTCGGCCTATTCCGTGGAGGAACTTTTCGCAAAGGCGGCGGAGGCAGCGAATCCGGTCGACTTGTTCTCGCCGGGACCGGAGGTGTTCGCGGCGATCGACGGCATCGGCCCCGGGAAGTCGGCCGCGTTCGTGACGTGGTGCGGCGATCCCGCGCATCAGGCCGTCGTGAAAGACGTGCTCCAGGAGGTGACGCTCAACGCCTACGTGGCGCCGAAGTCCGGCGGCGCGTGCGCGGGGCTGACGTTCGTGATCACGGGCGACGTGCACCACTGGCCGAACCGCGCGGCGCTGAAGGCGTACATCGAAGGCGCGGGCGGAAAGGTGGCGGGGAGCGTGTCGAAGGCGACGAGCTTCCTCATCAACAACGACGTCACGTCCACCTCCGGCAAAAACAAGAAGGCGCAGGAGCTGGGTATCCCCGTGATTTCGGAGGATGATTTCCGGATGCGGTTCGGCGGTTGAATTATTTTGCCGCAAAGAACGCAAAGATCGCAAAGTTAAAAACAATCGAGGAAACGAGGAGAAAGAAATGCGTGCAAGATACATCGGTGCGCTCGCGGTGGCGGGCCTGGCGGCGGCGGGATTCGGCAAACTGTTGCCGGTCGAGATTTACGAGAAGGGCGGCGGCGACGTCGACTGTGCGGCCAAGTACACCGTCCAGGAATGCGTGCGCGAGGCGAAGGACGCGCCGGCCGGTTGCAAGCTCTTCACGCGCCTCGTGAAGGTGACGAACCACTCCAACGAGACGCGCACGTTCCAGGTGGCCGTGCGCGCGGCGACCGCGTTCAAGCCGACGAACTGGGTGATCCCCGGCGTGATCTACGGCGACAACAAGTTCGGCTCGCAGGTCTCTCCGAGCGGGCTCGAGCGCGACGGCGAGCCGTGGGTGTTCGGGTACGACCGCGCGGCCATCCCGTCCTGCACGCTCTCCGAGACGAAGGACGAGCTGTTCGCGATGTACGCCTCGGACCGCGACGCGGCGTCACTCGAGAGTAGTTCCTGCTCGATCCGCAAGCTCGAGGACGGGCGCTTCGAGCACCGCATCATCTACCCGATCCGTGAAAGCCCCGTAAGCTACACGTTCAAGTACAGCTACACGGGACGCTACGACACGTGGATCACCCTGCCGCCGGGCGGGAGCTTCGAGGCGGAGTCCTATTTCATGGAAGGGCGTCCGCTTTACGAGAACTGCGGCTACCGCGAGGCGCTGATGGCGGCGATGGCCACGCTCAAGCACGACCACCTTCCGGCGCTCGACGCCAAGACGGCGTACGAGGTGTCGCACCAGTGGCTCCGCGACTGCTGCGAGTATTTCGTGGACCAGGGGAAGTCGAAGGGCGCGGCCGGCACCGACATCTCGTTCCGCCTCGGCTACACCGCACGTACGAACAAGATCAACCTCCCGGCGTGGATGACGCCGGAGGAGAAGAAGCTCACGCTCGCCGACCTCGAGCGCGACCCGAAGCTCAACCGCGGCATCCTGCGCACGTTCTGGATGGACGAGATGGGATTCGCGGGGCAGAACTTCATGTCGCACCGCCTCGCCTGGCAGGATGCGAAGAAACGCGGTGACGAGGCGTTCGCGAAGTGGTGCATCGACGACCTCGACGATTGGGTGAAGCGGCAGAAGACGTCGGGCCCGGCGGCGGGTCTCTGCACCACGCACCGCCGCCGCAAGGTGGTGGACCGTCTGAGCGTTACGGAGCTCGGCTGGGGCGTGGGGGAGATCGCGAAGATGTGGAAGATGCTGAAGGACAACGGCATCGACCAACCGAGCTACCTTGAGTTCGGCAAGCGGATGGCGGACTTCTTCGTCGACCACTACGACGAGCAGGATCCGTTCGGGCGCATCTGGTCGCTCAAGACCGGCAAGAAGCTCGAGGGCGGCGGCGACGGCGGCGGGTTCATGGTGAAGGGGATGCTGGAGCTGCACGCGGTGTGCGGCGACAAGCGCTACCTCGACTGCGCGCGCAAGGCGTTCGACCGCTACTTCGAGATGGACCTCGGGAAGTTCCGCTGCGTGGCCGGCGCGGACGACTGCAACTGCGTGGACAAGGAGTCGTCCTTCCCCTACATCTACGCCGCGCTCGAGCTCTATCGCCAGACGGGCGAGAAGAAGTACCTCGCATGCGCCGAGTGCGTGGCGGCGTACTTCTGCTCGTGGATGCTCACGTACGACGCGCTCTACACGCAGGCGAGCGAGTTCGGCCGCTTTGGCTACCACACGAGCGGCGGCACGCTCGTCTCGGCGGAGCATCAGTGCATCGACCCCTACGCGACGGTGGCGATACCTGACCTCTTCGACCTCGCGGACGCGAGCGGCAACGAGGTGTGGCGCCAGTGCGGGCGGCTCATCTGGGTGAACGCGATGCAGGACGTGGCCGGCCCCGACGGCAGCGTGATGAACGGAATCGTCCGCACGCCGGGCGCGCAGTGCGAGGCGCACGCGCAGACGCGTTGGTCTAAGTACCGCAGCGACCCGATCGCCGCGCGCGGCAACTTCAACAACCAGTGCACGGCGTTTGTCGTGACCTACCGCCTCTACGCCCTCGACCGGCTGGGCGACCCGATGCTTCCGCGGAAGTAGGCGAGCGGACATGAAGCGTTTCATGCACTTTTCTGCCGTTGCCGCGGCGCTGTGCGCGTGCACGGCGGCGCGCGCCGAGCTCGTCGTCTACCCCGACTATCCCGAACAGATCGAACGCGACTTTGCGTATGCCGTTCGGGTGGTACAGGGCGGCGACAAGAAGATGATTCCCGTCTACAACCACTGCGAAAAGTCGATCCTGCTCGGACGTACCCGCGGCGGCGATGTGAACCGCCGGTTCTGCGAGTTCGCCTTCTCGGGTGGACCCGTGCGGGTGGACATCCGCGTGACGGAGGACGTGCGCTGCTACAAGGTGTTCCCGTCGCGGCTCCGCCTGAAGAGCGCGTTCGCGGACGGCGTCGTCTCCGTGTGGCTGGAGAAGCCCGCCTCGTTCGGCATCCAGCTCAACGACTACGACAAGACGATCCTCTCCGTGTTCGCGGACGCGCCCGAGGATCCGGCGAAGGTGCCCGCGAAGGGCGCGCCGGGCGTGCTGTACGTGGACCGCTGGCTGGACGCCCCCGGACGCGACGGCATCATCACCACGGGCAAGGACGTGAAGGAAATCTACGTCGCGCCCGGCGCGGTGCTGAACGCGCGGCTCAAGGTGCGCGGCCCCGGCACGTACATCCACGGGCGCGGCATGGTGCTCGACCCGCTCTCCGACGTCTTCCGCTTCGACCAGACGCAGAACACGACGCGCGGCCTCCTTGGCATCAGCGCGCCGGGCGTGACGGTGGAGGACGTCAAGCTCGTCGACGCGCGGACCTTCAACTACTGCAGCTGGGTGAAGGACGTTACCTACCGCAACGTGCGCGCGCTTTCCTCGATGATGTGCTCCGACGGCATCACGGGCGGCGGCCCCGGCCTGCGCGTGGAGGGCGCATGGCTCTACGTGGGCGATAACGCGCTCGTCATCAGCGGCGCGCGCGACGCCGTGTTGCGCGACGTCGCGATCGGCACCTCCTGCGCCGCCATCTTCCCGCAGAGCGACAACTACAACGTGCGGCTCGAGAACATCGACGTGTTCCGCGCGGACGACGGGCTCATCAACAACATGTACAACGGCGTGCTGCGCCGCAACAACAAGTGGAGCGAGATGAACGGCGGGCTCCAGAAGCGCGAGCCGGGCCCGCAGGACCTCACGCACCGCACGCAGCAATTCCACTTCACGAACCTTTCCGCGGTGGACTGCACGCTCTTCTCCCGTTTCTTCCTCGGGCAGAACATGGGCACGAAGCCGAAGACGTTCGCGTTCGACAATCTGATGATCCCGCACGCCACCGGCAAGAGCGATTGGCGCGCGATCGGCCAGACGAACGGCGTGAACATCGCCGTGCGGAACAACCTGAACAAATGGCTCGTGACGAGCAACTACACGATGACCGTCACGAACCTCTGGCTGGGCGGCAAGCGGACCGCCGCGTTTCCGCAGGGTTCGGTGGTCGGCGACCCCGGCGAGATTTCCGTCTCGGTGACGACGGCGGACGCCGCCACGTCCGTCGTCCCGGTCGCCGACCGGCATGTTGTGAACTGGACCTGTCCCTACAAAGTGTGGATCGGGGATTCGCTCCAACGCGACTGGCGCCTGATCGACGTCAAGAGCCGCACGGAACGAAGGCTTGCGGAAAAAGATCCCGGCGCGAACATCGTGGCGGAACCCGGCCGGGTTCGGAGTTTGTGGCAACGCGTACCGTCCTGGCTTGTGAAGTTCGTGGCGACGGAGCGCGACGAGAAGGGCGCGGTTCTCTATCGCCTCGTCCAGTGCGAACGCAACGCCGGCATCCAGGCCGTCCTGACCGATTATTTCCTGCGCAGGGGGAACGGCACTTGGCGACTTTCGTTCGACGTGAAGGCGAAGAGCGAGGCGCCGTTCGGTCTCAGGCTGACTCTTCTCTCAAACGAGAAGAAGATTGTGAAGACGATCCCCACGATCAGTTGCGGCGACTGGACGCGCCACGAGGTGACGTTCACGACGGATTTCGACCTGGCCCAGACCGACCTTGTCGCCCTCTCCGTCATGGCAACCGCCCCCGCCGACGAAATCGTTTTCCGCAATTTCTCCTTCAGTCTTAAGCGTTGAACCGAAGGTCCGCGTCCTTGCAGAGCCGCGCAGAAAAGGCTATACTGGAAACACTTGAGAAAAGCAAAGGTGCCGAATGATGAAAATGACATGCCTGATGTTCCTGGTTGCCGCGATTCCCGCGGCGGCCGTTTCCGCAGACGCCCGCGTTGAGTTTCGGGATTGTCCGAAGTGCGACAAGCGCATCCGCATCGACCTCGCGGCCGGAAAGGCGTACGTGAACCTGAGTCGGCTGGAGGGCGCAAGCCGCGACGAGGTCGCGGCGCGCGCGGCGCGTCTCCTCGACGCGGCGAAGATCCCGCCCGCCCGCGACCCGAAGCTGCGTCCGCTCATGGGATGGTCGAGCTGGAACACCTTCGGCGTGGACATCTCCGAGACGATCATCCTTGAGACGGCGCGCGCCCTCGCGTCGAACGGACTGAAGGACGCGGGCTACACCTACGTCAACATCGACGACGGCTTCTTCTGGGGACATGGGCCGGACGGCATTCTCCGCTTCCACCCCGAGCGTTTCCCCAACGGCATGAAGCCGACGGTCGACGGCATCCACGCGCTCGGACTCAAGGCCGGCATCTACTCGGACGCCGGCGCCGACACGTGCGGCAGCATGTGGGGCGGCAGCGGCTCGGGCGGCAAGGACAAGGGCGGCGTGGGCGCCGGAACGACCTCGGCTTCGACTTCATCAAGGTGGACTACTGCGGCGGCGGCAAGCTCAAGCTCAACGAGAAGGCGCGCTACACCGAGATCGCCAACGCCATCAAGGCGACGGGGCGCACGGACGTGCGGCTCAACCTCTGCCGCTGGGCGTTCCCCGGGACGTGGGCGGCCGACATCGCCGAGTCGTGGCGCACGACGAAGGACATCCGCGCGAACTGGAAGTCGGTCAAGGACCTCATCGGCGAGAACCTCTACCTGAGCGCCTACGCGAAACCAGGTCATTATAACGACATGGACATGCTGGAGGTCGGACAGCTCAAGGGCGTCGTCAAGTCCGTCTTCGGCAAGCACGGCGACACGGGCCTCACGCCCGACGAGGAAGTGACCCACTTCGGCATGTGGTGCATGCTCTCCTCGCCGCTCCTGATCGGATGCGACGTGCGGACGATCCCCGCGTCCACGAAGGCGCTCATCACGAACCCCTACCTGCTCGCGATGAATCAGAACGACCTGGGGCTCCAGGGCTACGTCGTTTCGCGCGAAGGCGACGCGTACATCCTCGTGAAGGACGCGGACCAGAAGTTCGGCCGGTCGCGCTATGTGGCGCTGTACAACGGCTCCGACGAGGAACACGAGTTCACCGTCCGCGCGGACGCGCTCGATGTCGCCGGCGAGGTCGACGCCTTCGACCTCGTGGAGATGGCCGACGTCGGCCGATTCTCAGGCGAGGTCTGCGTCAAGGTCGCGCCGCATGCGTCGAAGTTCTACCGCATCGACGCCGAGCGGCGCATTCCGCGGACGGTCTACGAAGCGGAGTGCGCCTTCCTCTCCGACTATCAGGAACTGTGGGACGCGACCAAGGCCGGGACGGCCTTTCCCGATCAGATGAAAGAGGCGTCCGGCGGGGTATACGTGCGCTACATCGGCAACCGCGCGTCCAATGACCTCGTCTGGAAAGACGTGAAGGTCGACGCGGCAGGCGAATATGTCCTCACCTTCGACTACGCCGCGCCCGAAGACCGCGCGTTCGACCTCTCGATCGACGGCGGCGCCGCGAAGCGCGTGGCGACGCCGGGAACGGCGGGTAAGATCGGAACGGTCCAGGTGACGGTGCCGCTCGCGGCGGGCGTGCACGCGATTCGCCTCTCCAACGCGACGGCCTGGATGCCCGACCTCGACCGCATGACGCTCCGCACGCGCTGAAAGTGACCGTGGCATGGAAACGAGAAAAATGAAGATCCTTGTTGTGTTGGCGTTGGCGCTGGCCGCGTGCGGCGCGGCGGCGGACAAGAGCGCGGAGGCGCAGTATTGGGACAAAAGCGTGGCCGACTTCCCCGCGCTCGCGGGCGAGGCGGACGACGCGCCGCGGCTCCAGCGCGCGGTGGACGCGAGCGCGAACAAGGTGCTGTTCGTGCCCGCCGGCGACTACAAGCTCGCGCAGACGCTCATCATCACGAACTTCTGCTCCGTGCTGATGCACAAGTGCGCGCGCTTCCAGGCTGAGAGGCCGATGGACTTCGTGGTGCGCGTGAACTTCTCCCCCGTCTTCAAGGCGCGCGACATCCTCGACTTCGGCACGTTCTTCAAGGGCGGGCGCATCGACGGACGCGGCATCGCCTCGTGCATGTCGATCCACGGCTACATCCACTTCACGCTCCGCGACGTCTGCTTCCACAACGGCAAGCTGTACGGCCTCCGGGTGAAGGGAGACCCCGGCCCCGGCGGTGCCGAGCTGAACGCGTTCAACCTCCATTTCGTGAACAAGGAGAAGGGCAACGCCGGCAACGCGGCGGTGCGCGTGAGCGGGTGCGACGACAACTTCACCGATTGCTGGTCGATGGACTACACGATCGGCTTCGACATTGAGGGCGGCGCCAACTTCTTCACGCGCTGCCACGTGTGGGGCGGCGTGATCGGCGCGCCCGCCCCCGGCGAGATGCCGGAGTATCTCAAGGACTCCATCGGCTTCAAGATCCGCAAGAACTCTGGCAACGTGCTGCTGCGCGACTGCTACTCGGACACGGCCACGATTGGCTTCTTGAGCGAGGGCTGGGAGGTGCGCATCCTCGGCTGCACCTACCTCTACAACATGGGCTGCATCCGGAACGTCAAGCCGGAGAAGCTGGACAAGATGTACGTCTTCAAGCAGCCCGGCGGCTCCATGCTCGTGTCGTGGCGGACAGCCAGGTTGTCAAGAACCACAAGCCCACGGTGATCTACGAAGGCAACGGACGGGCCCGGTTCCGCGACATCATCTACAACGGCAACGGCTACAACCCCGGCGAGTTCAAGCCTGGCGCCTGCGTATTCAAGATGGACCCGCCGACCGCCCCGAAACCTGCGAATTGACAGGACAAGATAGATCGTAAAAATATCTCCTATTCCAGATTTTTGGATTTAGGAGATATTTTACGATAGACGATAAGCGCGGGTTTGTGGTAAGATATGCGCCGCAAAAGGAAGATAGCATGAAATGTTCTTTTTATGGACGTGACGAGCAAATCGCCGATTTGGAACGTTTGTGGGGCAAACGGACCTCATCGTTTGTCACGTGCCGCGGGCGGCGGCGCATCGGCAAGTCAACGTTGATCGAACGTTTCGCTGAGGTGTCGGGAGCGCGGTTCATCATGATTGAGGGTTTGCGCCCGACGAAGAATCTTTCAAATGAAGCAGAGCTAGCGCACTTCTCGTCACAACTGTCCGCGACGGTCGGCAGGGATTTCAACGTTCCCTCCAACTGGCTGAATGCGTTTCTTGACCTTGATTCCGCGATCGGCAATGGCAGGCGGACGGTTGTGTTGCTTGATGAGATATCTTGGATGGCGCATTATGATCCCTCGTTTGCCGGAACGCTCAAGACGGCATGGGACCGATATCTGAAGAAGCATCCCAAACTCATCTTGGTCGTCTGCGGGAGCGTTTCCAGCTGGATTAGGGAAAATATCATCGATGACGGCGCGTTCTTTGGCCGGCGCTCGTTGGATATCGTAGTCCCTGAATTGCCGCTTGCGGAGTGCGTGAAATTCTGGGGCAAGTCGTTGGAACGCCTCGACGTGCGCGAAGTGATTGACATCCTTTCCGTTGTGGGGGGAATCCCGAGATACCTGGAAGAGCTGACCACGGCAAACAGCGCTAACGAGAACATCCGGTCCATGGCGTTTCGTCCCAAGTCGATTCTGCGGACTGACTTCGATGAAATGTTCCAGGACGTCATCACCCGGCAGCCGACGATGTGCGCGCGGATCATCCGTCTGCTGGTTGGCGACTCCATGAGTTCCGCGGAAATCGCCGACAGGCTTGAAATCGACAGGAACGGCAATGTGAACAAGGCGCTTCAGCAGCTGGAGGAAGCCGGGCTTGTCGCCTGCGACGAAGGCAAGAACCCGGAAACGGGAGAGCCCCTGCGCGAGAAACGCTATCGGCTGAGGGACAATTACTGCCGGTTCTATCTCAAGTACATCGAGCCGGAAAAAGACGTGATCGACAAGGGGCAATATGAATTGGGAACCCTTGACCAGCTAGAGGGCTGGAACGCCGTGAAGGGGCTGGCCTTTGAGAACCTCGTGGTGAACAACTCCGCGGCTCTCCGTCCTCTGCTCGGCATAGGGAAAGCCATGATCACGTCCGTGGCACCCTATCGGCGGGCGGGATCGCGGGATGGGAGGCGGAGCGGCTTGCAAGTTGACTTGCTCCTCCAGACGCGTCGGATGGCTTACCTCATCGAGGTCAAGCGCAAGGCGGAAATCGGGCGCGAGGTAATTGGAGAGATGGAGGAGAAGGTACGACTTCTGCCAAGGCGCCCAGGCGTGTCTGTGCGCACGGCACTCGTCTATGAAGGGAATCTTGCGCCAATCGTCGAGGCAGACGGTTACTTCGACGCGATCATTCCGTTCCGCCGCTTACTTGGAATGTGATGCGTAATTGACGACATCTTCTCGAAGTGAGAAAAGGAGAAACAAAATGCTGGCAGCTGTATTGAAGGATTTCAACGACCTCGTTCTGGAGGAGGTGCCCACGCCGACGCCGGGACCGGGCGAGGTGCTGGTGCGGATCAAGTCGTGCGGGTTCTGCGCGACGGACTACAAGGCGATCAAGGGCATCCGCCGGAACGTGACGTTCCCGCTCATCCCCGGGCACGAACCGAGCGGCGTGATCGCCGCCGTCGGGCCGGGCGTGACGCACTTCAAGGAGGGCGACGAGGTGATCTGCCAGCCGTCGGGCTACTGCGGCGTGTGCGAGGCGTGCCGCATGGGCAACACCCACTACTGCGAACACGCGTACACGACGGGCGGGGACGGCCCCGAGGACGTCCGCCCCGGCGCGTTCGCCGAGTACATGGTGACGGGCGAGGAGTGCATCTTCCGCAAGCCGTCCAACGTGTCCTTCGACGCGGCCGCCCTCACGGAACCGCTCTCGGGCGCGTGGAAAGGCGTGATCCTGAAAAGCGAGATGCACGTGGGCGACGACGTGGTGATCATCGGGACGGGCGGCATCGGACTCCTCTGCCTGATGGTGGCGAAGGCGGCCGGCGCAGGACGCCTCATCGCCATCGACGCGAGCGAGTACGCGCGGAACAACGCGCGAGCGATGGGCGCGACGCACGTGATCGACGCGCTCTCCGACAATGTGAAGGAGCAGGTTTACTCTATCATCCCGAACGGCCCCGACCTCGTCGTGGAGGCGGCCGGCCCGATCGCGGCCGTGAAGGAGATGGTGGGTCTTCTCCGCCGCGGCACGAAGTGGAACGTGTTCGGCATCACCACGCACGAGACGTTTGAGCTGGACGGCGGCCTCACGCACTTCCTGGAGGCGCGCATGGACTCGAGCTTCGGCACCACCCCGCTCGCCATGCAGAGCGCCATCCGACTCATGGAACGCGGCCTCG
This sequence comes from uncultured Lentisphaerota bacterium, assembly GCA_900320225.1. Classification (GTDB taxonomy): domain Bacteria; phylum Verrucomicrobiota; class Kiritimatiellia; order RFP12; family UBA1067; genus RUG572. Next base: position 11,632 of record ONRL01000245.1, read on the forward strand.
TGAACCCCGAAAAAATTATCTCCCACCGCTTCGCCCTGAAGGACATCCACCAGGCCGTCGAGGTGATGGGCCAACCCGGCCGCAACAAGGTCATGATCAATTGCTAAAAGGAGAGAGACAATGAAACTGGATTCATCGCTTGAAATTTTCCGCCCCGAGATCGAGGGCAAGGTCGCCATCGTGACGGGCGGGTCGACGGGCATCGGCTCGGAGACCGCCAAGACGCTCGCCGCGCTCGGCGCGGAGGTTCACTTCTGCGGACGCAACGTGGAGGCGGGCAAGGCCATCGAGGCGCTGTTCCCCGCCGGGAACGCGCACTTCGCGAAGGTGGATGTGACGAAACCGAAGGAGCTGGAACGCTGGATCAAGAAGCTTCCCGTGGTCGACTTCATGGTCAACAACGTGGCGGACGACACGCGCGTGCCGTGGGAGAAGATCGACGTGGACGCGATTGAGCGCGCCTTCGCGGTGAACCTGCGGTCGCACTTCCTCGCCATTCACGCGGCGCTGCCCGCCATCCGCAAGGGCACGGGCAAGTCCATCGTCATCATGGGCACCTCCAACTGGATGCGTCCCGAGGCGAACTGCATCCTCTACAACGTGACGAAGAGCGGCATCGTGGGCCTCACCCACGCGCTCGCGCGCGAGTTCGGCCCCGAGTTCATCCGCGTGAACACCTTCACGCCCGGCTGGATCGCCACGCCCAAGCAGCTGAAGCTCAACATGCACGCCGCCGAGAAGCGGATGCTCAAGCGCGAGCAGGCGCTCCCCGTGATTCTCTACCCGCCGGACATGATGGGCCCCATCCTCTTCCTCCTCTCCCGCGCGTCGAAGGCCGTCACCGGACAGAACCTCCTCGGCGAGGGCGGCAAGGTGATGACCTGATCTTGGGGGATATGCGTGGAGACAAGAGACCAGAGACAAGAGACCAGGTCTCAAGTCTCATGTCTCATGTCCCCCGGCAAGTCTCATGTCTCATGTCCCCCCCGGCAGGTCTCAAGTCTCATGTCTCATGTCTCAAATGGCAAATTGGAAACATCTCGATGAACACTAGAAAACTATTAGTTCAAACGGCATTTTTCATGGGCCTGTGCACCTTTGCTGCGGAGCCGTGGCAGGATCCGGCCGTCAACTCGGAGAACCGCCTGCCGGCGCGCACGTATCTGCCGCGGGAAGCGCGGACGGCGCGATCGCCAAGCAGGATCCGTCGAAGACCGAGACGCCGTTCACGATCGATGTGCCAAGTTGCGTGGAGACGCGCGGCTGGGGCGTGCCGCACTACGTGAACATCCGCTACCCGCATCCGCAGACCCCGCCCACGATCGACCCGAAATACAACCCCACGATGCTCTACCGCCGGACGTTCTCCGTGCCAGACTCGTGGAAGGGGAAGAGGATCGTCCTGCGTTTCGAAGGCGTTGCCTCGTGCTGCGAGGTGTGGGTCAACGGGAAGAAGGCCGGCTACTTCGAAGACGCCCGCCTGCCCTCGGAGTTCGACGTGACGGCATTCGTGAAGTTCGGCACCGATGCTAACACCATCGAGGCGCGCGTGCGGAAGTGGTGCGACGGAAGCTACGCGGAGGATCAGGACATGATTCGCTACGCCGGCATCTTCCGCGACGTGGCACTCTACGCCGAACCGCAGGATGGCATTTCTGATTTCTCGTTCACGCTGGAATTGTTCGGCGACGAGAAGGTCGTGAAATCGGTTCGTCCGCGCCTGCTCGACGCCAACGGCAAAGTGGTCGGCGCGTTCGCCGCCGCGCCGGACGGCAAGGCGCTGACCCTGCGCCTCGCTTCGCCGCGCCTGTGGTCCGACGAGGATCCCTACCTCTACACGCTCGACCTCGGCGACGGGCGGCGCCGAGGGCGTGCGCGAATGCAAGGTGGATGGCGGACGCATCCTCGTGAACGGGCGCCCCGTCAAGTTCAAGGGCGTGAACCGCCACGAGATGAGCCCCGAGAACGGCTACACGCTCACGCTCGAGGAAATGGAGCAGGACGTGCGGCTCATGCGCCGGAACAACATCAACTGCGTGCGCATGGCGCACTACCCGAACGACCGGCGGATGTATGACCTGTGCGACCGGTACGGCATCTACGTGATGAGCGAGGCGAACGTGGAGTCGCACGGCATGAGGTACGGACCCGACTGCATGCCGGAGCGCAAGGAATGGCACGCGACGATGGTGGAGCGGAACGTCCGGCAGGTGTACTTCTACCGCAACAGTCCGAGCGTGGTGATGTGGTCCGTCGGCAACGAGTTCGGGTGGGGCGCGGGCACCACGAAGTGCTATGAGGCGGTGAAGAAACTCGACCCTACACGTCCGTATCACGGCGTAGGCTGGATCTCGGCCAACGGACGCACCGGCTCGTGGAACGACGCGTCCGATATGACCGGCGGGCAGTACATGTCGCTCGACAGACTGCGCGAGCAGCTGTCCGATCCGCGTCCCCACTTCCAGATGGAATACGAGTGCGCGATGGGCAACGGCATGGGCAACCTGAAGGAATACTGGGACCTCTTCTACGAGAACGACAAGTTCTCCGGCGGCTGCATTTGGGACTGGATCGACCAGGGCGTGTGGAAGGACACCGACCGCATCGGCCCGGACGGCAGGCGCATCCGCCTTCTCGCCTACGGCGGCGACCACGACGAGGATCCGAACGACGGACCGTTCTGCGCGAACGGACTCGTCGACGTGCACCGCAATCCATCCGCGAAGCTGAACGAGGTGCGCTACGTGCAGCGTCCGATCGTCGTCACGTGCGCGGACGCGGCGAGCGGCACGGCGGAACTGTGGAACCGCCACGAGTTCACGTTCGCGGACGATGCCTGCGACGGCGCGTGGGCGCTATTCGAGGACGGCGTGCAGGTCGCGGTCGGCACGCTTTCCGTGCCGCATGTCGCCCCGCGCGCGAAGGGCAAGCTCGTCCTGCCGAAGCCGTCTTGCCCGATTGATCCCGCGAAGGAATACTTCTACCGCGTCTCCTTCCGGTTGAAGCGTGCTCAGCCGTGGGCCGATGCGGGTTACGAAATCGCCTGGGACCAGCTCCAATATGGAGAGCCGCCGTCTCGGCGGCTCACTGGGACAACGGGCGTCTCGCCCGTTGCGGTCGCGCAGGAGCGCGACCCTCCCACCACTCTCACCGTCACCACCCCGCGCGCCAAGGCGGTCTTCTCCCGCGCCACGGGCACGCTCTCGGAACTCGTGCTCGACGGCAAGACGATCCTCGCCGACCGCGCCGGCATCGTCGCGGGGCCGCAGCTGCAGGTTGAACGCGCGTTCACCGACGCGGACAACTGGATGCGCAAGCCCTTCATCGCGAAAGGCCTGTCGCAGCTCCGCTACCATGCACGCCCGATCCGCATGGAAAACGGAAAGGTGTTCACTTCCGTGCGCGTAACGGGTGCGAAGTCGGGCGGTTTCGAGCACGAGACGGTCTGGTCGTTCGGCGACGACGGCTCCGTTACGGCGGAGCACACGGTGACGCCGTTCGGCGACGTGCCGCCGCTGCCGCGCATCGGCACGTTCCAGCGGCTCGACCCGTCGCTCGAGAACCTGACATGGTACGGACGCGGCCCGTGGGAGAACTCTGTGGACCGCTGCGAAGGCTGCGACGTGGGCCTCTACCGCTCGACGGTCACGGACCAGTACGTCGACTACATCCGCCCGCAGGACTGCGGCGGAAAGACAGCGGTGCGCTGGGCGACCCTCACGGATACAAACGGACGCGGCGTGAAGATCACGTGTGACGCACCGTTCTTCCTGCAGGCGCTCCATTTCACGCGCGACGACCTCGACCAGGCGCGCCACCGTCCCGGCGACCCGCGCCGCGACAACCCGCTCGTGCCGCGCGCGGAGGTGTGCCTGTCGATCGACTGCCGCCAGACGGGCCTCGGTTGCAACAATTGCGGCCCGATTCCGCTGCCGCAGTACCGCTTCAACGTGGAGAAGACCACCTGGCGCGTCACCTTCGCGTCCTGCCATGAGAATTAGCCATCAATGCATCCCAGCACGAAGAGGAACCTGAAATGAAAAACTCGCAACTCGCGCTCTGCGGCCTGTTGGCCGTGTTGTCGTCGTCGCTCTGTGCCCAGACGCCTGAAGATGTTGCAAAGGCGCGCGGATATCCTGTTCGCTACTGTGCGGTCACCGATACGGTCGAGACGTGCCAGGCGCTGATCGCCGAACTCTGGAAACACGATCCGTCCGCGGAGACGAAACTCTGGCCAGACGGCAAGGTGCCGCTGAGGGACAACGATCGCCCGATCAAGAACCTCAAGCACGAGCTCTGGCAGCGGAACCTGGTCGTCACGGATATCAACGACCCGTTCTTCACGTTCTTTCCCGCCGCTGGAGCAGGTCCGAAGCCGGTGGTGGTGATCCTTCCCGGTGGTGGCTATTTCCAGCTAGGCTGGAACAAGGAGGGCACCGAGATCGCTGGTTGGCTCAACTCGATCGGCTTCTCCGCAGCCGTCCTCCTGTATCGTGCCCCCAACCAGCGCGACGCCGCGCTCTGCGACGTCCAGCGCACGATCGGCATCCTCCGTCGCGACGCGGCGAAATACGCGATCGATCCGGGCCGCATCGGCGTGATAGGCTTCTCCGCCGGCGCGAACCTCGCGATCCGCGCGGCGACCAACTGGCGCAAACGCCTTTATGCGCGCGTGGATGACGCGGACGACTTCTCATGCCGTCCCGATTTCCAGCTGCCGATCTATCCGTGGGACATCCGCACGCGCATCGACCCATCCACGCCGTGGAAGAAATGGAAGGGCATGGAGATACGCGCCGAGTATCCCGTCGACGCCGAGACGCCGCCCGCGTTCATCGCGCAGTCGCTGGACGACTTCTGCGAGGTCGAGACAGCGGTCGCCTATGACCAGCGTCTCCGTCGCGCGGACGTGAGCTCGACGGCGCGGATCTACGCGAACGGCGGGCACGGCTACGGACTCCGCCGCCTCGGACGCGCCTCGGACGTCTGGCCGGAGGAGGCGGCCGCCTGGCTTGCCCAATTCGCGCGGCCCTCGAAGAAGGTGCTGTTCCTTGGCGACTCCATCACCGACAAGCGCCACATCGGCTGCGCAAAGAACTACTGGGGTTTCCTCGGTGACTGGTATGGTTTCACGCCGCTCGTCTACGGCATCAACGGACAGCAGTGGTCGCACATCCCCGGTCAGGCCAAGGCGTATCGGAAAGAGCATGCGGAGGATCCCGATGTCGTGTTCGTCTTCGCCGGCACGAACGACTTCAACGGCAACGTTCCGCTCGGCGAGTGGTATGTTGTTTCTGAGGAGAAGGCCAACCGCAACGGGCGCGAGGTGACGCTCAAGAA
>ONRL01000116.1 GCA_900320225.1 uncultured Lentisphaerota bacterium
TTCCCTACGAAACGGGCGTTGAGGCGCACAATCTCCCCGGCTCCGACGCGCTCGTGAACCGCGACATGACGAGCGGACTCTACCAGTCGTCCGTCCTCTCTACCTACCAGCACGTTCTGACGCACGACCTGAAGCTTTCCGAGGACGGCCGGACCGCCACGATCACCCAGAGCATTACGGCGGACTTGTCTGGCCCCGGGGCGAACATGAACGACCCCAAGTCGTTCGGGCAGGTCACCTTCTCCCAGCGCCTCGTGATCGACCTGGAGCCGGACATCCCGGTCGGGACCGACTACAAGCTCTTGCAGACGATCGCATAGTCAGGCGGCTTGACAGCGGCGGGCGGCGTGGCTTCCCGTTCCTCACCAAATACTACCTCAACGCGGAATAGCCCGGCTGCGAGGTACTTTCACATTCCCCGAAGCGGTGATTTTTGGTAAAATGGCGGCATGAAGAAACAGCTCATTGCCGTCTGCGCCCTGGCCGCCGCGTCGTTCGCGGTCGCGGGCGCGCCTTCCCGCACCATCAAGGCCTGCGTGATGCAGCCGCCGTACGCGCTTGACGTGGCGGACATCGAGAAGTCCATGCAGTGGGAGTTCGACGCGCTGAAGAAGTGCGACCCGAGCCTCGACCTCATCGTGCTGCCGGAGGCGAGCGACCGCCAGGCGCGCGTGGGTTCGCGCGAGCAGGCGGTCGCCGCCGCGAAGAAGTACAACGCGCCGCTCCTCGCGGCCTGCGCCGAGACGGCGAAGCGCTGCCAGGCGACCGTGTTCGTGAACGCGCTCGACTTCACGTCCACCGGCGAGCGCAACACCACCTTCGCCTTCGACAAGACGGGCGCGTGCGTGGGCAAGTACGACAAGGAGCACCTCACGGCGGGCGAGTGGAAGAAGTTCGGCTTCGACGAGTCGTACATGTGGAAGTGGACGGAGCCGAAGATCCTCGAGATCGACGGCGTGCGCTACGCGTTCCTCACGTGCTACGACTTCTACTTCTACGAGAACTTCGCCAACATCGCGCGCCTGAAGCCGGACGTGATCATCGGCTGCTCGCACCAGCGCAGCGACCCGCACCCGATCCTCGAGATGATCGGCAAGTTCCTCGCCTACAACACGGGCGCGTACCTCGTGCGCGCCTCGGTGAGCATGGGCCTCGATTCGCCCGTGGGCGGCGGCTCGATGGTCGTGGCGCCGTCGGGCGAGATGCTCGGCAACATGTTCAGCCGCGTGGGCACGCTCACCGTGGAGTTCGACCCGCACGCGAAGTACCTCAAGCCCATGGGCTACGGCAACCCGCCCGGCCTCCACTCCACCTACATCGAGGTGGGGCGGCGCCCGTGGAAGTACCGTCCCGCCGGCAGCGCGATCATCCCCGGATACAGGGACGCCGCGAAGGCCCTCCCCAAGCGTCTCTGCGCGCACCGCGGCTTCAGCACCGTCGCGCCCGAGAACAGCCTGCCCGCGTTCGGTTCGGCCGTGGCGCTCGGCACGACGGAGATCGAGTTCGACCTCTGGTGGACGAAGGACGGCGAGATCGTCTCCATCCACGACGCGACGCTCGACCGCGTCTCGAACGGCAAGGGCAAGGTATTCGACCACACGTACGAGGAACTGTTGAAGCTCGACTTCGGCTCGAAGACGGGCAAGCATTTCGCGGGGCTGAAGATCCTGCGCTTCGAGGAGATCCTCGCCAAGCTCTCCTGCCACACGATCATGAACATCCACATGAAGGATGTCGGCGCAGCGTGGGACGAGGCACACGTGAAGAAGGTGCTGCGTCTCATCGACGCCTACGACGCGCGCGCTCACGTGTACTTCATGTCGAGCTGCGGGCCCCTCCAGGACCAGCTCGCGCGGCTCGCGCCGGACATTCCGCGTTGCATGGGCTACGCGCCCAAGAAGGACATCGTGGACGAGGCGATCAAGCACAAGTGCCAGATGGTGCAGCTCTTCAAGCCGTACTTCGACCAGTCGACGGTCGACCGCGCCCACGCCGCCGGGATGCGCGTGAACGTGTTCTGGTCGGACGACCCCGCCGAGGCGAAGAAGTTCCTCGACATGGGCATCGACACGATCCTCACGAACGACTATCTGCTCATCGCCAACGCGACCGGGCTCCATTGACGCCCTGGCGCCTCTCGCGCCGGGAGGGTCGCGCTCCCGCGCGACCGCCTCCTACACCAACTTGATGCTCCGCCACGGGCCGCGGCGCCAGCGGATCCACGTGCCCACGCAGATTACCACGACGTAGGCGATCATCGTGGACCACAGCGCGGGCATCGTGGGGTGGAGCCAGTAGACAAGGAAGAGGAGCGGCAGCCAGAAGCCGAACGCGCACACGAGCATCCACCCCATCACGAAGTGCGTGTCGCCCGCGCCCTTGAGCGCGCCGGAGAGGACCACGTCGGCGCAGTCGAAACACTGCCAGGCGATCATGAGGGCGAAGAGCGTGAACCCCAGCGACATGAACGCGGACGGGTCGAACGTGTCGGCGTTCGCCATGAAGAGGTGGAGGATCGGGCGGTAGAACGCGAGGGCGGAGAGCGAGGCGACGAGGATGTAGATTTCGGCGAGGAGGAGCGTGCGGCGCGCCGCGTGGGCCGCGCCGTTGGAATCGCCCGCGCCCTGACACTGCCCCACGAGCGTCCCCACGCCGATGGCGAATCCCTCAATCGGGGCGTAGAGCAGGTAGTTGACGGTGAAGACGGCGTTCGAGACGGCGAACGCCATGTCGCCCACGCGTCCGGTGAGGAATACGAAGACCGCAAACGAGAGGAGGTTCAGCACCGAATAGACGCCGGCCGGCGAGCCGAAGCGGACGATGCGCCACAGGAGGCGTCCGTTCGCCTGTTGCTTTTCGACTTCCGGCGCCAGCTTCCTGAACACCGCCGCCCGCGCCAGTCCGAGCAGGACCGCGAACTGGATGGCCTGCGCGACGACGGTGGCTGCCGCGGCGCCGGCGATTCCGTAGGCGGGGACGGGGCCAAACCCGAAGATGAACAGGTAGTCGAGGAGGATGTTGATTCCGTTGCCGAGCACATTCGCCCAGAAAACGACACGCGTGCGGCCGATTCCCGTGAAGAAGCTCTGCACGGCCATGGCGGCGCAAATGAAGAAACTGCCCGACATGACGATCGTGTAGTAGGTCTTCTCGCGGGCGAGGACGTCGGGGGAGTGTCCGCTCCAGTCGCAGACGAGCCAGCCGAGCGGGATGAAGAGCGTGAGGATGATTCCGCCGATCAACGAGAGGAGCAGTCCCGCGCGGCAGCTGCGCGCGCAGCCGTCCGGGTCGCCGGCGCCGTGGTACTGGGCCACGAACGTGCCGGAGTACGCGACGACCGACTGGAAGAAGCTGATGAAGAGGATCGCGAGGATGGAGGCGGGCAGCACCGCCTCAAGGGACGCCGTGGACTCCCGCGCGAGGAACACGCGGTCGGTGAACTGCATGAGGGCGTTGTTGGCCATGCCCAGCGCGAGCGGCCAGACAAGCTTCAACACCTTCCAGTAGGGGGGCAGTTTCTCCTTGGCGTCCATGGCGCGCCATTTTACCATATTTTCCGCCGCCGCCACACCAGAAATTATCTGTCTGCACAAGTCGCCTGCATCGAAACGGCGATGCAGGCGGGCTGAGATTATGGTATAATTCACGGCATGAAAAAACGCCATCTTGTTCTGTCGTGCGCCTTGGCGGGCGCGGTCGCCTGCGCCGCGCCGCTTACCGTCTCCTTTGAGAAGTGGGACGCCAACCCCATCGCGTGGACCTTCCGCGACAACGCGGTTTCCTGCAAGTCCGGCGGACTCGCCACATACGAGGCCGCGCCGCGCGCCGCGAAGGTCAAGGTGTCCGCCACGATCACGCCCGCGTCCGCCGGCACGAACGGCTGGGCCACGCTCGGCGTGGCGCTCGTGGACGACGAGCGCAACTACTGGCACCTCGCGTTCGTGCAGGCGCCGCCGGACGACAAGTGGAATCCCGGCGGACACTTCTTCGAGCTGTGCGAGATGCGCGACGGCGCGTGGCTCGCGCAGATCACGGACAAGCTCAAGCAAGAGCGTTTCGAGCAACACGGTTCGTGGAGCTACGGCCAGACGTACGCCTTCACGCTCTTTACGGACGGCGCGGGCATCCAGGGCGAGGTGCGCGACGCCGCCGACAAATTGATTTTCGTGCGGCGTTATGCGTTTCCTGCGGGCGCAATAAATTGCGCCCCTCCCACGGGAGGGTCGCGCTCCTGCGCGACCGCCGCCGTCACGTGCGGACGTCCCGCGCTCCACGCGAACGGCGGGTTCTGCGGACGCTTCACCGCGCTCGATGCCACGAGCGAGGAACCGCGCCCGTGCGCCTCGGCGGCGAAGACCTTCCCTCCGTATGAATCCGACAGCTTCGCCCCCGAGGTCAAGGAGTCCGCCACGGGCTTCTTCCGCGTCGTGCAGCGTCCCGACGGCCGCTGGTGGGCGATTGATCCGCTCGGACGCGGCGTGGTGCTCATGGGCGTGGACCACGTCCGCTACCAAGGCCACTGGAGCCAGCGCACGAAGCGGAGCGTCCACCACGAGGTCAACAAGAAGAAGTTCCCGAACAAGGCGGACTGGGAGGCGGACACCCTCGCGCGACTGAAGGCGTGGGGCTTCAACCTCCTCGGCGCAGGCTGCGATCCCGCGCTCGAGCGCCGCGGACTCGTCCACACGCGTTTCCTCTCGATGGGCGACTCGCTCTGCTGGAACGAGAACGACGACGCCTTCTGGATCTGCCCGAACGAGCACCGTCCGTGCAGTGCCTTCCCGAACGTGTTCGACCCGCTGTTCCCGGCCCACTGCGACTACATGGCGCGCAAGAAGTGCGCGCCGAACAAGGACGATCCGTGGCTCTTCGGCTACTTCATCGACAACGAGCTCGCGTGGTGGGGGCGCGGTGCGGCCGCCACCGGCCTCTTCGACGCCGTGATGAAGAAATCCGAGACGCACTCCGCGAAGATCGCCCTGCGCGCCTTCCTGAAGGAGCGCGGCGTCAAGGGCGAGCCCTCCGCCGAGGTGAAGCTCGACTTCCTCCGCCTCGCCGCCGAGCGCTACTTCGGCATAGCCTCGGCCGCCATCCGCCGCCACGACCCGAACCACCTCGTGATGGGTGCGCGCTTCGCCGGCCTCGGCGGCGCGCACGACGCCGTGTGGGAGATCGCCGGGAAGCACTGCGACCTCGTCACGTTCAACATCTATCCGTGGGCGGACATTGACCGCAACGTGGTGCTCGTCCACCGCGGCGCGAAGGCACCGCGCGTGGCGGACGCCTTTGCGGAGCGCTACGCCATCGTGAAGCGCCCGATGCTCATCACCGAGTGGAGCTTCCCCGCGCTCGACAGCGGTCTCCCGTGCACGGCCGGCGCGGGCCAGCGCTTCCGCACGCAGAAGGAGCGCACGGCCGCCACCGAGCTCTTCGCGAAGACGATGCTCGCCACGCCGAGCCTGCTGGGCTACGACTACTTCATGTGGGTGGACGAGCCGGCGGAGGGCATCAGCGACGCCTTCCCGGAGGACTCCAACTACGGCCTCATCAACCTCCAGGGCGAGGCGTATCCCGAGATCACGTCGATGTTCACGGCGCTCCAGAAGAACATCGGCCACTGGCGGCACGCCCCCGTCCCGGCCGAGCGCCCCGCGCCGCTTCGCCGCCACTCTGCCCAGACCGTCTGCGCCCGGCGGCGTCACGTTTGCGCGCGACGGCGCCGCCTACACGCTGACGACGCGCGGGGGATTCGTCCTTTCCGGGCGCGTGGGGGGCGGCCGCGTGTTCTCGCGCGTGGCGCTGAAGGGCTGCGATCTCGGCAGCTACAACGCGATGCTCTGCTACGAGAACGGCGGTCTGCGTTGGCAGGACATCACGAAGGTGACGGCCGTGTCGTTCGCGGAGAAGGACGGCTGGGGCGTGCTGGAGGTCGTGGGCGAGTACCGTTCCAACGGGAGGGTCGCGCTCCCGCGCGACCGCACCGGGAGGGACGCGCTCCCGCGCGTCCGCAAGGGCTTCACGCTTACGCAGAATATCTCGGTCCATCCCGACAAGCCGTATTTCCTCGCCGAAATCACGAAGGCCGTCAACATCGGCACGGAGCCGCTGGACGTGCGCTGGTTCTATCTCCGCCAATATGCGCCGTATGCGAAGGACAAGGCAACCGCGCCGAAGGCGAAGAGCGTGCCGAACCTCTGGAAGGCGCCGGCCCGGGACGTGTGGGTGCGCGCGGCCGACGGCGCGTGGTGGGGCGGCCTCACGAAATCGCCCGCGTGCACGATGTTTAGCTACTTCCTCTTGGACGGCGGCGGCCACCCCGATGCGTGCTTCGAGCCGATGGGCGCTCCGCCGGAAGGATCCCCCCCCGGCAACTGGCGTCTGGCGCCGGGCGCGTCATATGATCCGCACGGGACGGTCTGGGCGCTCTGCATCGGCGGCTCGGGCGGGTATGAAGGCTGGAATCAGCAAGTGAAGGAACTCGGCGAGTGAACGGCGAAACGGAAAACGCGCGCGAGGTCCTGTTTCAGGTCAAGGACCTGCACGTTACGTATCGTCGGCCGGGCCAAAAGGCGGTCGAGGCGGTACGTGGCGTATCGTTCGATTTGCATGCGGGCGAGACGCTCGGCATCGTGGGTGAGTCCGGCAGCGGCAAGTCCACGATTGCCAAGACGCTGATGTTGCTCCAGCCGTCGTCGGGCGGCGAGATCTTGTTCCGCGGCACGAACATCGCGTCCTTCACGTCCGCCGCGCGCCGGCAGTACCGGCGCGACGTGCAGATGGTGTTCCAGGACGCGGTGGGTTCGCTCAACCCGCGCATGACGATCCGCCAGGCGCTGGAGGAAGTGCGGGCGAGCCAGCCGGAGCCGGGGCCGGGCGCGGAGGAACTGCTGGACCGCGTGGGGCTTTCCAAGGCCGTGCTCGACCAGTATCCGCGCGAGCTCTCCGGCGGACAGTGCCAGCGGGCGAGCTTCGCGCGGGCACTTGCGGTGAATCCGCAGGTGCTGGTGGCGGACGAGCCGGTGTCGGCGCTGGACGTGTCGGTTCAGGCGCGCATCCTCAACCTCATGCGCGACCTGCGGCGCGAGCTGGGCCTGGCGATCCTGCTGATCGCGCACGATCTTTCGGTGGTGCGCAACGTGTGCGACCGGGTGTGCGTGATGCACCGGGGGCTGTTCGAGGACGTGGGGCCGGCCGAGGACGTGTTCGACCATCCGCGGTCGGACTACACGAAGAACCTTCTTGCGGCGGTGCCGGACGTGCGCCGGTCGCTCGCGGCTAGAAAGCAGCCGTGATGGCGGCGAGAAGGTCGTCGTACTCCTCGTACGCGGGCAGCTCCGGGTGGGCGGCCTTGATCGCCTCCGTGCTGCGGAAGAGGAATCCGGCCTTGCTGGCCTCGATCATCGCGAGGTCGTTGAAGCTATCGCCGCTCGCGATCGTGTCGAACCCGATGGACTGCAGCGCGCGCACGGTGGCGAGTTTGCTCTTCTCCACGCGCAGGCGGTAGCCCGCGATTGAGCCGTCAGGAGCCACGTCGAGCGTGTTGCAGAAGAGCGTGGGGCGTCCGAGCTTCTCCATGAGGGGTCCGGCGAACTGCTCGAAGGTGTCGCTGATGAGGATCACCTGCGTGCGGGCGCGGAGGGCGTCGAGGAATTCGCGCGCGCCGGGCAGCGGGTCGATCGTGGAGATGACCTTCTGGATTTCGCGCAGGCCGAGGCCGTGCTCCTTCAGGATGCCGAGGCGCCAGCGCATGAGCTTGTCGTAGTCGGGTTCGTCGCGCGTCGTGCGGCGGAGCTCGGGAATGCCGCTCGCCTCCGCGAACGCGATCCAGATTTCAGGCACGAGGACGCCCTCGACATCCAGGCAGACAATGTTCATTTCTTCTTCTTTCCGCTTTTTGCTCAAGCGGGAATAGTATAACATATTTTTTGAACGTGCGCCTTACGACGTACGACGGACGCAAATGCGAGCCCCACTTGTTTTGGAGGATGAAATCTGATAGAATACACTGCATCGGAACATTGCATAAGGACGACAATGGCTGAAGCGGAGAAAAAGAACAGTGAGCAGGCGCGCGCCGGTAGCCCGATGCGCAGGGACGGGCTTTTGCCGCCGCCCGTGGGGACGAGCGACTGGGCGAGGTTCTCGCGCACCTCATATTGCGTGGACAAGACGCTGATCCTGAAGGACCTCATCGACTCGGAGTCGACGGTGGTTTTGTTCACGCGCCCGAGGCGCTTCGGCAAAACGACCACGCTGAAGATGATACGCGCGTTCTACGAGGGCGAGGCGTCGTTGTTCCACGACAAGAAGATCTGGGACGCGGGAGAGAAATACCGTCAGGAGCAGGGGGCGCATCCGGTCATATTTCTGACGTTTAAAGATGCGAAGTGGAAAACGTTTGGCGAAGCCATCAGATTTCTGGGTACCCAACTCGCCCCTTGTGTCGGGAAGTTCGCAAAATCCATCGAGGCTCTTGAGGTTGGGGCGGAGCGCGAGCGCCTGTATCGCGTGATGCGTGAAAAGGGCGACGAACTGGATCTCGCGCAGTCGCTTGGCCTCCTCTGCAAGGCCGTTCATGCCGGCACGAAGAAATTGCCCGTGCTCTTGATCGACGAGTACGACCAGCCAATCACCTCGGCTTCTACGCATGGCTACTACGATGAAATGTGTGGTTTTATGCGCGTGTTCCTTTCAAGCGCCATGAAGGACTGCGATCATTGCCATCTCGGAATCATGACTGGCGTTCTCCGTGTCGCCAAGGAGGGAATTCTCTCTGGACTCAACAATCCCAAGGTCTGGACGGTCTTTGAGCCGGAGTATTCGCAGTATTTCGGTTTCACCGAGGACGAGGTCGCCGAGATGGCGCGGTACTACGGTGCCGAGGACAAACTGCCGGAAATCAAGGCGTGGTACGACGGCTACGATTTCGGCGGAACGGAAATCTACAACCCGTGGAGCGTTCTCAGGTACTTTGACTGTCATTGCCGTCCCGACGCCTACTGGCTCGACACGAGTTCGAACGACCTCATTACCGAGATCGTGCAGGAACTGCCGTTCCACATGGAGCGCAGGCTTCATGCGCTGATGAAGGGCGAGACGATCACGGTTCCGATGACGAAGGAGCTTGGGCCGTACAAGCTTATACGCGAAAACGAGAACTCGCTTTACGCGCTGCTGGTGTCCGCTGGTTACCTGAAGGCGGTGGGACCGATTGACGAGAGCGGGGACTGCCCGGTGACGATACCGAACCGAGAACTCAGTCAGGTGTTTTACCGGGAGATCGTCCAGAAGGTCCGCTCGTTCGACAAGAACGGCGGCATCTCCGCAGTTGAAAACGCCCTCCGCGAGCGCGACCCGTTCCTTTTCGGAAAGTACCTCGCGGCCTATCTCAAGGAGTCGGTGAGCTTCTTCGACACGGCGGCGGAGGGGTTCTACCACGGACTCGTCCTCGGGTTCATCGCGTGTTTCCGCAACCGGTTCGTCGTAAAGTCGAACCGCGAGTCGGGGGAAGGGCGCTACGACATCTCCATGCGCCCGCTGATCGACGGAATGCCCGGCGTGGTCATCGAACTCAAGGCAGCTGATGAGGAGACGGAAGACCTCGACGCGCTTGCCCGCGAGGCGCGTCGGCAGATCGACACGCGCGAATACACCACCGAGATGCTGACTGACTTCGCCGCCCACGGCGAGCAACGCGACATCCTCAAGTTCGGCATGGCCTTCTACAAGAAGAACCTGGTCGTCTGCAAGGACTAGCTCAAAGCACGACGCTGAACTTCACATTTGGCATTTGCAACTTTCTTGTCAGGGGGGGCTTGTTTGCGGGGGCAGATTGCGATACACTTGCACCAATGATACGCCAAGCAAGGCAGATTTCGCGCGGCGGGGAAACGGAAGGGCGCACACCCTTCCAGAGAAGATATTTTTCGCGTTGCCGCACAATTGCGAAAACTGCTAGAATTCCGGGGGGGGCTTAATAACAGCCTCTTCGCAAGGTCGTCCCACTGCGCCGCTAACTTACACCAGCAACGTCCAAAATCCATTCACACTCACTCGCACTCGCGGACGGGTGTGTTCGGGCTTTTGCTTGTTAGAACATTTTGCCGACACTACCCGACGGATGCCGGACACGGAGAAGGTACTAAGAAAACAAACAATGTAAAAGGAGCATGAAAGATGGCGAAGTGCATAAATTGCGGTGCTGAAGTCACCGACAAAATGAAATTTTGTAGTGAATGTGGTACTCGTGTTCCGGGGGATCAAGAGTGTCCCGCATGCCATGCTCGATGCCCCATCGCGGCAAAATTCTGTTCTGAATGCGGTTGTGATTTGTCAAAACCGCCAGAAGGAACAGCCTCCGACGCGAACGCGGAAACATTTGATGAAGAGGATTCGCCGTCGGGCGATGGTAATCACGCGAGTCGAACCTGCTCGATTCTCCTCAAAGATGCGGGGGCGGATATAAACGCGGTGATTAGAGAGGTCCGCGCACTCCTTAACAAAACTTTCGCAGATGCGAAGGAGTTGGTAAAGAACGCACCTACGCCACTGCATTTGGATTGCCCTCGCGAAGAAGCCGAGAGGATCGCATCTACATTGGAGGGGGTGGGTGCCACTGTTGAAATCTTCAACAAAGATGTGGGGACAGTAACAAGCGGAAACTGTTCGGTGGTCCTCAACGAAATCCCATCCAAGTTAGGCCCTGTCGATAAGGCTGTCATATCTGCTGAAGTCGCTCAGCTTATGGGGTGTATGCCGGCCAACGCCTGGAAGATGCTCGACGATCTTCCTTTGACCATTGCGGAGAATATCTCTCGCGAAGAGGCAGAGGAAATTGTTTCTACTTTTGAGTCGAAGAAGTGTTCGGTTGAGATTGTCTAATGTTTTTTCGGACATGTAGCAGTTTCATTTTACCTACCTATCTCTCCAGAGGCACATATTGTAGCATTTTTAATCGCGCCTGTGCTTTCATTGCTGCTTGTGAAAAAGGCCGGAATGTGATATGTTATCGCCAAGTATAATTGTAGTCAGGTGAAGTCTGCGTGCCGCGCAAGTGGTGCGCGTCGAAAGAAGGAGCGCTGTGGAGATGAGAAAGATTGCCTTTATGGGCGCAGTGGTGGCGACATTGATGGCGGGCGCGGCGGAGATCGCGTTCACGGGTGCGGACGCGTCCGCGCCGACGGACCTGTCGTCGCCCGGCAACTGGGACGGCGGCGCGCTGCCCGGCAGCGGCGACGTGGGCGTGGTGGACGTGGCGGCGCACGGCACGTCGTACACTCTCGCCGCAGACGCGCAGCTCGGCGGCCTCGTGGTCACCAACGGTACGAGCATGCCCACGATCCAGTCGACCCATGTCCTGACGCTCGGCGCGGGCGGCCTCACACTGACCGGCACGGGCGGAATCTACCTCAAGGCGCCCATGGGCATAGCCTGCGACCAAACGTGGACATGCGGCACGGGACCGTTGCGGACATACAATCCCTTCACTGGCACGGCCACGCTTACGATCACGAAGGCAAAGGGCGTCGGCCACCACAAGGCGCCGCGCTACGGCGGCAAGATCGTCTACTCGTCGATTTCGGAATGGAACAACAGCGGATGGAGCCGGCCGATGCAGATCAATTTCTATGAATGCGCGCCCTGGGCGAACACGGTGGAGATGCCAGCATCGCTGCAGATCCGTTTGCTCTTTCCCGGCGAGACGAGTTTCTCCTCGCTCTTTCCGGGTATAGCCTCTCCGGCAGACCTTTCGCGCCTTAACCTTGCGATCGAATATATACGGGCTGATGAAAGCGCGTCTGGCGTGGCGGGATATCCGAACTTCAGCCTCTTTTCGGGCGAAACAGCCACGATGAGCGCGTTTCATGTGGGCGGTGGTTCCGTGAACCATCCTGCAGGCGCCACGATGAAAATCACGGGAGAGGTGGTCGTGGGCAACGACCGCTACTACAACTACGACTACATCTATCCTTGCCATTACTACCTGCAAGGGGGCTCGCTGATCGTCGGCGACTTTCTCGAACTGGGCGCGTACGGCAAGGGCGTTACGCGTTTCGTCCACGATGGCGGCGACGTGACGGTGACCAACCGGGTGGTGATCGGCGGCGGCAACCAGAGCACGCGCGAGAACCTCGCCGAGTACCGTCTCGAGAGCGGCCGTCTGGCGGTTGTGGCGGCATGCGGCGACAGAAATGGCAACGGCATGGACATCTACCGCCCGCAGGGACAAATGGGCTGGGGGTCCGGCATGTACGAGCAGTACGGCGGCACGGCGTCCGTCTCCCGCGTGATGTTCGGCGAGAACGACTGGGGCACGGTCACGCCGGGCACGGCGAACGGCGAGCCGAAACGCTGTAACGACGCCTACGGCCTCTTTGAGCTCAACGCCGGGCGCTTCATTCTCGGAAAGGGCGGTTTCACGGTGGGGCGTCTGTGGAACTGGGATCGTGCGCAGTACAACATCGGCGGCACGAACGCCTGTTACGACGCGCGCCTTCTGGGCGGCACCTTGGCCGCATCCGCCAACTCCGCGTCCACCATCGCGCTCCAGCTGCCACATGCCGACGGCAGCCTCGAATGGGACACGGGCGCGTACACGAACGTGGTCGCGGCGCCGGTGTTCGGCGAGGGCAAGTTGCGCAAGACGGGCACGGGGACGCTGGCGCTCACCGATGCCACGGCGTTCAAGGGATCGGTCGAGGTGGAGGAAGGAACCGTGCGCCTCCTCGGTTCGGGCGCGACGGGCGGCGGCGACTACTGGCAATGGACGGCCGATTCGGCGGCTGCGGCGGGGATTGAGGACGGAGGGACCGTCTCGAACTGGTACGACAGCGTCCATGGCGTTCTCGCCACCAACGTCATCTTCAGGGGCTGGAACAGCGGTAAGGAGGTGGTGAGCTCGTACAGCAGGCCGACGCTGGTCCTCAACAAGTTCAACGGGCATGCCGGACTGCGGTTCGCGAATTCGTTGCTCTCCGTGCCGGCTGACGTCAATCCGCTGGCGAACGTGGAGAAGGCGACCATCGTGATCGTCTTGTCGCCAGCATTCGACGGCGGCGGCGATCCCTCGAACCAGAACACCATCTATTACAGCAACTACCACTTGATCGGCGGCGGCAATGGCGGGTATAGGGCGGACTACGTGCCGTGGTTCCATTTCTCGGCCGGCAACCGCGTGGCGATGACGATGACGTGCAAGGTGAATGGGCAGTATGTCGCGCCGCCTTATCCGTATGTCAGATCTCCTGAGGGGCGCGACCTCAAAAACACGACGCACGTGTTGATCGGCACGATGGACAAGGGGAAGTTCTCGCTCATGACCGACGGCGCGATGTCCTGCACCAACGTGGCGCCGGCGGAGACGGAGACGGTGTCGCGCTACTTCGTGAACTCCGAAGGCAAGCCGCTGCCGCTCCATTTCGGCGCGATGATGTCTGACGGCGGCAACTTCCGCACCTGCTCGCAGATGTTCCTCGCCGAAGTGCGGGTCTATCCCGAGCGGGTGCTGACCGTCGGCGAGCAGGGCTCCCTCACATGCGAGCTGCTGGCCAAGTACGTCGACAGCACCAGCGCCGTCAAGAGCCTGGTCGACCTGCCCGGCAACCTGGACGGCGAGATGGTGGCGCCCGTGCCCGAAGTGGTGGAGGACGTGCCGGCGCCGACGGACCGGTGGACGGCGGATTCGCTGGCGGCGACGCTTTCGGACGGTTCGCCCGTGACGTCCTGGACGGCGTCCTCGGGCTCGGCGACGGCCACGCAGCCTTCCGGCGCGGGCGCGCCGACGTTCGCGTCGTCGGCGTTCGGGACGCACGCGGGCGTGCGATTCGAGGTTGCGCGCTCGTCCGCGCTAGCCGCGCCGTTCTCGGGATTGACGAAGCAGAACGCGAACAACTGGGCGTATGGCGTGGTGTTCCGCTCGCGGTTGGCGTCCATCGGGCGCTCAGGGGCGGATGTCGGGCGCGGCGTCGTGGCATGCACGGCCGGGAGCGCGTCGAACAGCGACTTCTCGCTCGCCGTGTCGACGAACGGCATGCTCGTGGTCCGGACGGCCGGCGACAACATCGCGTTCCAGCGGCCGCTGCACCTTGACGACGGACGTCCGCATGTGGCGGTTCTTTCCTGCGACCGGAGCGGGACCAACAAGGCGTACCTGATGGTGGACGGCATGCTCAACATATTCAATCTCGCGCGTAATCCCGCGCTGGCGAACACCGACAGCTTCAAGCTCTTCTTCGGACGGCGGGCCGGCGCGGGGTATTTCGAGGGCGACATCGCGGAGTTCGCGTGGTTCGGCGGCGGCGAGCCTCTCACCCCCGCGCAGATGATGGCGCTGTCCAAGGACCTTGCGCAGAAGTACGGCGCGCGGCTGTACGACAGGGACGCCTACCACCTCTCCGACATCGCCTCCTACGGCCTCGGCGCGACAAACGTCTCGGTGGCGGCGGGCGCGTCGCTCAGCCTGCCGCTCGCGAACGCATCGCCCTACACCGTCAGCGCGGGCACGACGCTCACGCTCTACGGTTCCGTGGCCGAAGGCACGCTGGCACTCGCGGACGGCGCCACGCTGAAGATGCGCTACGGAAATTCGCCGATTTCGTCCATCGCGGCCCTGCGCGCCACGGGCAATGTCAGGCTCGTGATATCCGACCTCCCGCAGTCGCGTCCGTCGTGGATTCCCCTTGCGTCCGTCGAGGGCGAAGCGAACATCGACGGCGCACGCTGGACGGTTGAAGGATTGCGCGCCGCCGAGGTCTCGGTGGTCGAGGGCGTGCTGGGCGTGTTCTCGCGAAACGGCACGATCGTGATCTTCCGTTAGTTCGGCGTCAACGAGAAATTTGGCAAAGAAAGGATTTAAGATGAAGACGATGTTACGTGTCGCAGTGATGGCGGCGGCGGTCGCGGCAAGCGCCGCGTTGCAGGCAGAGATGTTCACAGTCGGCGACTGGGAGCTGACGGGCGGCGGGAACGCCGCGCTGACGCTGTCGTACAAGGGGCGGAAGCTCCTTTCCGATGTCACGCTCGGCGGCTGGACGGACGGCTACAAGCGCGGGACGTTCGGCGGGCGCGGGTATGCCGCGCGGCGGGAGGGGGACACGGTCACGTTCTCCAAGACCGGGCCGAACGCGAACGTGAAGCTCGCCGTCACGCTCGCCAAGGGACGCGCCGCGTTCGCGATGGACGTGGACATCCTGAAGGAGTTCGGCCCCGTGGAGTACGGCTTCAACATCCCCCTGGACAGCTTTGCCGAGAAGGACGGTTCCGTCTGGCCGATGGTGGGCCGGACATTCTGTCCGATCGAGCCCGGACGCACGTTCGAGTCCGTGGGCGGACGCCGCCTCGCGTTCGAGTATCCCGACGCGCAGTACGCCTTCACGGTGCTGGAAGGAAACGCCTTCGCCCTCCAGGACAGGCGTCGCCAGGAGGGCGGCAACCATGTGCGCTTCATCGCGTGCAGACGGTCCACCGGGCCGTGCCGGATGTCGTGGAAGCACGAATGGACGGTCAACGAGTCGTTTGACGCCGAGACGCGCGCGCGCCGCCGGATCGCCTTCGGCCACCCGCGCCAGCGGCTCGTGCCGGTGGAGTTCTCCAACCCCGGCTTCGAGGACGGGGCGGCTGGCTGGTCGCTCCCGCCGAAGGCCGCGTACGACGCCAAGGTGGCGCACGGCGGGAAGGGGTCCGTGCGCCTGCGCGTGGACGACCCGAAGAAGGATTCCTGCTACGTGACGCGGCAGGTGCCGGTCAAGCCCGGCGCACGGTACCGCGCCTCCTGCTTCGTCAAGACCGAGGACGTGCGCGAC
>ONRL01000178.1 GCA_900320225.1 uncultured Lentisphaerota bacterium
TCGCCGCCGCAGCCGATGTCGCGCCAGACGTTGAAGGCGATGTAGATGCCGGCGTAGGACGGGTTGGCGTAGATGTCGATGCCGCCCTGGTCGTCGGACTCCGTCACGACGCGCTCCACGATATTCGAGACCACGTGGTGGTCGTTGCCCTCGATGCGCATCGCGCTGGAGAGCATGTCGTGGAAGTGGTTGTGCACCACCTCCGTGCCGCAGCCGGAGAGGTGCAGGCCGGGCGCGTACGTGCGCTTCCAGCGTTCCACCCAGGAGATGTCGTTGTCGCTCACCACCACGCCGCTCGCGGTCAGCGTCTTCCGGTCGCCGCCCGAGATCCGCAGCGCGCCCAGTCCGAACCCGCGCAGCACGTTGCCGCGCACGGAGGCGTTGCGCGCGTTCTCCAGCACCACGCCCTCGCCGCCGAAGTCGCGCACCACGTTGCCCGTGAAATGGAAGTCCCCGCAGTTCCTGGCCATCACCGCCGCCGAACGCCCGCGCTCCATCACCAGCCCCGCCACGGCGAAGTGCCGCACGCCGTTGAGCGAGAAGAACGGCTTGTCGAAGAACGACAGCGCAAAGCGGCGCGCA
Source organism: uncultured Lentisphaerota bacterium (assembly GCA_900320225.1). Classification (GTDB taxonomy): domain Bacteria; phylum Verrucomicrobiota; class Kiritimatiellia; order RFP12; family UBA1067; genus RUG572. Next base: position 583 of record ONRL01000178.1, read on the forward strand.
TCTTTCGGCGGCCAGAGGTAGAGCTTGCCGTTCGGACGGTCCAGCCACCATTCGCCGGGACGGTCCAGCGCGTGGATGGCGTTGACGATGAACCACGGACGCTTGGACTGGATCACCATGTTGAAGCGCTTGCCGAGCGTCACGAGCCCCGTGGCGGGATCGAGCTTCTCCGGCGCCTCGGTGAGGTCGGCCCAGTAGTGCCGCCAGAAGCCGGTGAGCATGAGGGAGGGTTCGTCCGCCCAAGGTGTGAGGTCGATGTCCGCCTTGAACACCCGGTTGGTGGAATCGTCGAGTATCTCGCCGATGTGCAGCCAGCCCTCGTTGGGGAAACGGGCGAGCGTGAGGCGTTCGCCGTCCGCGTAGACGTCCGTCATGGGGCGTCCGCCGCCCACTTCGCCGCGATGGAAGCCGAAAGAATGGAGCGGCGACGTGTCGGTGTAGCCAAGTGCCCGCACGTCGGCGCAGACCACGTGTCCGCGCGCCTCGGGCGGCAGGCGGCGCACGACTTCGGCATCCAGCGGGGCGTCAAACCGCGGCACGTCCAGCGCGCCGGTCAGAACCGGCCGCTCGTCCTTCCACGCGCGCCAGACGACCGGCGCGCCGGGTTCGCCGGAATCCTCCGCGCCCAGCTCGAGTGTGGCGGACATTCGATACGTGCCGCCATGTAGCATCACGGCGACGCCGCCCGAGGGCAACGGCCCCTTTTTCTTCAACGCACGCACGGCGTCACGCGCGCGCACGAGCGATGCGAACGGCTTCGCCGCGCTGCCGTCGCCGTCCTCGTTGCCGTCCGGCGCCACATGGATTTCGGCGGCAGGTCGGCCCGGAAGCGGTTCAATGCATGTCGACGCGGGCGGAACGCCTTCGCCGGAACACTCCGGTTTGAGGAACGGACGCGCACGCGCCGCCGCAGCGGCACGTACCTCCGCCGCCTTCGCCTTGTCTCCCTTCCGTTCCAGCACATTCGCGTATGCCAGTCCCGCAATCGGCGCATACACCGCGTCGGCGGCACATGCGTCGTTCCAGAGCGCCGCATACTCCTTCTCGGCCGCGGCGATGTCATTCTCCCGCAGCGCGGCGGATGCGAGGCGCAGACGGAAGTCCTGCGCCACCGCCGTACCCAAGTTGGTCACGGAGCCCGCGAACGAACGCAGCAGTTCCCGCGACAGCTGGAGGTCGCGCCCCGAGAAGATCGCGTTGTACACGCGCTGCTTCGCAAGGCCCTCGAACCGCGGATCGACCGTACCCTCGAGAATCTGCCGCACGCATGTATCAATCGGCTGCCCCACGAAAGCGGCCACCTCCGCCTCCGGGACCACCGGCACGCGCTTCGCGAGTTCGGCCACTTCCGCGGCGGAGAGCGCCGAATCCCACAGGCGCACGCCGGAGGTCGCGAACGGATATCCCCACAGACCGTACGAGGGACCGCCGACGCCCCAGTTCAGGCCTTTTGCCCTCACGAGCGGCACCGCATGTGTCCCCTCCGCCACCATCTTGCCGTTCACGTAGATCCGCGCCGTCTTGCCGTCCCACGTCGCCGCCAGATGTGTCTTCAGGCCCGCCGGCATGATCGCGTCGCGTGCCTCGAGCACATACGAGCCGTTGCGCGGCCCCTTGCTGATTTCCAGGGACGGCATGAATCCGTGGTCCTTCGGCGACATTCTCAGACGGAACCCGTAGTCCCACCCGTTGCCGAACCACGCGACCATGCCGGGGATGCCGCCCCCGCGGACGGCCTCCGGCTGCACGTCGATGGCCACGGTGAAGGCGTCCACAGGCAACACGGCGTTCTTGCCGCGCGTCAGTTCCACTTCGCCGCCGAAGAGCGCGCACGCCGCAAGGGCCGTGCAGGTAAAGATTTTCGTTCTCATGTTCGTTCACTCCATTTTTAAATCATCCCATCTCATCTTACAACAACTTTTTCCGGATCCATCAGGAACGTGAGGATTCCCACGTAGGATATTCCACCGTCATCTGTCCACATGCGTGAAGCTCCTGAGGTAATGATGATCTTCCGAAAGCTATCGCCGCTTTTGCTCAGCGGGAAGACTTCCCTGGCCCTGTACTTTGGATCCGAAATGCTGAATGCGCTTTGGATGTAAACCTTCTCAAAGCCGGTATTGACAACGAAATCGATTTCATGGTGCCTGACGACCTTTTTCCCATTCTCTTCGCCCCATACATCGACAACCCCAACGTCAACCGTCCATCCGATGCGTACGAGTTCGTTGTAGATGACGTTCTCCATTAGGTGCGTCTCTTCCTGTTCACGGAAACCGAGCCGCGCATTTCGCAAACCCACATCCTCGGCATAATATTTCATCGGGTGGTCTAGATATTTTCGGCCACGAACATCAAAACGTTTCGCCTCACGGAAAATATATGCGTCCCTCAGGAAACCCAGATACTTCCTTACCGTCGGCACGGAAGGCCCTCCGCCTTCGCGGCTGCTAATCGTATCAGACAATCTCTTCGGATTCGTTAACGACCCGACGGAACTGGATACCGCATCAACGATCATCTCGAGCAACCCCGGATCGGATATCCCATTGCGTTCAACGACATCCTTTATGTAGACATTATTGAAAAGCTCGTTCAAGACTGCAACCTTCTCTCGATCGCTTCGCTCAAGCACGGCCTGTGGCATTCCACCAAATGTCTTGTACTCGTCCCACTCCTGTAAAAGGTCGCCGCCTTTCCATTCATGAAATTCTGAAAACGACAGAGGATGCATTTCGATCTCCGTCTTTCTGCCACGAAAATTTGTCGCGACATCCTTCGACAGCATCTTTGAATTCGACCCCGTCACGTAGATGTCGAGATTCGGCTTTGCGTTCAGCGAATTTAGAACATCATAGAACGTGAACCAGATTCCCGGCTCGTCCTCCTTAGCGATTCTTGTTAGATCGACGCCATCCTTCAATACTTTCCTCGCCTCTTGGATTTCATCAATGAACACATAGTGGCGCTCGTCGTCAAGGACATGTTCGCGGACATATCTGCTCAACTCGCGTGGATTTTGCAGCACCTCGAATTCTTCAAGATCAAGCGAGACGGAAATGATGTGACTTGGAGCGACACCGGATTCAAGGAGATACTTTCTGAAGATTTCGTTCAAAAGGAAACTCTTCCCGCACCGACGAATGCCAGTGATGATTTTTACCGCGCCATTCCACATCTTATCTTTGATTTTATCAAGATAAAAGTCGCGTTTTATCATAGAGTTTCTCTTTTCTTGGTTTTCCAATGTTTATGAAACGCCGATAGAATACCATGACCTCGCCTGCCTGTCAATCCCCATCCCTCGTCCGGCGGCAGTAATCCAGCGCACGCATCACCGCTGCGGCGTTGAGGTCGTTAGTGGCGGAGAAACCGAAATCCTTGGGAAATCAGCGGATGATGTTTTCACCGGCGTGCAGGGGATGCGTCGCACCCTTCCACACGAACGTGCCGGGGAGACCCTCCGGCAACGTGACCATGCCGATCGGGGCGTCGTCCTCGAAGCGCAGGGCGAGCGAGACCATCCCCTTGGGCGTGGGCATGCGCGCGGAAATGCGTTTCAGCCCGCCCGGCAGCGGCGCGATGCGCACGGAAGCAAACCCGTTCGACGCGGGCTTGATGCCGGCCACGCCCGTCAGCAGATGGTAGATCGGATGCGAACCCCACGCATGGCAGTCGCTGCGCGCACGTACGCCCGGTGCCTCGAGCGGCGTGCGGAGACCGGTCCGCACGTAATCGCGCCAGAGGTCAAGCCGCTTGAGAAAACGGTCGGCATGTCCGTATTTCACGTACACGTCGAAGAGGTAGTGCGAGAAGTAGACGGTCGTGCGGGCGAGATCCGGACTCGTCAGCAATCCGTCGAGCGCGCGCGCCGCGCGGTCGGGCGGCAGGACGTCCGACAGCAACGCCAGGCACTGCGCGTGTTCGCTGAACCGGTCGTGGGCCACGGTGTCGGCCAACATCCCGCGCCGATCGTCCCAGAACTTCGCGAGGACGGCGTCCGCCAGCGCCTTCTTACGTGCGCGCCAGTAGTCAGCCATCATCTTGTCGCCCGCCAGCTCCTCCACGCGGATCGCGCTGTCGAGCGCGTACACGCAGAGCAGGTTGTTCACCGCGCTCAAGCCGAGCCGTCCGTCCGGCGCGTTCCCGTAGAAATCCCAGCCTTCCACCCAGTCCTGGAAACTCCAGCCCGGCAGGTTCTCCAGCAGACCCTCGTCGTTGACGCAGTTCAGGAGCAGGTGGAGCGTATGGCGCATGCCGGGCAGGCGCGCCTTCAGGAAGTCTTTCCCGCCATTCCAGAGCGCATAGTCGCCCAGCATCGCCACCCAGCACATCGAATACGTGGAGGAATCCTGCACGAGGTAGCACGGACTGTTCATCGGCACCAGGCCGTTGTCGCGGCGCGCGTAGTCGAAGTGGCCGATGCCGAACCGCGTGAGGCGCGCGTCGCCGCTCAGCGCATTTGCGATCAGCATCACCACGCGCGTGTCGCCGGGGTACATCTGCTGCTCGAAGTAGGGACAGTCCATGTACGTCTCGTGCATGCAGTTCTCCAGACCGCGCCGGCACAGCCGCCAGACATCCGCGATCGAGGCGTCGTCGCAGTCGAACGACGCCCGCGCGGCGAGGGGGTAGCGCACTTCGTCGAAGGCGAGCTTCGTCAGCGTGAGTGGCGCGTCTGCCGTCTTCACCTCGAACTCGCACCAGCGGCCGCACCGCCACCAGGGCGACGTGAACGCCGCCCGCGCGCGGCCGTCCGGACGGAACGTGTCGCGCATCGCGTGCGCGCACCGCTTGCCGTCGAAGGCGTTGCGGTCGGCGCGGTCGTGCGCGCGGTCGTAGAGCGACTCCGCCCACCCCCAGCGGATTTCCGCCCCCGCGCCGCCCGAGGTTTCGAGGATCGGATACGCACAGTAGTAGTCGTCCATGTCCCAGACGAGCCGCGCCGACGTGCCGGCCGGAATCGTGACGGACTTCCCCTCGCGCAGCAGGGCGTTCATCTCCGCGACGAGCGGAAACGCAGCATCCGAGGCCTGATAGTAGATGTTGGTGCCCGCGTGGAACAGCGGTTGCCCCGCCTTGAAGCTACCCGGCTGGCGGCGTACGGACATCTGGTCGGGACGTTCCGTGGGGAAGAGCGCCCAGCCTTCGCGCGGCACGCCATACTCGCTGTCCACAACGCGTCGGCGCACGACCTTCACGCCGCACGGCGCGCCCGTCGCGGCCACCGGATCGAGGAAACCGGTTCCCGCCGCGACCGACTGTCCCGAACCGCCGAACCCCTCGCTGTCGCCGAAACCGGTCATGCGCGTACCCGTGATGCGTCGCGCCTGCCACTTGCCCTTGCCGGTCGTGAGCGCCGCATCGTACGCGCCGCTCGCCTTCAGGAGGAAGCCTCCCTTGCCGGCAGATAGAACCCCGCGCGGACGCATCGCCTCCATGCGGTAGACGACCGCCTCCAGACGATGCGTGCCGGGTTCGAGTCCGGCGATCGCGTACGATTGGTAATACCAGTGGTTCACAAGCCCCTTATGCGGACCGCGCGCAATCTCGCGCCCATCGAGAAAAAGCACAAACCGCTCGTCGGCGGAGACGTCGATCTCAAGTTCCGGCGCGCCGCACACGAATTCCTTGCTGAACCGCACGGCGTCCATCTCGCCTTTCGCCGGCCCACCGTCCGCGATCCAAATCCAGTCGGCATCGTCCGCTGTCTGGAGCGGACGCAGATTCACGTTCCCGCGCGTAAAACGCTCTTCGCGGAACGCCTGCCGCACCTCAAACGCCTGCGAGGTGACGGTCCACTCGCCGGGGCCATACTCACGTTCCGGGATTCCCGGCGCGGACACCCTCGCCGACGTCCCCTGCGGCACGGCAAACGTCCATATCCACGTTCCGTCTTCGCCATACTTCCAACTGCTTTTGATCTCTCCCTCCGGCGAGATGAAGGACGCGTCGACCGATCCCAGACGCTTGTCGGGAATCGGCGCCAGCACGAAACGCTTCCAGCCCACCGCGCCCTTCGGCTGGCGGATGCCGGCCGCCGCCGCGAAGAGCCACTCCGCCACGCAGCCGTAGGCGTAGTGGTTGAAGCTGTTCATCCCCACGGGGCCGAACCCCTTCTCCTTCGTGTAGTCGGCATCAGGATCGCCGTGCCGAGGAATCCCGTCTGGAGACGGTTGCCGCACGCCTTGATGTTGTCGACCAGGTCGCGCTTCGTGGCCTCGACCGCCGCCGCGCCGCCGCAGAGGCCGAGCTTCAGCATGTAGAGGTCGTTGCACTGTCCCTTGTATTCGTCCTTGATCGTCCCGTCCGGACCGACGTATGCCGCCGTGAACGCCTGGCGCAGCTTCGCCTCCTCATCCGCGTAGTGGCGTTCCGCCGCGCCGCGTCCCGTCGCCCCCGCCATCTCGCGCATGAGCATCGCCATCCACACGCGGAAGTACGCGTTGAGCGCCTTGACCTGTCGCCCGTCCATGGCGTCGCCGGCGTTCTTCTTGTGGTGCTCGAACGCGAGCCAGTCGCCGTGGTTGATGCGGTACGGTTCCGCATTACCCTCGAGGAAATCCATGTAGCGGACCATCGACTCCCACGATGCGTCGATGAACCGGCGGTCGCCGTACCACTTCCACAGACGGTAGGGGATGATCACCCCGGCGTCCGTCCACCCGGCGCTCGCCCACGGGGGGAACGTATGGCGCACGTTCGGCACGAAGCACATGTAGCAACCGCTGGCGCGTTGCGCGTCGCGCCGTTCGGCACGAAGCACATGTAGCAACCGCTGGCGCGTTGCGCGTCGCGCAAGTCGGACAGGTACTTGTCTAGGAACTCGCTCGTATCGGCGAAATAGGCCGCGCTATTCATGAACACCTGCGTGTCCGCCGTCCATCCCATACGCTCGTCGCGCTGCGGACAGTCCGTCGGCGACGAAAGGTAGTTGGATAGCAGTCCCCAGCGGATGTTCGCGATGAGCCTGTTCACGCGGGCGTTTCCCGTGACGATGCGTCCCCGTTCCATCTCGCGCGTAACGGACGAGACGGGCGTCGAGCGCCAGCGCGCGAACACGACCGGACGGGTCGTCGTCACGCCGAGGTAGCGGTAGCCGAAGTACGTGTAGCGCGGCATGTACGCCTGCCGCCCGTCCTTGAGCGTGTAGTGGATTCCGGCGTAGGCGCTGCGCAGGGCGGCAAGGTAGGGCGTCCCCGCCGGTCCGTCGTTCCCGCGCGACTTCTCTCCGTGCGACTCGTTCAGCATCTCCGACGCGCGGATCTTGAGTTCGGCCCCTGCCTCGCCCGTCACCTCGAACGACGGAACAGCGGAGCAGTTCTGTCCGAAATCGATCACCAGCATCTCGCCCGGCTCCAGGCGCACGTCTTCCCCATCCGCATAGCGCCGAATCACCTTCGCCACGCCGAACGCGTCCTTCGACGCGCCTTCCACGCCCTTGACGACGTACATTTCACGCGGCGTGAGCACGAGGTCCTGCCGCAGCGCGATCTTCGCCGCCGCCGGACGCAACTCGCCCGTGAACTCGGTGTTGCGGCGGACGCCTTTCAACCCCTCCACACGCCGCCGCGCGTCATAGACCTCGCCCTCGTAGATCCCCGCCGAGACGACCGGTCCCGTGTAGGCGGCCAGCCAACTCTCGTCCGTGCCGACCGTCTGCGCCGAACCGTCGTCGAACACCAGGCGCAGCTCACCGCGAAAGGCGATCTCCTTGCCGAGTTGCCATTCCCGCTTGTTGCCGCGCTGCCAGTCTGAGACTTTTTCCGGCGGACGCATCATCTGGTCGCACCACCATCCCGGCGTGACGGTCGCGGAGAGGACGTTCGTCGCCCCGGCGCGGCGATCGAGCAGTCCCGTCACGTCGTAGGAATAGACGTGGCGGCACTTGCCGCATTCCGTCACGCCCGGCTTGAGGAAGTCGTTGCCGACGCGCCGTCCGTTGGCGGACGCCTCGAACACGCCCTGCGCCGTGACGGCCCACGTCGCGCGCCGGACGGCTCTTCCGTTCGCAAAGCTCTTCTCAAAAACAGCAGCCGCGCCGTTGGTGGGCGACTTTTCCTGCGGCGAGACAAACACCGTTACCGCCGCAGCTATATAAGAAATCGCGAAGACACTCAGACTTACGATACGCTTCATAGTCGACTCCATTTTCATAAAACAGTAGATTTGATGCCTGCTCGGTCGTACTTGTATGATTCTTTGTTCCGCAAAAGATTATAGCATAATTTCGCCGTACGGCGCGAGACGCGCCTCTACTTTATGCTATAATAATGCCGTAAACGGAGAAAGACATGAAGGTTCTTGCAATTGCTTGCATAGCCGCAACGGGATTCGTTGCGGCGGCGGAAGAGTGGACGTTCGAGGTGGAGGCCGACGCCCCGCGCGTCGTCTCCTGCAAGGTGGGACGCGACTGGACGGCGCGCATGGCCACGAACGACGTGGCGTACATCGGCGTGGACGGCACCGCTACGCCCGTCCCATGGGCCCTCGACACAACCGGCGACCAGCCCGAACTCGTGTTCCTCGCGGATGGCCACACCCGTTTCACCCTCCTCCCCCGCCCGGGAGGGTCGCAACTTGTTGCGACCGAAACAACGCGCCCCCGTCCGGGAGGGTCGCGCTCCTGCGCGACCGCGAAGCCCCTCACCGTCACCGCCGCGCCCGACGGTGAGATTACGGTGCGGAACGAGACCTTCGAGCTGCGCCACCCGGCGAAGAAAGGCGGCGGCCTCCCCCAGCACCTTGCCTTCCTGCGGAGCGGCCAGCGCGATGACACACTCTACTTCCTCGACCGGCTCGTGCGGCGCAACGCAAAGGGCCACCTTGAGCAGTTTACCGTCCGCTCCGCCCCCGCCACCGTGCGCATCGCCCTCAACACGCCCCTACGCGCCGTCGTCGAGACGACCGCCACCCTCCAGGGCGTGCGCCTCTCCTACCGCTATGTCTACACGGCCGGCTCGCCCGTCGTGCGCGTCGAGACGCACCACGAGCAGGATGCCGAAACCGACTGGTCCGAGATCCACACCCTCCACGCGAGCTGGCCGCAGAAGAACCCGCGCTACACGCACCATCTCGGAACATGGCAGCCCGTGCCCGTGCCGATCCAGAAACCCGGGGAGAAGAGCACGGGGTTCGCCGGCAAGTGGCTCGCCTACACGGATGGCACGAACGCCGTGGGCGTCGCCTCAGACCACGTCACCGGTTGGGATGCATCAAATGAGTTCGTCTACTATCTCGTCGCGGGACGCGGCGGCTGGAAGGTCAAGTCGCTTATGCGGTCCGCGCAGCTCTACTTCGGTCCTGCGCGCGACGCCGCCGGATTCATGCAGGCGTTCGAGTCGCGAAACGCCGTGACGGTGCGGCGCAACGGACGCCCCTGGGTGCCGACCGAACCGCTCGCGCCGCCGTCCGGCGCCACGGTACTGGAGGGACGCGGCATCCGCATCGCCTTCGACACGGCCGCGAACGGCTTCGGCTGCCTCGGCATCGAGAACCGTCTCGGCGACGAGCCCGCCGCGTTCGGACACGCAGCCCCTGGCACGGCCGGCTTCTGGACGCTGACCCTCTGGCGCGACGGCTGTTCCACGAACGCCTGTACGCTCGACAACCTGTCGCCCTGCGCGGAACGCACGGTGGAACGCCTCCCCAATGCGCTTCGCTTCAACTGGAAGGGACTCTCGCCTACAAATGAAAACGGCACGGTCGATGTCTGCGCGACCGTCACGCTCACGCCGGAGGGCGACGCCGCCGAGTGGCGTCTCGCCGTCGCGAACCGCAGTGCGCGGTGGGGGCTCGCCCAGACGAAGTACCCCGTCATCTCGCGCGTGGTGCGTCCCGGCACGGCATCCGCCCTCCTCCCAATCGGCAACTGGGGCGGACGCCTCATGCCGAACTACACGTCCGGCAGCTGGATGGACTACCCGAGTGGCAGCGTGCCCGTGCAGACGCTCTCCTTCCTGCTGGGCGACGCGGGCCTGCAGTTCACGGCGCTCGACGGCGGCTCGCAGGCGAAGCAGTTCGGCACGATCGATCTCGACCTGCGCATCGCCTACACCTGTCCCGACGCGGGACGCCCCGGCGCGGCGAACGCGCCCGACTTCGCGGTGGAGACGGCCGCCTTCACCGGCGACTGGTGGCGCGCCGCCAAGCGCTACCGCGCCTGGGCCACGAAACAGAAGTGGACGTCGAAAGGCCCGCTCGCCACGCGCGCCGACTTCAACCGCCGCATCGTCGACGTCGGCTTCTGGATGAACGCCGGCAACACGCCCGCGCAGGTCACGAACGCCACCGCGATGGCGCTTTCCGCCCTCGGCGACATCCCGCTCGGCATCCACTGGTACTGCTGGCACCAGATTCCCTTCGACCACACGTACCCCGAATACTTCCCCGAACGCCCCGGCATGGCCGAGGCCGTCGCGTGGATGAAGGGCAAGGGCGTGCTCGTGATGCCCTACATCAACGCGCGCCTGTGGGACTCGGAGATCCCGAGCTTCGCCACCGCGCTCCCGGCGGCCTGCAAGAAGCCGGACGGCACCTCGCACTACGTGGAGATCTATGGTTCCAAACGCAAGCTCTCGCCGATGTGCCCGACCACCCCGCTCTGGCGCACGCGCGTGAACGACATCTGCGCGGAACTCATAGAGCGAATCGGCGTGAACGCCATCTACCTCGACCAGGTGGCGGCGGCACGCCCAGCTCCCTGTTACGACACCGCACACGGACACCCCCTCGGCGGCGGGCGCTACTGGACGGACGCCTACCGCGAGCTGATGGCGCCGATCCGCGCACGCGCCGCGCGCAACGACAACGTCGTCCTCACGACCGAGTGCGACGCCGAACCGTACATCGACAGCTTCGACGCCTTCCTCGCCTGGTTCGTGCGCACGCCCTACGACGTGCCCATGCTCCCGGCGGTCTATTCGGGCTACACCGTGTACTTCAGCAGTCCGCAGGACGCCAAGGATTCGCTCGACGCCTACTGCGCAATGCAGGGACGCGACTTCCTCTGGGGCTGCCAGCTCGGCTGGAACTCCGGCTGGCCGTTCAACTCCAAGCACAAGGAACACCTCGCCTTCACCCTGCGCCTCTGCCGCGAACGCCTCGCCCACAAGGATTTCTTCGTGTACGGCGAACTCCTCGGCGAACTCCCCCTGGGAGGGTCGCAACTTGTTGCGACCGCAACGGGAGGGACGCGCTCCTGCGCGTCCGTCCCCACCCTCGAAGGCACTTGGAACCGCAAGCCGGCCTGCCACTTCCGCCTCCCCGCGGCGATGGGAACGCTCTGGCGCGCGCGCGACGGCCGCCGCCTCGCCTGCCTCGTCAACGTCTCCGGCAAGGAACTCCGCGTCACATGCCAGCTCGACGGCACCGACCGCACGCTCACCCTCGCCCCCCGCTCCGTCACATCCATCCCACTCCCTGCTGTTCACGAGCCAGGATCGGTCAGTTCGGGGATTGCGCCGCCGGCGACCATCCAGAAGTAGAGGCTCGCCACGCTGCCGCAGGGCGAGAGTCGGCGACGGTATTTCTCGAAAAGCGCCCTGGTGATCTTGCGGTGGCGATAGACCATCCGCCTGTCACGCGACTTGAGATATTCCATCTCCTTCTTGCCGTACTTGAAGTTCATGACATTCTCTATGCCATGCCCTTACTTTCCCGCAGTGCCGGCATTCCGCGTCTCATCCAAGAGGACTTCACCGGGCGGCATCATCGGGATGAGCTCGGCGCGGGAATCAACAAGCGTGAAACACATCATCCGCTTTCCGGGCTTCTTGTTGTAGATCCTCCGCAGCTTCGACCGGTCCAGCGCAACCACTTCCCGCCGGCCGGCTGAAGCGCGACCACCTCGCATTTCGGGTTCGCGACAAGCTGGCGGTAGACGTTCTTGAATTCGCCAACCCCGAGCCACACCCTGCCATCGACGACATGGTGCGCGCCAAGCGGACGCAGCTTCGGCTGGTCGCCGTCCACCGTGGCAAGGTAAAACGTCTTCGACGCGGTAAGAAGACCATCGATTTTCTTCATGACTTGCGCCTTGTCCGGCGTCGCGCCGTTGGCGGCGGATAAAGTCTCTGCGAACGCCGATGCGCAGACACACGAGGCGACGATAAGGACTGTCGTTTTCATTTGGATGCTCCTCCGATTCTCATGACTTACTTGACATTGATTCGTTCGGTAACAAAGGCCTCCAGCGCGGCGGTGGTCGTCTCCTGTGAGCATCCGGCGAACAGCCCAAACATGACCAGTCCACCTTTGAGCAGTTTGTTCATTGCTGTTTTCCTTTCTAATTTCAAGTTTAAGCTATAAGTCTGATTGCCAGTCGCTTGGAGCATAGACAAAACGACGAACCTCCATAACCTTCCCAATTACACAATAAAGAACAAGATAATTTCCAACGATAATTTTATAATAAGGATGTTCCCTGTCCTTCCCCGATAATATCGGTTCAAAAGATTCAGGTGCGAACAATCTTTCAGTTATGGCACGTTCAACGCTGTCGACAAGGGCGTTTGCCGCATCCGAATTGCAGAGGTTCTGCGCGATGTAACGAACAGCCTCTGCCAATTCCTCGTCAAATAACGGAAGATACTCAAGCGTGTACTCTCCGCCCAGCATCCGCTATCTCCCGCGCATGGCTAAACACTTGGGAATGTGTGAGCCGTTCTGGATGAGTGCGACAATAGGCATCCGTTTCGTCCATTATGGCTTCCATGCGACTAGCGACAGACGGCCTGCGACGGAGTTGGAATGGAATACCCTGATACATGACCACTTCGTTGATAAATACGTTAATAGCCCCAGAAAGGGTCATTCCTATGTCATTGAAGATTGCTTCTGCCGCACGTTTCTTTTCGGAATCGACACGCGCTGTTATGGTTGTTGTCATGCGTTTCACCTTCTTTTGTGTTCGGAACGCGCACAATCATACCACAAATTAGATCACCTGTCTAGTTCACAGAAGTTCAATCTCATTAGGCGTGTGCCATCATGAGAGGGCAGATCAGGTTGTAGGCCATCATTACGGCTTCAGTCTCGCGGATAATACGCGAGAAGCGACACGTAGTTCAACCCGAGCTCTTCACCTTCCGCTGCCTGCTCGTTGCTGAAGGTTATCACCGTCTCCGGAGCGGTGGCGGTGAAGACGATCTGCCCGAAATTGACGCGGGCGCAACCGTTGTTGGCCGCATACCGTCCCTTGACGCGCTTGTCGACATGCGTCCAGGTGAGCGCCTCGTCCACGGCGGCACCAGTTCCCGCAGAAGCGGAGATCGCGAACTTGCGCGGCGCCAGGCGCTTCGCCTTCACGTCCTTCACGTCAAACGTCGAATAACGCAGACGGTACTTGCGGCCCGGCACGAGTCCCTTCGCCTTCTGCGAGACCGTCGCGAAGGAATCCTTTCCGCGAGAGAGCACGGCAAACGTGTCGCCCACGCCGCCGTTCCCGCCCCAGCGGTTCTGGCTTGCCTTCGCGAAGCCGGCGAACGAATCCGCGCGCACCGCGCCGTTCGTGGCCCACGGTTCGAGCGAGCCGCGGAAATCACCGTTGAGGATGTGGTCCGGACGATACGTGAACCCGTACTTTCCTGAGAGCATGTCCTTCCGGCCTTCCACCACGTAGTGGCGCATAAGCGCGAAGCTCCAGCGGTGAAGCTCCTCGTCGGCGTAGTAGCTGCCCCAGTATCCGATGGATCCGAGTCCGTCGAACGCCGGATCGTTCGCCGCCATGTTGACCTGGAGGTCGAGGTAGTACTTGAAGTCCACTTCGGGATGGTGGGCAAGCGAGAGGATGGGCAGCTGGTTGAAGTTTCCGAACGCAATGCACGTCGAACCGAGCGCCAGCGGATACGTCTTGCAGTAGCGCACGAGCGTGTCCTTCACGTAGTTCTCAAGATAATTGCGCGCCTCCTCCTCCGTCTCCTTGGTGCGGCAGTACGCCTCGAACAGGACCTTCCCCTCGCCGAGTGACGCATTTACGGACGTCGCGAAGAAATCCTCGTCGACGACACGATTGAACGGCTTCCCCACGATCCACGTGAAGATCGCCCGCGTCGGCAAGGCGGAAAGTTCGTATGCCTTCAGTCCGCCCGTGTAGTCAACGATGCTGCCAGGGTTGTGCAGGAACTGTTCGTCGCAGGTCACGCCGGAGTAGCCGTCCTTGGTCATGCCGGCCGCCCCGTTGAGCCGTTTCACCAGCTCCTCGGCCGACACGCCGACCGTGCCGAGGTTCGCCAGCCAGCGGTAGCCGCGCGCGTGGAATCCCGGCAACGCCCAGTCGTACGGACGGTTCTCCTGAACGAAACTATTGGCGCCGGGACAGTAGTTGAAGATGTCGGCGATCATCCGCACGACCACGTCCCCGGCCGGACCGCTCACGGCGATCTCGTGCCGTCCGGCCCTCGTGAGGCGGAACGTCTCGCCGCGCGGCGTATCCGGGGAAACGACCTCCCGCCCGTCGAGCCGCACCGTCGATCCGCGCGGCGACGCGATGAACAGCCAGCTGTCGCGGTACACGTCAAACGGAAACGTCTCCGTTTCTGCGCAGGCGCGTCGTGCACTGACAAGCTCGGACGTGAGGTTGTTGAGCCGGCGCCCCTTCTTCAGTTCGCGCGGCACGTCCCGCAAGGCATAGCGATGCCGTTCGGTGAAGACGCGCTCGCCGGTGGACTTCCGCTCGATCGAAACCGCAAACACGCCCTGGGCCGGCGCGACCGCGCCCGGAACCGCAAGCCGGATGCCGTCCTTCAGCGCAAGCGGCGCGCGCGCCGCGCCAGACGCACCTTCCACCTCCAACACGGCCTCGAAGTCGTTCTCCGTCGTTCCCTTGGGGAGGTAGCCGAAGAAACGGAACTCGACGGTCGGGTCGTAGAGCGGAATCTTTCCGAGGATGGGACTGAACGGAATCAGCCGTGGTTTCGACTGGATGGCGAAGATCGGCGACCGCTCGGTTTTCTTGAGGGCCGCCTCGTCCAACGCGACGAGGCGGATGTCCGCGACGTCGAACGTCCCCTTGAACTTCGTCAGGAACGCCACCAGCGAATACGTCCCGTCCTTGGAGGCAAAGCACGTGAAGTCATGCTCGAGCTTCACCCACTTGCCGGCCGTGTCGGGCGGCAGCTTGCCGGCGCTCGCGCTCTTGTACCATCCGTGGTTCACCACCGACACGCCGCCATAGCCCGTGGTCAGTGCCTTCGTGCGCACGTAGGCGGAGATCCTGTATTTGCCGCCCTCGACGAGACGCAGGCCGTATTGGCGGAAGGTCGCCTCGGCCGGATCGCGTTCATCCGACGAGATCGACACGTAAGGCCGTCCGTCCGGACCGCCCGACGGCTTCCAGGATATCCGTTCCTGCGGTTTCACGTTCCAGAACGGCGGCAGCGCGGCCTGGTCGGCCTCAAGCGCGCCGTTCAGCACGATGTTCTCGTCCGGTTCGACTGCGGCCGGGCAAACGCCGGCACAGACAATGACGGCCGCGCAGGCGGCCACGCGCACAATACCGATCCTCATCCGCCGCCTCACGTGTTCTTGAGCTGCGGGAAAAGGACCACGTCGCGGATGGAGTCCGTGCCGGTGAGGAACATCACGAGACGGTCTACGCCGAAGCCGAGGCCGCCCGTCGGGGGCATGCCGCACTCGAGCGCCGAGATGAAGTCCTCGTCGATCTTCTCCGTGTCCTCGCCCGCCTGGTTCTCGAGCGCCTTGCGCTGCTCGAGCGGGTCGTTCTGCTCGGTGTAGCCGGGGCAGAGCTCGCGGCCGGCCACGACGAACTCGAACACGTCCACGAGCGACGGATCGTCCGGGCATGCCTTGGCGAGCGGCACGAACTCGTGCGGGATGCGCGTCACGAAGGTGGGCTGCATCAAGTTGCGCTCGATGAGCTTGTCGTACACCTCGTGGGTAAGCATGAGCTCCGTGGTGACGCCGTCCAGCTCCAGATTGGTGTCGGTCTCGGCGCCCTTCGCCTTGGCCTTCGCGAGCTGCGTATCGAAGTCGAGGTTGAACCAGTCGTCGCCCATCAGCTCCTTCACGAGGTCCTTGTACGCCACGCGGCGGTAGGGCGGGGTGAAGTCGATCACGTCGCCCTTCTCGCCGTAGGGCACCTGGCGCGTGCCGATCACCGTGTCGCAGAGGTGCGGGAGGAGACCCTCCATGATGTTCTCCATCGACTTGCGGTCGCCGTAAGCCTCGTAGATCTCGCAGACGGTGAACTCGGGGTTGTGCGTGCGGTCGATGCCCTCGTTGCGGAAGTCCTTGCCGAGCTCGAACACCTTGTTCATGCCGGAAGTGCGAGAAGAACGGCTTGGCGGCGGCGCCGCCGGCCTGGTCCTGGAGGATGGGCGTCTCCACCTCCACGAAGCCGCGTTCCCAGAGGTACTTGCGGATCTCCATGATGATCCGCGAGCGCGTGAAGAAGCGCTCGCGGCTCTCGTCGTTCGTCATCAGGTCCACGTAGCGACGGCGGTAGCACTCTTCCTGGTCGGCGAGGCCGTGGAACTTCTCCGGCGGCTGCTCGAGGGCCTTCGCGAGGAGGTCCCAGTCCTTCACCACCACGGACTTCTCGCCCTTCTGCGTGGTGAAGAGCGTGCCCTTCACGCCCACGATGTCGCCGAGGTTGAGCTGCTTGAAACCGGCGAACAGGCGTTCGTCGAGCTCGTCGCGCTTGAAGATGAGCTGGAAATGGTCCGTGCCGTCGTTGAGCGTGCAGAAGTTCATCTTGCCCATGCGGCGGATCATCAGCAGACGACCGGCGACGGACACCTCCTTGCCCTCCTCGAACCCGGCGCGGACGGCCTTGAGGTCCTCATGGGGAAAGGCGTGGCCATAGGGGGTAAAGCCCATCTCCGCGAGGACCTTCAGCGATGCCAGCCGGTTCTCGCGGTATTCATTCGTTTCCTGTGCCATGGTCTTAGGCCTCTTCGAACTCGCTCTTGCCGACGCCGCACATCGGGCACGTCCAGTCGTCCGGCAGGTCCTCGAACGCGACGCCGTTGTTATCCGCGGGATCGTATACGTAGCCGCAGATCTTGCACACATACTTCTTCATGGATCTCTCCTTCTCTTCTTCCGGGGAAAATCCCCCCGGGCGGCGCATATTATACGGGATTCTGCGCTGCAGTTCAACTGTCTTGTGCTTCCGGTCCGCGCAGGAGAATCACTTCACCTGGGTCCACTTGCTCTCGGTCGAGTCGATCCATACGCCGCCGAGCGACGTGAGCAGGTCGCGTTCGGCCTGCACGGGCGTGCGCCCGTACTCGCTCTTCTCGTATACCTCCACGAGCTTCGGGTGCCGGCCGGGATAGGCCTGCTCCACCGAATCGGAAAACGCGTGCGCGTAGTCGGCCACGAGGTGGAGCGCCGTCTTGCGGACGAACGCGCGGCGGCCCTCGACGTCGGAGGCGGGCGGCACGTCGTCCAGCGACGCCCCGTGCTCGGGCACCAGCCACTCGAACATCTGGCTCTCATGGCAAGCGAACGTGTCGACGATCACGTCCTCGTGCCGCGACACGTCGATCACGAAGTCGGGACGGAACGGCGTCGGCTGCGTGAAGCGGTCGCCCATGAAGAACACCGTCGGGATCACGTCCGGAACCGGCACGTCGGGGCACCACAGCGGCACGCCCACGAGGTACGTCGCGTCCTGCACGAGCGTCGCCGTGGCCCGGTGGTCGCAGTGGTAGTCGTTCGGACGGTGCGTGACGATGATGTGCGGGCCGAACTCGCGGATCACGCGCGTCACCCAGCGCCGAAGCGGGAGAGAGGGCTCGGCCTCGCAGTCCGGCGTGTCGCCCACGACGTAGGCCTCGATGCCGAGCGTTTCGATGACCTTCCGCGACTCGCCGTAGCGGCGCCTGGCCAGATCCGGCGAATCCATGAACTGATGCCCCTTGTCGCCGTTGCAGACGGCGACGAAGCGCACGCGGTGCCCCGCCTCGACCAGCGTCCGGGCGAACCCGCTGCACCGCACGTCGGGATCGTCCGGATGCGCCCCGATGAACATGACCCTGAGCGGCGGCGCGAAGTGCCGGTCGACGAACCCCGGCACGCGCGGGTCTTCACCTCTGAACTTCGACTTCATCGCTCTTTCAGATCTTCGCGCACTCGTTGCAGAGCGGATGGAGGGCCGGTTCGTCCTCCTCGATGTCCGCGAAGCGCGAGACGGGTTCGACGAAGTAGTTGTCGGTGTGGTCGTCGTTGACCTTCGAGACCTCGCCGACCACACAATCCCCCGTGCCCGGCTCAGGGCCGAAGATGTGGGAGATGTACGGCGAGAGCGTGATCGAGTTGCCTTTCTTCACGATGATCCGCTCGCCGGGCTTGAAGACGCGCTCGATGCCGTCCATCCAGACATGGACGTCCGTGTCGAGCAACGTGCCCGTCTGCGGGTCCGCGTTCCACAGCAGGACGTAGATGTCGCCGCCCGCGCGGTTGATGATGTCCTCGGACTTGAAGACGTGGTAGTGGTTCGGCAGGCGCTGCCCTTCCTTCATCACGATGTACTTCTCGCAATACGGCACGCCCACCTTGGGATCGCTTAGGAGCCCGTTCCGCACCGTGTAGAGGACGGCGCCGAGCTTCGCGAAGTCGCCGCTGCCGAAGTCCGTGATGTCCCAGCCGAGCTCGACCTTCCGCACCGTGTCGAGCTGGTCGCGCTTGGCCTTCCAGTCCTCCAGCGACCAATAGGCCATGTCGGGCAGGCGGATGTTGCTCGCGGCCAGGAGGTTCTCGGCCCACTTGATGTAAGCGTTGATTTCGGATCTTTTCATCTATGATTCCTTTCATTGGAGTCGCGACATCGGTCTGTCGTGAAGTTCCGAGACGAGTTCACTGCGCATAGTATACCATATTTCAGGAAGACCGCGCGATGACGTGGTCGCGTCCGTCGGGCGCGTACACGCGGTGGAAGTAGACGCCCGGCTCCGTCTCCACGGATTCGACCCGCACCTCCTCGCCGGCCAGCGTCTCCGACTTGAACACGATGTCGATCTCATGGCACGGGCCCGCCGCCTCGGGCCGTCCCTCCATCAACCACTCGACGTAGTGGACGTTGTTGACGTGCCCGTTCAGGTCGATGTCGCCGCGCCGCGCGCGGAACGAAAGGGCGTCCGGGGATTCCGCCTTGCAGTCCCAGCGCAGCTTCGCGAACGGCTCTTCGCCGAACACCGGCTCACGGACCGTGTTCGCCGCCGCGAACACGCCGTCGGGAATCGCGACGATCTTGCGTGACGCGAGGTCGATGAGCATCCACTCGCTCGTCGCGCGCCCGAGTTCGGCGCCGTCCGCGCCCGTCAGGACGAAATCGCGGTAGGCCACGATCCGCCGCCCGCCGCGCGGGAACGTGAGGATCGAGACCTTCTCCTCCCATTTCGGGAAGCGCGCGATCCGTACCTTGAGGCGTGTCAGGACCCACGAGATGTTCTCGCCGGCGGCCTCGAAGTCGGACTTCGAAAACGCCAGCGACTCGGCGTTCAGGCTCGCCGCCTCCTGGAGCCAGTTGCAGACGGACACCATCGTCGCCCGGCCGTCAGGTCCGCACTCGTACGTCCTAACCGCCCATGAATACACTCCGTAGACATCATCCATTTTCTATTCTCCTAATCAAACATCATTTCTGCTCCGGAACGAGCGTCACGAAGATGGGGGCGTGGTCGGACGAGACGCGATCGGCCACGACGCCGCTGTCCACCACGGTAAACTGCGGGGCGTAGACGGAATCCACCGCGATGTAGTCGATGCAGAAGTCGGTGGTGGTGCCGGAGGGGCCGTTGGCGGGGCGGCCGTGGTAGGTCCGGCCGTCCGTGGGCGAGAGAACGCGCAGGAAGCGGGAAAGGCCGGCGAGGACGGACGAGTCGGGCAGCGAGTTCCAGTCGCCCGCCACGAACACCGGCTTCGTGCGGCCCTTCACGGCCTTTTCGATCAGCGCCACGGAGTCGGCGCGTTCCTTCGCGGCGGACACGCTCAGGTGCGTGCAGCCCACGAAACAGTCGTCGAACTCCGCGAGGAGCAGCACGCGCGGTTCCGCGCCGGGCAGGGGGATCTTCTCCACGGACAGCGGCTTTTCGCGCGAGAGCAGCATCACGCCGTATCCGCCTCCCTGGAAGTCGATCGTCTTCGCGAAAGTGGGGAACATCCCGGTGAGCCGACCGAGCTCCTGCGGCTCGTCGATCCGCTTCGAGCGCTTCGTCTTGCAGTCGAGTTCCTGGAGGGCGGCGAAGCGCGGACGGGCGCGGTTCACCACGGCCGCGATGCGGGCAAGGTCCAGTTGCCTGTCCATGCCCTCGCAGTGGCGCACGTTGTAGCTCATGACCTTGAATCCGCCCGGTGCGGCGGCGATTGCCCGTGCGTACTGCTCGCGGAAATCAACGGTCACGCTGCGCCCGTTCGCGAAGGTGGTGCGCTGCACGAGGCGGTCGGGCGTAAGCCACTCGAAGGACGTCATGCGCGAGAACATCGTCTCGCGCGCCACCTCGCTCGCGCGCGCGTACGAGGCCGCCACGTCCTTCTTGAGGCGGTCCCACGTGGAGACGTTCATGGAGTAGATGGGCGGGATGCCGTAGAGGCGGCAGAAGAGATCCTTCAGCGGCGCGAGCTGCGGATACATGAATGTGGTGTCCGCCCAGTAGTAGTAGTTCACGGCACAGTCGTGGTACACCAGCTCCCAGAGCGGGATGCGGTACTTCGGGTTGTGCATGAGGGTGCGCGTGCGCCGGGGGATCTCGTCGCCGTAGAGCGCCTGGTCTTTGTAGCGCCAGCAAAGTTCCTTGCGGAACGGGTGCGGCAGAGACGGAAGTCCCTCGGCGTAGTGGTACGAGTCGAGCAGGTTCTCGTTCCCCACCTCCACGCCGATCACGAGGGCAAGGTCGTCCGCCAGGTAGCGGTGCTCCGCGCGCAGGGACGCCAGCGCCTCGCCGCGCGTGCACGGGTGGGTCTTCGAGAAGCACGCCGCAGGTCCGCCGCACGCCTGCACGTCCATGAGGCGGGAGGTGTAGCCCACTTCGGCCACCTCGGGCGCGATGAACCTGCGGCACATCTCGGGCGCCATCGCGTCGCACAGCGCCTGCATCGGGTGCATCTTCCCTTCGCGGTCCGGTATCGACCACGCGCGCGCCGGCTTCCCGTCCGGATTGATCCGCGCAACGTCCCCCGCAATCGGCAGGAAGCGCGCGGCGCGCACGAAGTTGGACGGATTCGCCACCTGGAGGAGTCCCGGGTGGAACATGTCGCGCAGGCAATCGTAGGTGCCGGCGAGATATCCCTGGCGCGACAGGAACGCGGCGTCTTCGCGGGAGAGTCCGTTGAACACGTTGACAAGCACGCGGTCCATGCCGAGCGACTTCATCTCGGCGGCGATCCGCTTCACGTCCAGGGGCGGGAATTCCTCCACAAGCGGCCAGTTGTAGAGGCGGTTCTGATCGTTGTCGTCCCACAACCAGAAGTCCGCCGTGCCGGGAAACGATGCGATGTGCGGATTCTTCTTCGCCTTCTCCGCGAGGGTCCGCACGCGCCCCTGC
>ONRL01000179.1 GCA_900320225.1 uncultured Lentisphaerota bacterium
GATCCCCAAGAACGCGAAGTACGTGGAGGTGGTGCCGAGCTTCTTCACGGCGCAGAAGGGCGACGACGGCTACTGGATGCAGGCGCGCGGCACGTACGGTCTCTTCGACAAGGACGACGGCATCTACGTGAGGCCGGCCCAGCTCATGCCGGTCTTCGGCGTGAAAAAGGGCGGCTCGCTCTGGTACGGACACGTCAAGACGTGGCGCTTCACATACGCGTTCGTGACGAAGGCGAGGAAGGGCGCGTACGAAACGTACCCGCGCTTCGACTGCGAGAGGGTGCGCATGTTCTTCCCCGAATACTACGACGACATCGTCGTGGACTTCCGCCGCCTCGACGGCGCGGAGGCGGACTACAACGGCCTTGCGCACGCCTACCGCAAATACCAGCTCGACCGCGGCGCGGTGCGCACGATCAAGGACAGGCTCAACCCCGAACTCGACTATCTCTGCGACGCGATCGTCGTGCGCATCCAGACGCACGCCGCCAAGCCGATCCCCGAGACGGCCGACGGCATCACGAAGAAGTTCTTCAAGGCCGGCGAGGAGCTGCCCATCACCGTCCACATGCCGTTCGGCGTGACGGAGGAGTTTCTCCAGGCGCTGAAGGACGCGGGCGTCGACAAGCTGTCCATTTGCTCGGCCGGCTGGCAGGACGGCGGCTACGACGGGCGCGTGCCGGGCCACTTCCCCGTCTGCGCGGAGGCCGGCGGCGAGGAGGCGTTCAGGCGGCTGATCGCGAAGGCGAAGGCGCTCGGCTACCAGTTCGCGCTCCATGCGGCGAACACGGACGGCTACATGTGCTCGCGCCTGTGGGACGAGGACTGGATCTGCAAGTTCGCGAACGGGGACTGGTACAAGGGCGGGCTGTGGGCCGGCGGGCAGTGCTTCTGGGTGTGCCAGAAGTGCGCGTGGGAACGCTGGCTGCCGGAGGAGATGCGCAAGATGGCCGCGCTCGGCATCCGGGGTCCGCACTACATCGACGTCTATTCCGCGACGTACCCGAAACCGTGCGGCGACCCGAAGCACCCCTGCACCTGGGAGCAGATGGCCGAATACGAGAACCGCATCCTCGCCTATGGCAAGGAGCTGATGGGCTGCGCGGCGAGCGAGTCTGGATACGACCACGTGGCGGGCAACATCGACTACATCAACTACATCGAGCGCGACCTCAAGATGGAGCACGAGGGCAAGCTGCCCGCGCTCGCGACGGGCGTGTTTCCGCTGTGGGAGCTCGTCTACCACGGCATCATCCTCTACACGTCCGACCGCCTCACGCAGAACCACACGCGCGGCAAGTGCCTCTACAAACTGGAGAAGAGCGGCGACCCGCGCTGGATGGAGGGCGACGGCGTGGAGGATCCCTACGTGGCGCTCAAGATCATCGAGTTCGGCGGGCGCCCGATCTTCTACACCTACAAGTTCGCGGACGTCCCTCGCATCAAGCGCGCCTGGGACGAGTTCGTGCCCGTGCGCTACCTCCAGCGCGAGCAGATGACGGAGCACCGCACGCTCGCGCCCGGCGTGTTCCTCACGGCTTACGGCGACGGCTCGAAGACTGTCTGCAACTACACGGACAAGCCCTACGTCCACGCCGGTACATCCGTGCAGCCGATGGGCTACATCCTCGTCAATCCAGACGGTTCCGTCTTCCGGTCGGCGCCCTAATCCGCAGCGCGGGCCACGAAGATTCAAAAAGTTAAAATCACCCATTGCGCCAGCAACTGGGATTTGGTATACTTTTTGCCCGTCTTTTTCGAGGGATGAACCCTCAAGGAAAGGACACGAGGAAACACAA
Source organism: uncultured Lentisphaerota bacterium (assembly GCA_900320225.1). Taxonomy (GTDB): domain Bacteria; phylum Verrucomicrobiota; class Kiritimatiellia; order RFP12; family UBA1067; genus RUG572. Next base: position 1,800 of record ONRL01000179.1, read on the forward strand.
CCATGGAAGCATACGCAGTACTCGAAACCGGCGGCAAGCAGACGCTTGTCAAAGTCGGTGACACGATCGAGATTGAAAAGCTCTCGGTCAACGAAGGCGACGAGATCGCCCTCGACACCGTGTGCGCCGTCTCGGACGGCACCACGCTCAAGGTCGGCACCCCCTACGTGGAGGGCGCCAAGGTGACGCTCGCGATCGTCGCGCCGAAGAAGCTCGGCCCGAAGACGATCAACTTCAAGGCCAAGCGGCGCAAAGGCTACCGCCGCACGGTCGGTCACCGCCAGGGCTACACGATTGCCACGGTCAAGTCCATCGCCTAAAGCAAAGGAGAAATCACAATGGCAACTTCTGCTTCTGCGCGCAACGGACGCGACTCCAACCCCCAATACCTCGGCGTCAAGGCATACGACGGCCAGCTCCTCAAGGCGGGCTCGATCATCGTGCGCCAGCGCGGCACCAAGATCCACCCCGGCGCGAACGTCGGGTGCGGCCGCGACTTCACGCTCTTCGCCCTCAAGGAGGGCAAGGTGAAGTTCATCAAGGACGGCAAGGTCGTCACGATCGTGCCGGTCGAGGCCAAGTAACGCCTGACGACAGGTGGTTATACAAACGCCCGTGCGTTCAGCGCGGGCTTTTCTGTTTTTTAGCGTCGTGGGCCGATTTTAACAAACGGATTTGTTCGCCGCTACGCGGCTCACCGCCCGATCATGCGAACGCCGTAGGCGTGAGCAAATCCGTTTGTTAGCTAATTGAGTGCCGCGGGGATTTCCAGAAAAGCGCGGTTGTGGTATAATACGCGCCGCTTGAAGAAGGAAAAGAGATGGCAACAGCGAAGGACATACGGCATTTTGCGAATGCCGAAGACTACACGAAGCATTTCATCGTTCAGGAAGAAATTGACAAGTACCTGCCCGGCGGCAAGCATTTCATCGACGAAGACCTGATCAACCGCACGCTTGCGGCGGCGGACGCCGCTCCGGTCGACCCCGTGCGCATCCGCGAGATCCTCGCCAAGAGCGAGCAGACCTGCGAAACCCTCAGCGTGGAGGAGGTCGCCGCGCTCATGCGCGTGGAGGATCCCGCCCTCTTCGAGGAGATGCGCGCCACGGCGGACCGCATCAAGCACAAGGTCTACGACAACCGCATCGTGATGTTCGCGCCGCTCTACATGTCGAACCTCTGCGTGAACGGCTGCCGCTACTGCGGCTTCCGCAGCGGCAACGAGCTCCAGAAACGCCGCGTGCTCACGATGGACGAGCTGAAGGAGGAAGTGGACGTCCTCGCCGGCCGCATCGGACACAAGCGCCTCATCGCCGTCTACGGCGAACACCCCACCACGTCCACCGAGTACATCGCCGAGACGATCGAGACCTGCTACAAGCGTCAGGTGAAGGCCCCGAAGACCGGCGCGCCCGTGGGCATCCGCCGCGTGAACGTGAACGCCGCGCCGCTTCCCGTCGCCGACCTCCGCGTGCTCCACGAAGTGGGCATCGGCACGTTCCAGGTGTTCCAGGAGACGTACAACCGCAAGCTCTACGAGTCCATGCACCCCGCCTGGAGCGTGAAGGGCAACTACGACTGGCGCACCACCTGCTTCCACCGCTGCATGGAGGCGGGGGTGGACGACGTGGGCCTCGGCGTCCTGTACGGCCTCTGCGACTGGCGCTTCGAGCTGCTCGCCACCGTGCTCCATGCGCGCGACCTCGAGCGCTGGTTCAACATCGGCCCGCACACGCTCTCCTTCCCGCGCCTCGAGCCCGCCTCCGGCACGCGCGTCCCGGAGGAGAGCCCGTGGCTCATCGATGACGACACCTTCGCGCGCATCGTCGTGATCGCGCGCCTCGCCGTGCCGTATACGGGCATCATCGTGACCGCGCGCGAAAGCCCCGCCTCGCGCAACCGTCTGCTGAACCACGGCATGACCCAGCTCGACTGCTCTTCCAACATCGCCATCAAGGGCTACAGCGACTTCGCGAACGAGGCCCACCAGGAGAAGGAGCGCCAGCAGTTCATGCTCGGCGACAACCGATCCATCGAGGAGATGGTGCGCTACCTCGCCGACCGCGGCATCATCACGAGCTTCTGCACGGCGGGCTACCGCTGCGGACGCACGGGCGGCTGCATCATGGACGCGCTCAAGACCGGTCGAGAGGGCAAGTTCTGCAAGATCAACGCCGTCCTCACCTTCCGCGAATGGCTCGACGATTTCGCGAAGGATCCCGAGACGATCCGCATCGGCAATGAATTGATCGAGAAGGAGCTCGCCGGCATCAAGGAATGGGTGCCGAAGTTCTATCCTTCGGTCATGAAGCAGTATGAGGCAACGTGCGCTGGATCGAGGGATTTGTTTTTCTGAGGTTGAGGACAAAGGACAGAGGACAGAGGACAAAGGATAGAGGACGTAGGACTTTGGACATTGGAGGGGCCAATGGCAGGATTGAATGAGACGCCGAAGGGCGACCGCGTGCATATCGCGTTCTTCGGGTTGAGGAACGCGGGGAAGTCGACGCTCGTCAATCGGTTGACGGGGCAGGACGTGGCCATCGTGAGCGACGTGGCCGGCACGACTACGGATCCCGTCTCGAAGGCGATGGAGATTCTGCCGCTCGGTCCGTGCCTCGTCACGGACACGGCCGGCCTCGACGACGAGGGCCCGCTCGGCGAGATGCGCGTGAAGAAGTCGCTGGAGGTGCTCGCCACCACCGACATCGCCGTGTGGGTGGAGGATTGTGCGGTCGCGCAGGAGCGCGACCCTCCCGCAGTTTATGAGCGTTTTATTGCCGCGTGCCGGGCGCGGGACATCGCCGTGCTGCACTACCGGCGCGGCGACGACGTGGAGGCGTTCCGCCGCGAGCTCGCGGCGGTGCGTCTCGCGGACGCGCCACGTCCGCTCGTGCGCGACCTCGTGCAGGCCGGCGACATCGTCGTGTGTGTGTGCCCCATTGACGAGTCCGCTCCGAAGGGTCGCCTCATCCTGCCGCAGCAGCAGGTCGTGCGCGAGCTCCTCGACGCCGGTGCCGCCGCGCTCGTGTGCCAGCCGCCGCAGCTCAAGGATATCCTCGCGCAGGTGAAGCGGCAAGAGTGCCGCTTCCCCGAAGGGCGCGATTCGGGTGTGAAGTTCGTGATCACCGATTCGCAGGCGTTCAAGGCCGTGGCTGCGGTCGTGCCGCCGGAGATTCCGCTGACGTCCTTCTCGATCGTGTTCGCCCGCGCGAAAGGCGATCTCGCGGCGTATTGCGCCGGTGCCGCCGCCCTCGCCACGCTGAAGGATGGCGACCGCGTGCTGATCTCCGAGGGCTGCACGCACCACCGTCAGTGCAACGACATCGGCACGGTGAAGTTGCCGAAGTGGATTTCCGCGAAGACGGGCAAGGAGCTTTCCTTTGAATGGACCAGCGGCAACGCCTTCCCCGAAGACCTTTCGCCCTACGCGCTCGTGGTGCATTGCGGCGGGTGCATGCTCACGCGCCGTGCAGTGCAGGCGCGCATCGCGCGCTGCCGCGCCGCGGGCGTGCCGATCACGAACTATGGCGTGTGCATCGCGGCCTGCCACGGCATCACCGCATCCCCCGACACCTGCATGGTGCGGGAGGGTCGCGCTCCTGCGCGACCGTAGACCGGCAACGGGCAAGATGCCCGTTGCCCCAGTGAAGGGGTTGTGCTATACTTTTTGCATGTCACATCAAATGATTCGTGTCGCGTCGCTTATCCTTGTCGCAGCGATGTCCGCCGCGCTCGCGGCGGCGCCCGTGGTCGAGTTCGCGAATGAAAAGCCGCGCAAACTCACGCGCGGCGCGTTCCTCGATCCCGCCGAGGCCGCGCGCCAGGTGGAGGCGGGGCCGGGCGGACTGACCATCCACATCGACCGTGCCCGCCAGGATCCCGAGCAGACGTGGTTCGGCGTGCCCGTGCACGGCGCGCGCGGCATCGACTGGACCGACCGCCGCGTGTCGCTGTTCGTGCGCCTCTCCGATCCGGCGCCCGTCCGTCGCGACATTGCGATCGACTGTCCCGACCGCGACGGCGAGACGTTCAAGTACAAGCCCGTCTCGGCGCTGACCCTCGCGGACGGCACGCTGCGCCTCGACTACCACTTCACCGAAACCGGCACCGCGTGCAAGCCGTGGGGCAAGAAGGCGAACGGCAAGATCGACCGTCCCCTGCGCCTCGGCGCCGTGATGCCGACGTTCTCGGGGCCGCAGGCCGCCGGCGACATCACATTCATCCGCCTCGTTGCCGCCGAGGAGGAACGCGCGGAGACCACGGTCGAGGCGTTCGACGCGATCGATCCGACGCGTTCCTTCCCCGGCCCGAAGCCGTTCGACGGCCCGGACGGCATTCTCCTCCAGATGTCCGCGCCGGCGGAGGGCGTGGCGCAGCTGGTCATCCAGGACGAGTCCAACGAGGAGTCTCTCCGTCTCCGCGCGAAGCTCGTGGATGGCGCGGCCACGTTCGCGACGAACCTGCCGCACGCGCACCGCTACCAGTTCCGGCAGGCGTTCTACTGGCCGAAAGGGAGCAAGGGCACGCTTCCGATCACGAATGGCGTCTTCACGGCGCGCACGCGCACCACGCAGGCGGGCGCGCTCCGCCTCGACGTGGACACGCGCAACCCGCTCCACATCTCGCGCGGCGACGACGAGCGTCCCGTGCTGGTGCTCGCGAACGCCGCGCGCGTGCCGATTGCGGCGAAGGGCGTCTTGCACCTGCGCGACTTCGCGGGCAAGGGGCCCGACGTGCCCGTGGACGCGTCCGTGCCCGGCGGCGGCACGGCGCGCGTGGACGTGCCGTGGCCGCTGCCGTCGAAGGGCATCTGGTTCGTGACGGGCGAGCTGCGCGCGGCGGACGG
>ONRL01000180.1 GCA_900320225.1 uncultured Lentisphaerota bacterium
GAAGGAGCTGCGGCTCAAGCTTGACCCGCTGGACGGCGCGAAGACGTTCGAGGAGGTGGAGGAGATCGCGTACCGCAACTTCATGCGGTTCTTCCGCGATGTGCTCGCCACGTACACGCGCTACGGCGGCGTGAACGCGAAGATCTTTCCGCACCCCGTCTACTCCGCGTGCCTGCGCGGCGGCATCGAATCGCGGCGCGACACCACGGAAGGGGGCGTCGCCTCGCGTCCGCGCATCCTGACGCTCGGCTTCATCGGTAACGCGGTGGACTCCCTCTGCGCGATCCGCCAGCTCTGCTTCGTGGACAAGACGTGCACGCTCGCGGAGCTGCTGGACGCGGTGCGCTCGAACTGGGCGGGTCCGCGCGGCGAGGAGCTGCGCCTGCGCACGCTGGCCGCGCCGTACTGGGGCGACGGCGGCGCGGTGGCGACCGGCATGATGGCGCGCTGGATGAAGCGCATCCGCGCCGAGATCGAGGGCTTCCGCAACGACCAGGGCGGCCCGTACCGCCTCGCCGTCTACGCCTACCGCGAGTTCATGTACTGGGGGATGAAGACGAAGGCGACGCCCGACGGGCGGCACAGCGGCGACCGGCTCGCGCAGGGGTTCAGTCCGAGCGAGTACCGCTGCCCGCGGTGATGAACTCCATCGGCGCGCTCCCGCACGAGGCGCTCTACGCCTCGAACGCGAACCTCACGTTCGACCGCTCCGTGATGAACGAGGCGCTCATGGCGGCGGTGATCCGCGTGTTCGCGGAGAAGGGTTCGCACATGATGCAGCCGAACTGCAATTCGGTGGAGGAGCTGCTCGATGCGCAGAAGCATCCCGAGCGCCATCAGGACCTCATCGTGCGCGTGTGCGGGTTCTCGGCGCGGTTCGTCTCGCTCTCCAAGCGCTGGCAGGACGAGGTGATCGCGCGGCACCGGTTGCGGTAGAAAGGGTCAGACGGTGAAGATTGTTTTTCTGGCGATGATAATCTTCGGGGAAGCGGCACTCTTGCCGCTTCTGGCTGGGGAGGGAAGCGACAAGAGTGCCGCTTCCCCGAGTTTCCAAAGCGACAAGAGTGTCGCTTCTCCGAAGGGGACGCTGCTTGAGGAGATCGCCGCGTGCGATGAGGCGGCGGATGCAGCCGTGGCGGCGATCCGCACGCCAAAGGAGCTGAAGGCGAAGCAAGCGGCGTGGCGCGCGTGGTGGCTCAACGCGCTCGGCGAGATGCCGGCGCGTACGCCGATTAACGCGCGCGTGGTGGGTACCGTTCAGTGCGAGGGTTTTCGCCTCGAGAACATCATCTTCGAATCGCAGCCCGGCGTGTACGTGACGGCGCATTTGGCGTTGCCGATGCGGCCGCGCGGCAGCGCGGCCCTCCCGCATGGGGAGCCGCCACGGGAGGGACGCGCTCCTGCGCGTCCGCCCTACCCCGTGGTGCTGATGCCGCTGGGGCACTCGAACGCGGGCATTCTGAATCCGCGTTATGCCGCCCACTTGGCCATGGCCGCGCGTGCCGGCTTCGCCGCGTTCGCGTGGGATCCGATCTCGCAGGGCGAGCGACGTCAGGCGGCCGACAAGAAATTCGACTACACGGACAACTGTTCCACCGAACACACGCGCCTCGGCGCGCGCGGCTGGCTCGTGGGCTGGACCTTCGCGCGGTTCCGCATCTGGGACGCGGTGCGGGCAATCGATTACGTGGAATCGCGCTCCGATCTCGACTGCTCGAAGCTCGGCATCATGGGCACGTCGGGCGGCGGCACGATGAGCGCGTACATGCAGGCGTTTGACCCGCGCATCAAGGTGGCATTCCCCAACTGCTACGTCTCCTCCCTGCGCGAGGTGGTCTGCGCGCGCGGCTGCCACGACGCGGAGCAGTTCTTCTGGAACATGATGCCAAACGGCTTCAACCATGCGGCGATTCTCGCGATGGGACAGCCCCGCGTGGCGCTCGCAACGGGGAGCCGCTGGAAGGACTATTTCCCGCACGCGGGCGCCGTTGCCACGTTCGCCGTGTTCACGAACATGACGGCGCGTCTCGGCTTCGCCGGGCCGTACTGGCATTTCCACTGCGACGGCCCGCATGGCCTGCCGCCGCCCACGCGCGCGGCGCAGGTCGATTGGATGCGTCACTGTATTTTGGATGAAGCGGCGAGAGCGCCGCTTCCCCGAGACCCCAATTCGGGGAAGCGACACTCTTGCCGCTTCCCGGTGAAGCCATTGGTTGAATACCACGCGCTCGGCGGCACGGGAAACGACGATCCGGCTAACACATCGCCGTTGCCGTTCCCCGCTTCGGCGTCCTTCTGCACGCCCACGCACCAGGTACGCGACCTACCGGGATTCCGAAGCGTCTACGCGCTGATCGCCGACGAGGCGATGCGTCTCGCGAAGGCGCGCGTGCCGCGCACGCGCGAGGAGTTGCGCGAGATCGTGCGCCGCCGCGCGGGGATACGTCCGCTCGCCGACCTACCCGCTGTGGTGCAGAAGCCGTTCGACCACCCGAAGTTCGGCTGGTGGTACCTGCCCGGCGTCTTCGGAACGCGGCGCGAGAACGAGGCGGCAATGCTCGCCACGCTTGGACGGAGCGTGGTGGGGCGCGACGCCGAGAACATTCTCATCGACGCGGCGGCACGCGTGAAGGCGAATGACGGCAAGCCCGTGCCGCTCGTGGCGAAGGGCTGGAACTGCATCGCCGCCGCACACGCCTATGCTTCCGAGCCGCAGCTGTTTTCGGATGTGCGCTTTGCCGAGCCGCCGCCGTCCTGGACGGAGCTGGTGTGCAATCCCGATCCCGCCCATGACTCCTACGCCATTGCCGTGTGGGGCGCGCTCAAGGACTACGACTGGCCCGATCTCGTGCGGTGAAGTGCGCGGCGGCGGTACTGCGCGGCGGCGGAAATTGTGGTATACTTTTCGCGTGACCGATGAATGCATAGAACGCGCGAAAGCGGATATTGAGGCGACAGGCGACTTGCTTGAGCGCGTGCTCAAGCTTTCCGGCCTGGTCACGACGCTTTTCCAGGAGCAGGGATTCCCGCTTGTCGTCGTGGGCGGCAGCGCCGTCGAGTTCTATACCGAGGGCGGCTACATGAGCGGGGACGTGGACTTCTGCCGAAAGTCCCTCAAGGCCATCCCCTTGCGCCTGATGTCGGATATCATGCTGCGGTTGGGCGGCAAGTCGCTGGGCCGCAATTGGCAGGTCTGCGGAATCTTCGTGGATTTTCTCGGGTTGCTCGAAAGCGAGACGGTTCTGCCGAACCGCGAGCTGGACACGCCCTACGGCCGGGTTTATTTCCTGCCGCCGGAACTGGCGTTGGTGGAGCGCATCATCTTTGCCGAGTCTTCCGCAGAATGCCTGCCGTCTGCGCGCCAGATGATGGCGGCGGCGCTTCAGGACGAGCGCTTCAATTGGGCGGAGGCGCGCCGTTTGGCGGACTTGCCCGATTTCAAGGTGCTGCCGCAGCTTGAAGCAATGAGGAAGGAGCTATCCGATGGAAGCGGCGCGTAATCCGGCAGAGCCCATTCGCCTGACATGGGACGAATGGAAAGCGGCACGGGCGGCGAAGCGCGAGGCGTTGCGTCGGCTGGGGCTTGACGCGCCGTCGCGTCGTAGCGAGAGCACGTCGGACAGGCGCCTCCGCGCGGCATTCGGCGGCGAACGCGCACCAACATTTCCGTAGTGGCCTTGCGCCGTACCTCACGCCGAGAAGTGGGCGCGGCGGTACTGGGAGGGCGTCTGGCGGCGGAGGCGCTTGAGCGTGCTGAGAAGTCTATCCGGGGACTAAATCGCCGCGTTTTTAATGGATTTAGTACCCGGATAGCCTTTGGGTTGACTAAATCCTCAATAAATGATATCATTTAGTCCCTTGAAACTTTAAAGAGGTGTACAGTATGGTCGGACGCGAAGAAGAAATTGAAGAATTGAGGATGATTGCCGAAGGTGATCGTTCGTGTCTTGTCGTCGTCTATGGGCGCCGCCGAATTGGAAAGACGTTTCTGATACGGGAAGCTTTTAATTATTCTTTTACCTTCTCGCATACGGGAATGGAGAAGGGGACGATGGCGGAGCAGTTGCGGCAGTTTCGGGAGTCGCTGGTCGATTACGGGTGGACGGATTGTCCTGTTCCCCGAACTTGGATTGAGGCGTTCGCGCTTTTGAAGAGATTTCTTGCTGGCCGCGGCACAGGGCGCAAGATCGTGTTTATTGACGAACTGCCGTGGATGGATTCGCCGAGATCATCCTTCCTGCGCGCCTTTGAACACTTCTGGAACGGATGGTGTTCGGCGCGGAAGGACATCGTTCTCATCGTCTGCGGAAGCGCGACGTCCTGGATGACGCAAAAGGTGTTGCGCAACAAAGGCGGGCTCTTCAATCGCGCGTCGAGAACCATCAATCTTCAGCCTTTTGCGTTACATGACTGTGAAGCGTATGTCCGGGAGAAGGGGATTGTCATGAGCCGAAGGGAACTCGTTGAGGCCTACATGGTGTTTGGCGGCGTACCATATTACTGGAGCCTTCTTGACAAACGGTTCTCGTTCGCGCAGAATCTGGATCGTCTGTATTTCTCGCCGTCCGGCGAATTGGTCCCGGAGTTCAGACGTCTGTTTGAGTCGGTGTTCAGGCGTCCCGAACCTTATCTCAGGCTTGTCGCCGCACTGGGGAAGTCGTCTGGCGGGATGACGCGCGAGGAACTCGCGCGGAACGCGAAAGTCTGCAATACCGGTAAACTGACGAGATGGCTTCGCGAATTGGAGCAAAGCGGATTCATCAAGGTTTTTCTCCCATACGGCAAGCGCAAGAAAGGTGCTATTTACCAGCTCGTTGACGCCTTTGTGCTTTTCCATTTTAGGTTCATGGACACCGTGCGGGTTGTCGGGAAGGGGTTTTGGTCAATGGCAACCGATCTGCCAGAGCGCCGGGCGTGGGAGGGACTGGCGTTTGAGAGGGTCTGCTTCATGCACAGCCGCGAGATCAAAGAAGCGTTGCGCATTGGCGGCGTGCTGACGGAGCTGTGCGCGTGGAGGAGCGAGAGGAAACAAGGCGGTGCGCAGATCGATATGCTTCTTGCACGACGCGATGGAGTGATAAACGTCTGCGAAATGAAGTTCTCGACAGGGCAGTTTGCGGTCACGCCGCAATATGCCGGAAAGCTCGCGAACAAGATTGCGGTGTTCAAGGAGGAATCTGGCACGGAATGTGCCGTGCACCTGACGCTCGTGACGATGAACGGCGTGAAACACAACGAAAATGCGTCGATCGTTCAGTCGGAAGTCATGGCCGATGACTTGTTCCGCGCGTGACTTGGTGCGCTTACGTCATGAAGTGCGCGCGGCGGCGGTAGTGGGCGGAAGTCTGGCGGCGGTCGAGAATCCGTTTTAAGCAGTTTTGTACAACTTTTTGGCGGGATGGTACAATGCAAAAGAAAGAGAAATATGCGATAATATCTACCATCATGTTTGGATCCTTAGGAGACATGCGATGAAGATTGCGTTTCTGGCAGCAGTGATGCTCGGGGAAGCGGCGCTCTCGCCGCTTCTGGGAGAGGGAAGCGACAGGAGTGTCGCTTCCCCGATGGAAGTTTCCCCGAAGGTTTTATCCTCCGACGGCGAGACGCTGCTGGGGCAGGGCGTGGAGCGCCTGACGGACGGCGAAATCAACCCCACATGCGCGTGGCGTTGGCAGAAGAAGCCGATCCGCGTGGCGTTCGACCTCGGCGAGGCGCGCGAGGTGGGCGGCGTGCGTCTCACGAGCGGACGCAGCTGGGTGAACTGCGGCATCAAGACCGCGAGCTTCTACGGCGACGACGGCCAGCCGCTCGCCGAACACCTCGCCTTCCGCCCCGCAAACACCTACCGCGACAACTACGCCATCTGGAAACCGGTGGTTTGCCGCCGCGTGACGATGGTGATCGAGGACACCTACGATTTCAAACCCAACTACTATTCCGGCTACACGCACGCGGCCACGCCCCTCCTGCCAAAGATCTTCGAGACGCCGCCCTACCCCGAGTTCTCCGGCAAGTTCCCCACCGTGCAGATCGCCGAGATGGCATTTTTCGGCAAGGAGCCGCCGGATGATCTGCCGCTCCCGAACAAGGAAGGTTCCATCGCCTACCCGGAGAGCCGCCTCGTGCGCGATTGGTTGTATCAGAGCTGCGCCGTGTCGAACATCTCGCACCTCGCGAATGTGGAGCCCGATACCACCAAGCCCGATCCATTGGGCGAGGATCTCTCGTCTGTCCTGAAAGCGGCCGCGTGCGGCCGCGCAGGAGCGCGGCCCTCCCGTATGGGGAGCCACCATCTTGGCGGCTGCCTTTCACCTGCCTTTCTTTCCGATCGCGCCGCGCGCCGCCGCGAATTCCTCGCCGCCTTCCGCAAGGACTTCACGCAGTTCATCTACGTGAAGCACATCGTGATGGGCAACTCCATCTTCCACGCCACCGACGACCTCACCGACGCCTCCTACCAGGAGTGGAAATCCGTGCCCGACTACACCGTGGGCGGCTCGCAGCTCGTGCTCGCCACGATCCGCGAGGACGGCGCCGTCTCGCAGGAGGTGCTGATCGAGAAGCCGCACGGCTACATCCGCGACCCCAACCTGCACTTTGACGGCAAGACGCTCGTCTTCTCCATGCGCGACAACCTCACGACCTCCAACTACCACCTCTTCACGCTCGACCTCGAAACGCACGCCCTGAAGCAGCTCACCTTCGACGGGCTTGTGCGCGCGTCGGACATGCCGGGAGGGCCGCGCTCCTGCGAAGCCGTCAAGATGGCGGCTCCCCATACGGGAGGGCCGCGCTCCTGCGCGGCCGCGATCGACTTTCCGATGCCGTGCAGCGACATCGAGCCGTGCTGGCTCCCCGACGGCTCGATCGTGTTCCAGTCCACGCGCTGCAGCCATTCGGTCGACTGCTGGCCGCTCCCCGTCTCGAACCTCTTCCGCTGCGACGCCGACGGCTCGCACATCCGCCGCCTCGGCTTCGACCAGGTGCAGACGTTCTTCCCGCAGCTGATGGACGACGGACGCGTCTCCTACACGCGCTGGGAGTACAACGACCGCTCCGCCTCCGGCCTCCAGCAGCTCTACGCGATGAAC
>ONRL01000183.1 GCA_900320225.1 uncultured Lentisphaerota bacterium
CTGCACCTTTCTTCAGAGAGCGACAAGCTGTTGACGGTGTGGGGTGAACCATTCCAGACGAGCGACCCCTACGCGCCGCATGTCGTCTCATTGCGTTGCCGGGGCACAGGCACCTGGAACGTGCAGGTCGTCACGGATAAGAATTGGGTGATCAAGACCGAAAAGTTGGAGTTGGATGCGAAGGTGGGGAATGGCGGTCGCGCAGGAGCGCGACCCTCCCGGCGGGAGTGGAGTAAGGTCGTGTTTCCGTTCCGTCCGAACGACCTCGCGCGTGCCTTCGCCGTGAAGTTCCAGGGCACCGGCGAGCTGTTCATCGACGATCTCCGCGTGGGGATCGGAACCGAGACGCCGTTGCGTCCGTTCGCCGCGTCCTGCGCCCTCGCCCCCGTCGGCGGCGAAATCGCCGGAATGACGCGCATCTGGTTCACGGACGAGTCGCCGCGCATCGCCTGGGCCGTGGCCGATGCGCCCGCCGGGGCGGTTTTGAGGCTTTCGCTTGCCGATCTCTACGGTCGCACCGCGCCGTTCGCGGACATTCCGCTGAAGGGGGGCGCGTTTGAGAAAGGCGAGTTCGATCCGTCGAAGGCCGTGGCCGGGCGGACGGGCCAGTTCCGTGTGACGGCGGAGGTCGTGGCGGGAGGCGCGCGCGCCTCCGCACCGGATGAGTTCGTGTTTACGCGCATCGCGCGTCCGCTGGGCTGGGGACGCGACATGCCGGATTCGCCGTTCGGCGTGCACATGGAGCCGCGTCCGGGCACGATCGCCGCGATGAAGGCGTGCGGCATCAACTGGACGCGCTTCCACGACGCCGCCACGTTCTGCACGGGCTGGTGGAAGCTGGAGGAGGAGAAGGGGAAGTGGACCTTCCACGACGCGGACATCGCGCGGTTCCGCGCGGGGCACATCAAGATCTTCGCGCAGCTCGGCACCGCCCCCGCGTGGGCGACGCACTACGGCGACCTCGGGTGCAAGAACATGGGGTACTTCGAGAAGTACCTGCGTCCAGTGGACACCAACGCCTGGCTCAATTACGTCACGACCGTCGTGCGCCGGTACCGGGGCGTGATCGACGAGTATTTCGTGTGGAACGAGCCGTGGGGGCGCTGGTGGCAGTCCGCCGCCGACATCAAATACTACGACAAGGACCGTGCGGCGCAGGACTTCGGCGCGTTCCAGGCGATGACGTACAAGGCGGTGAAGGCCGTCGATCCAAAGATCGTGGTGAGCGGCTTCAATACCTACGCGTCCGGCGGCGGCGCCACGTGGAGCGCAGGCGTGGCGGAGGGCGGCGGATGGGAGACGAGCGACGTGGTGGACTACCACGTCTACACGCCCGCCCTGCGCGCACGCCGTGGCGACGCCGATTACGCGGCGCTCGCGTTCCGTCCGATCCTCGCCACCCATCCCGGCCTGGGCGGGAAGAAAATCTACATGAGCGAAGGACAGGGCACCAGCACGGGCGGCACCGCGAACAGCGGGTCCATGAGCGGCCTTTACGATCAGCTCGTTCCGTGGAAGGCCGAGACACCGGCGGAGATGGCGCGTCGCGCCGACGCGACGTGCCGGTACACCCTCTCGCTGCTCGCCGCCGGGGACGCGCGCGTGTTCCTCTATACGGCGCACGGCTACCAGGGGCTCGTCTCGCCGCCGAGCTTTACGGTTCTCGTGGGGGCGGACGGCTATCCCCATCCGGCGCTCGCCGCCTACGCCTTCTTCACGCGCGCGCTGGAAGGACGCGCGTTCGTCGGCAAGGCCGATTTCGGTGTGTCCGGTTGCGTTTATACATTCTCCGGGAGGGACGCGCGTCCGCGCGTCCGCCTCTACACTGACCTCACGGCGGACGAGGCCGACGCCCTCAACGCCCGCACGCCGCTCCGCGACGTCTACGGCAACCCCTACGACCGCGCCACGTGGTTCAAGGGGTCGCTCCTCTACGCCTTCGAGTGATGGCTTGTCGGACGGAGTATCATTTGCTACACTACATCCATCGCTTTAGATCTATCAGCAAATAAAGGTAACCGACCATGAGTACAAACATTTCACGCAGGTGGTTCATCGGCGGGCTCGCCTCGTTCGGCGCGTTCGGGGGCAATCGTTTCTTCCGCGCCCACGCCGGCACGTTCGCGCAGGGCAGGCCCAACGTCACGTTCGGCGTCGTGAGCGACGTCCACGTGCGCCTCGGCGAGACGGGCGAGGGGTTTGCCAAGGACTACGAAACCTCCACGCTGATCCACACCTTCGAGTGGTTCCGCGACCAGGGCGTCGACGCCGTCATGATCGTGGGCGACATCGCCGACAAGGGGCTCGTCGACGAGCTTCAATTCGTGATCGCCGCCTGGCTCAAGGTGTTCCCGAACGACAAGGCGCCCGACGGACGCCACGTCCAGCGGCTCTTCGTGTACGGCAACCACGACTACGAGGGCTTCAACTACGGCGGCTACGCGAAGAAGATCTGGGCCGACGAGACGGAGCGCGCGAAGCACGTCCTGCGCACCGACCTGAAGGCGAACTGGGAGAACATCTTCCACGAGGAGTACTCTCCAATCATGCGGTGGGACGTCAACGGCTACACGTTCGTCGGCGCGCACTGGACCGCCGACAAGTGCAAAGGCAAGGAGGAGACCGGCATCGGCGGCGTGGAGGAGTTCTTCGCCGCGAACAAGAAGTTGCTCGATCCGAAGAAGCCCTTTTTCTACTTCCAGCACCCGCATCCGAAGGACACCTGCTACGGTTCGTGGGCCTGGGGCCACGACGACGGACGCGCCACGCGCGCGCTCACGCCGTTTCCGAACGCCATCGCGTTCTCCGGACATTCGCACACCACGCTCACGCACGACCAGTCCATCTGGCAGGGCGCGTTCACCTCCCTCGGCACGAGTTCGCTCCGCTATACGGGCGGTGCCTACTCCAAGGCGCGCCTCCCCGAAGGTTACGAAAACGGTGGAGGAGACGCCGCGTTCGACCCGTACAAGATCATGGCCGGCTACGGCAGCACGCGGGACGGACGCCAGGGCATGCTCGTGAAGGTGTACGACAGCCACGTCTCGTTCACGCGCCGCGAGTTCGTCTACGACCAGTCGCTCGGTGAGGACTGGGTCCTTCCGCTCCCCGCCGCGGAGTCCAAGCCCTTCGCCTACGCGGAGCACGCCAAGCGGTCGCTTGCACCCGAATTCCCGGCCGGGGCGGCGCTCATCGTTTCGCAAGCGCGCGGCAAGAACCGCGGTGCCGCCGCGAAGGGGAAGAACCCCGCCATCCCCGCCGAGGAGAAAAACGTGTACGTGCTCGACTTCCCGGCGGCGAACGCCGTCAAGGGCGGACGCGTGTTCGACTACGAGATCATCGCCGTGCCGAAGGACGGCGGCAAGAAGGTGAAGCGCTACCTGATGGCGGATGGCTACAACATGTCGCCCGACAATCCGCGCACCTGGCGTCCGCAGACGTGCCGCATCGCCGCGGACCAGTTGCCGAAGGGCGTGGAGTTCCGCTTCGCCGTGCGTCCCGTCAATTCGCTCGGCAAACCCGGCCGGGCGATTGCGAGCGACTGGCTGCCCGCCATCACCTGAGATCAACCTGTCAATTTTCTGAATCACGAATTGTATGAAAACAAGAGTATTGTTCTGGGCATTCGTGGTGGTTGACGTGGCCTGTGCCGCATCGCCCGCGTCGCGATTCGTGGAGTGCGAGAGTTTCCGCGACCTCGGCGGATGGGTGGTCGATCCACATTCCATGCGGCAGATCGGCTCCAGCTACGTGATGGCGCACGGCTATGGAAAGCCCGTGCGCGATGCCGTGACGGCGGCGACGTTCTCCGCGGCCGGCCGGTACGCCGTGTGGGCGCGGACGCGGAACTGGAACGCGGTCTGGACGAAAGGCGCGGCGGGACGTTTCCAGGTGGTCGTAGACGGTACGGCGCTTCCGACGGAACTGGGCACGCATGGGAAAGACTGGGACTGGCAGTTGGCGGGGTACGTGGAACTTGTCGCCGGAAAGGCGGTTGAGATCCGCCTCCACGACCTGACGGGCTTCAACGGGCGCTGCGACGCGCTCTGGTTCACGACGGAATCTGAAAAGCCGCCGAACGAACTTTCGGCGTTGCGCGCATGGAAGAAGAAGTTGGGGTTGTTTCGTTTCCGGGACGCGCGTGAGACATGGGATCTGGTTGTTGTCGGCGGCGGCATCTCGGGCATCTGCGTGGCGCAGACGGCTGCGCGTTACAAGGTGAAAACGCTCCTCCTGCAGGACCGTCCGGTGTTGGGCGGCTGCAACTCGTCTGAAATTCGCGTCTCTGCCGGCGGCGCGATCAACATGGGACCGTACCCCGCGCTCGGAAACGTCCTGCGCGAGATCATGCCGGTCCACGGCGACTACACGCCCCTGCCCGCGAAGTTCTACGAGGACGAGCGGAAGGAGATGGCGTTCCACACGCACGGTCTGCCGACGCGCGCGGTGCTGAACCAGTACGTGTACGGCGTCGAGAAGGACGCGGACGGACGCATCGCCGCCGTCCTGTACCGCGACACGCGCACAGGCGAGGAAATCCGCGTGAAGGCGTCGCTCTTCTGCGACGCGACGGGCGACGGCACGATCGCGCGGCTCGCGGGCTGCGCCGCGATGTACGGGCGCGAGGGGAGCGACGCCTACCACGAGCCGAACGCGCCGAAGAAGGCCGACCGCCAGGTGATGGGGCACTCCATCCAGTGGACGACGCGCAAGGAAGCGCGCCCGGTCGCCTTCCCTGACATCGACTGGCGTCTGCCGATTACGGAGGAGACGGTCAACTATGTCCGCGGGGGATCCTGGGAGCAGGAGGCGGGGCAGTACCGCGACATGGCGGAGGAGACGGAACTCATCCGCGACTACGGTCTGCTCGCGATCTTCTCCAACTGGAGCTTCATCAAGAACCATTCACGGCGGAAGGCGGAGTGGAACAACCTGGCGTTTGAGTGGATTTCGGCCATCGGCGGGAAGCGGGAAAGTTACCGGATCGTGGGCGACTACGTGATGACGCAGCTGGATCTGGAGGGGCAGCGGAAGTTCGACGACGGGACGGCGGTGATCACGTGGGATATCGACCTCCACTTCCCCGATCCCAAGAACGAGAAGTTGTTCGGCGAGCCGTTCCGCTCCTGCGCCCTGCATCGCGGCTACGGCGATCCGGTGGCGGTGCCCTACCGCTGTCTCTACGCGCGCGACTGTCCCAATCTCTTCCTCGCGGGACGCGACATCAGCTGTTCGCACGTCGCGTTCGCGGCGGTGCGCGTGCAGAAGACGTTGGGCATGCTCGGCGAGGTGGTGGGCATGGCGGCCGGCATCTGTAAGGAAAAGTCCTGTCTGCCGCGCGCGGTCTACACGGACCACCTGGCGCTCCTGAAAGAGCGGATGAAGAAGGGCGCGCCGCCGCGTTCCCAGTACTGCGCCTTCTGGGGCGGTCTGCACGAGAAATACCATTTCAAGGAACTCGGGTTCATCCGTATCGGGCCCAATCCCACCACCAATCTTTCCGAGCGCGTGAAGGAGGCCATTGACCACATCGGGATGGAACACCGCCACCGCCATCCCGAGTTGCCGCGCTGAGGCACGGTAATCGACATTGCCGCGCGGGCGGCTTTTTGGTAGAATTTGCGCATGGGCAAGAAGGTCCTTTTCTGGGGAAGGTTTGACCCCGGCTACTCGCGTAACCGGGTCTATATCTCTTTGTTCCGCGAACTCGGCTGGGAGGTTGAATTCTTCTTCGTGAAGTTGTTCCCCAAGTTCGGGGACGTGGAGGCGTGCGTGCGCGGGCTCGGACGGCGTCCGAAGCCGGACCTCGTGTGGGTGCCGGTGTGCCGCCAGCGCGACATCCTCGCCGCCTGTCGCTGGGCGCACAGGCGCGGCGTGAAGGTGTTGTTCGACCCGATGATCTCCGCCTGGGACAAGAAGGTGCTCGAACAGTGCAAGTGGAAGGCCGAGGAGCCGCGTGCGCGGCGTCTCCACGCCCTTGAGACGCGGATGATGAACGAACCCGACCTCGTGACGTGGGACACGAGCTGCCACCTCGACTTCTGCGCCGAGCAGTTCGGCGTGCCGCGCGAGAAGATGCGCGTGCTTCTCACGGGCACGGACGAGGCGGTGTTCACGCCGCAACCTCCTCCGCCGGACGACGGGGACGGGAAGTTCCGCGTGCTGTACCACGGCGCGTACCTGCCGCTCCACGGCACGGAGGTGATCGTGGAGGCCGCGCGCCGCACGCAGGGTCTGCCGATCCGCTGGGACTTCCTCGGCTGGGGCGCATACAAGGCGTCCACCGAGGCGAAGGCCGCCGGCCTCGCGAACGTGCGGTTCCTCGACAAGGTGCCGTACGTGGACGTGCCGAAGGTGATTGCCGCGCACGACGTCGTACTCGGCGTGTTCGGCACCACGGCCAAGGCCGCGCGCGTGATCGGCAACAAGGTGTACGAGTGCATGGCGTGCTGCCGGCCCACGATCAACGAGTTCTGCACGGGCTATCCGCCGGAGGCGAAGGACCCGCCGGCGATCCCGACGCCCTCGTGCAGGCCGTCGAGGCGTACCGCGCCGACTGGGGACGCCGCGACGCGTATTTCGCCGCCGCGCGCGCGTTTTTCGAGAAACACCTGTCGATGCAGGTGATCAAGGGCCAGTTGGCGGGAATTCTCGCCGACATGGGCCTGTGAGGGTGCGACCATGGGACGCCACGGCGATTCAAAGACGACCTACAAGCAAGAGTTCTTCGACCGCGAGTATTCCGCCAAGGAGGCCTACGGCCGCCTGTGGGGATTTACGAAGAAATACCGTTTCCGCATCTACCTCGGCGTTCTGTGCGGGATGCTGACGGCCGGCACGTTGCTGCCGCTTTTCCAAGTGATTCAGCCCGCGCTCGACAAGGTGGAGACGGCGAAGGTGGAGGTGGCGGGCGCGCGGGAGCGCGTCCCTCCCGCGAAGGTCGAGGCGCCTGCGACCAAGCAGGAGCGAAAGGTTCTGAAGGAGTACGGCAAGTTCAAGAAGTTCGCGCAGAAGCTCGGGTTTGAGCTTCAGGACGAGAACGAGGCCCTCGGCGCGCCGCTCCTTTTCGCGATCCTCGTGATCGTGCCGCTTGCGGCCATGGCGCGCTGCGCCTTCCTCTTCCTGAACAAGTACTGTCTTTCGTGGGCGGCCCTGCACACGGTGAAGGACATCCGATGTTCGATCCTCCGGCACATTCAGGAGCAGTCGATGCAGTTCCACGGGCGGATCGACGTGGGACAGCTGATGAGCCGTGCCTCGAGCGACCCCAGCCTCGTCCAGCACATCATCCAGCAGGTTCTGCAGGAGGTCGCGGAGGCGCCGTTCGAGATCCTTGTCTCGGTGGGATTCATCATCTGGACGGCCGTCCAGAACGACATGCTGCCGACGCTCGTGCTGCTGGTGGTGGGCTTCCCGCTCTTCATGTGTCCGGTGGTGCTGCTCTCGAAGCGCATCCGCAAGTGGGCGAAGAAGGCGCTTGAACGCTACTCGGTGGTCGGCTCGCGCATCCACGAGATCCTCACGTGCGTGCGCGTGGTGAAGGCGTACAACACGGAGGAGTTCGAGAACAGGAAATACGAACAAGCGAACCGCAGCATGCTGAAGGCGTCGCTGCGCGCGGTGCGCTGGAGCCTGTTCGTGACGCCGGCCGTGGAGACGGTGGGCATTTTCCTCCTGTGCGCGTTCGTGGTGTGGTGCTTCGTCGCGCAGGTGAAGCTCTCGGTGATCGTGCCGATGCTCGCGCCGCTGCTGCTCATCTACCGTCCGATCAAGCAGCTCTCGAAGCTGCAGGTCCAGCTGGAGCAGTGCCGGGCGGCGCTCTCGCGCCTCTTCTCGATCCTCGACGTGCGCATGGAGCTGCCCGTGAAGGCGGACGCCGCGCCGAAGGCGGCGTTCACGGACAAGATCGTTTTCGAGGACGTGTCGTTCCGCTACGACGCGGCGGAGCGCGACGCCGTGTCGCACGCCTCGTTCGAGATCCCGCGCGGGAAGGTGGTGGCCGTCGTCGGCGGCACGGGCAGCGGGAAGTCCACGATGAGCGGACTCCTCGCGCGTTTCTTCGATCCGTACGAGGGCCGCGTGACGATGGACGGCGTGGACCTGCGCGACCTGCGGATTCCCGACCTCCGCAACCTGGTGGGCAGCGTGATGCAGGAGACGTTGCTCTTCAACGACACGATCGAGGCGAACATCAAGTACGGTTCGCCAGACGCGACGCACGAGCAGGTGGTGGAGGCGGCGAAGATGGCGAACGCCCACGAATTCATCATGTCCCAGCCCGAGGGCTACGAGCGGAACGTGGGCGAGAAAGGATTCGCGCTCTCCGGCGGCGAGCGCCAGCGCATCGCCATCGCACGGGCGATCCTCCGCAATCCGCCCATCCTCATCCTCGACGAGGCCACGAGCGCGCTCGACACGGTCACGGAGCGACTCGTGCAGGACGCTATCAACAAGCTCATGGCCAACCGCACGACGTTCGCGATCGCGCACCGACTCTCGACGATCCGCGACGCGGATCTCATCCTCGTCATGCGTGAGGGCGTCATCGTTGAGCGCGGCACGCACGACGAACTCTACGCCGCGAACGGCGCCTACCGCCGTCTGTGCGACATGCAGAAGACGGACTAGGAGAAATGATGAAAGAACTGAAAATTACGGCCTTTCTGCTGGTTGGTTGCCTGAGTTCCGCACTGGCGCGCGCGAAGGTGCTGAACGTGGTGTCGCTGGGCGCGAAGAACGACGGCTCGGCGGACGTGAGCGCGATCGTGAACGCGAACACGGCGAAGGGGGCGCTGCTCTTCCCGGCGGGCATCTACAAGGTGGCGCACCCGCTCGTCCTCAAGAACCCCATCCGCGGCGAGGGCTACGCGCGCATCTCGAAGGTGGACGCGACGCGCACGTGGCTCGTCTCGGACATCGTCTGCACGAACGGGACGCGGGGCGTGGTCGAGTTCGGCGGCGACCGCCCGATCAACGTCGAGAACCTCAACATCATGTGCGCGAGCCGCGAATGCGGCATCCGCATCGCGGACTGCCGTCAGGGCACCTACACGTTCATCGACAAGGTGGGCATCTACGGCGTGGGGGCGTGGGGCCTGTACGTGAAGGGCCGCGGGTCGCGTCCGATCTTCGCGGGCAACATGACGATCTTCGGCACCACGAAGGACCCGACCGCGCGCGCCGTGGGCATCCGCATCGAGGGCCCGGCCGACTGCCGCCTCACCAACGTCGAGGCGATGGGCGTGAACATCGGCCTGGAGCTCTACAACGGGCACACCTACGGCGACAACATGCACCTTTGGACGGGCGTGATGGGCGCGCACGAGCCGACCTGGTGGAACGACACGCGCGGCATCGTGCTCGGCCCGACCGCGCATTTCACCGGCTCGGAGATCTACCCCGACACCTGCTACTACGCCTTCGACCTGAAGGGGGCGGGCTCGTTCTGCGAAATCATGAACGTGATGTACTGGGAAGACGGCTCGGTGAAGAACGTGAAGGACCGCACGGGCAGTTTCCTGCACGTCGCCGATCCGCTGAACCCCGGTAAGCTGGTGCTCAACGGCGGGCTCGTCGGCGTGGGCGGCAACGACGCGCATCCCGGCGCGACGGCGAAGCACTACATGCCGTCGGCGGTGGTGCGCGACGTGATCCTGAAGAGCGACTACGCGATCAAGGGCGCGAACGTCGACCGCCTGTGCCTCGGGCGCAACCTGCCGGACTACACCGTGCGCTACGCCGACAAGGGCTGGTGCAAGGTGGCGGACATCTTCACGGTGGCGAAGACGGGCGCGTGCGAGGGCACGCTCACGCTTGACGGCGGTGCCGCGTGGCGGCTCTCGGCCGTGAAGGGCGCTTCGGGAAAGACCGAGTTCACGGCAACACCTCTCAATGCGCTCTGCGCGGGACGCGAGATCAAGACGGTCGAGGAGGATGGTATCCTCAAGGTATTCATTTACTGTTCTGAAGCAACCCCAGTGTCGGCACGGTTCGCGACGTCTTACATGTGTGAATACTTCCGTCCGCTCGACCACGCCTCGCTCCGCACCAAGGCGGGCCAGCCCCGCCACCGCGACGTCCGCGCCGCCCTCGGGGAGGACCGCGCACCTGCGCGGCCGTAAACTCGCCGGCGTTCCCGCGCCATCTTTTCATCGTGTGCCGCAGATCGTGATTTTATGGTATAATCCTCGCCATGCAGCGAGTCGGCATTTTCGGCGGGAGCTTCAACCCCATCCATTCCGGCCACCTGGGCATCGCCCGGCGGGCCGTGGAGGAGCTGCCCCTTGACCGGTTGCTGTTCGTTCCCGCGAAGGTCAACCCCTTCAAGGCATTTTCCGGTGCGGTGCCGGGCGGTCTCTCGGACGACCTTCGCTGGAAACTCGTGCGACTTGTGGCCGAACTGGACCCGCGCTTCGAGGCATGGGACTTCGAGATCTGCCAGCCTCCAGGTCCCTCGTATGCTATTGACACGGTGTTGGCCGCCGAGGCGCGCTTCCCCGGTGCGTTACTTTTCTACATCATCGGAGAGGACAACGTGGCGGCCCTGAATCAGTGGAAGGATTGGGATCTGCTGAGCCGGAAATGTACGTTCGTGCCGTATCCGCGTACGCGCGAATCCTCCACCGAAATCCGTCGCCGCCTGCTTGCGGGCGAGCCTGTCGATGACCTCGTGCCGTCCTGCGTGGCCGTCGCGCTTAACGGTGCACGCGGAAGGCCGGCGTAATTTTTTACGCGAATTTGTTGGCATTCGCAGGTGCTTGGCGTATAATGTGCGGTGCCTCGGCGTAACAGAGGCGGAAGGAAAAACAAAATGACGAAAGACGAACTGCAGGCCTACATCGACAAATACAAGAAACTCCTCCTCGAGTCGGTGGAGTGGTGGCAGAAGTACACGCCCGACACGAAACACGGCGGGTACTACAACTACCTCGGCCGTGACGGCAAGGTGCTCTTCACGGACAAGAACGTGCGCCAGCAGGGGCGGTTCGTGCTCCTCTTCGCGCGCGCCTACAACGAGATCGAGAAGCGCAAGGAGTGGCTGGACCTCGCCCTGAACGGCATCAAGTTCATCGAGGACCACTGCTTCGACGAACGCGACGGCCGCACCTACTACGACGTGACCGAGGACGGCCGCCCCGTGCGCAAGCGCCGCTACGTGGTGACCGAGCACTACACCGTGATGGGGTACATCGAACTCTACAAGGCCACGAAGGACCCGCAGTGGAAGGAGAAGGCTGAGAAGCTCTACAAGACCATCATGATGTACTACTACAACCCCGAGCTCCTGCCGCCGAAGTTCTACCCGGCGCGGAAGGTGCGGGCCCACAACATCCCGATGATCATCTC
>ONRL01000283.1 GCA_900320225.1 uncultured Lentisphaerota bacterium
ACCGCCGGCAACGGCACGTACATCATGGAGGGCGGCGAACTGAACGTGGGCGCGGGCGGCGTCATCACGGGCAACGGCGTGAATCCGAATGCGCCCTACTCCTGCAGGCTGCGCGGCGGCACGGTCCGCGCGACGGCGGACACGATCTTCAAGATCAACGCCACGCTCAACTCGACGAACGCGGCGAACAACGTGGCGTTCGACACGGCGGGCCATTCGCTCTCCGTCAGCAACGTGCTGAGCGGCGCGGGCGGCCTCACGAAGACGGGCGCGGGCACGATGACCGTCGTCCCGGCCGCCACCTACACGGGCACGACGCGCCTCGCGGGCGGCACGCTTGCGTTCAAGCAGGCGTATCCCGGCGGCGCGCTCGAGGTGGCCGCCGCCGCCGTGCAGGGGACGGGGACGGACGGCGCGCTCCTGACGGCGCCCGCGCTCGCGTTCACCGGCGCGAACACGGTGCGCGTGACGGAGGCGGAGACGCTGGACGCGAAGACCTACGGGAAGTCTAAGGTCGTGGCGCGCCTCAATACGGCGCTCTCCGCCGCGCCGGCGCTGGAGCTCGTCCAGAGCGACGGCACCCCGTTCGTGGATGACGACGGCACGTGGAAGCTCTACCTCGCGGAAGGCGGCAAGGCGCTGCGCTTCGGCCCGCTGGTCGGCACGCGGATCTTGGTCAAGTAGAAAAACGGTAGGGCGGGATGAAAATTGGTAGGGCGCGCTCGCCGAGCGCGCCGCAAAGGAGGGCAAGAAAATGGCAAGATACAGAAAGTTGATCGGGTGTGTTTTGGCGGTCGCGGCGAGCGCGATCCCGGCATGGGCAACGACTTACACGAGCGCGAGCTACGTGCAGGACGGGCTGATCGCGCAGTGGGACGGCATCGACAACGCCGGAACCGGCGTACACGATCCGACCACGAACGTCTGGAAGGATTTGAAAGGGCACAACGACCTGACGATTGTTGCGGGGCGCGGTTCGGAGTGGCGGCGCGGCATCGCGTTCTACATGAACACGCGGAAAAGCGGTCTGGCGGCGGCCTACGGAACGGAGGCCGCGACCACATACAAGACGATCGAGATCCTGTTCAAGAAGATGTCGTGGGGCAGCCGTATCCTGTTCTGGGGCGGATCGCAAACCCGGTACGTCGTGTTTGACAACAAGGACACAAACCCGTTCCACTGGGTCTATTTCGACGGGGCGAAGACAACGCCCTACGCGAAGGTGAGGTGTTACGAGCCGAATGCCGTCGTGGCGACGTACGACGACAACGACGCCGTCACGCAGATCTACTCCGACGGCGCGCCGAAGGTGACATCCTCCGTGCGCAACATTTGGAATCCTGGCGACAACCGCGTCACGCTCGGCTGGCGCTCGGTGGATACGGCGGCACCGGACTACGGCTGGGAAGGCGAGATCTATTCCATCCGCCTCTACAACCGCGCGCTGACGCCGGAGGAAATCGCCCGCAACCACGCGATCGATGTGAAGCGTTTCTTCACGTCCGCGATGTACGACAAGAGCGGACTGGTCTCGTTCTGGGACGCGAGCGACAACGTGGGCGAGGGGCAGCACAGCTCCACGACGAACATCTGGAAGAACCTCGTCGCCGGCGAGCAGGATCTGACGCTCAACAAGAGCGTTTGGTCAGGCGACGCGCTCCTCTGCGACGGCACGGCCCAATCCGGCGCCTACGGCACCGCGGCGCGTGCGTGGAAGTCGCTGGAAGTCCTTTTCCGAAACGAGAGGTTCGACGCCAACGCCTTTCTTTTCTCAAGCGGCAATTCCCGCTACTGCGTGCTCGCCACGATCCGAACCCAGTGGTATGACTACTATGGCGTCTATGCGGGAGATTTCGACAATCCCTTCTCAAAGACGTTCGGCGGCATGCACTCCCTTACGTGCGCGACCCCGTATGACGTGCCGACGAACGCGACCGTGTACCTCGACGGCGAGAAGATGAACTACGAGCAGAACAAAGGCCGCCCGGCCGACCTCGACAATTGGACTTCGGGCAGCGTTGTGGGCGTCGGCGGCCGCTCGACGGGCGGGCAAACCTTCAAGGGGCGCATCTACGCCGCGCGCCTCTACGACGGCGAGCTCACCAGGGAGCGGGTGTGGCAGAACAACAAGATCGACAAGGTGCGCTACGCGCACGCGCTCAGGTGGACCGGCGGCGACGGCGCGTTCGAGACGCTCGGCAACTGGCGCGAGGTCGATGCGGCGGACGCGCTCCCCGGCACGGACAACACGGTGGAGCTGCCGCTCGGCACCTACACGATCGCGCTTGGGCAGAACCAGACGGTCGGCGCGCTGCGCGCGCGCAACGGCCGCATCGGCTACGCCCCGCGCATCGACGCGACGGTGGACATGGGCGGGCACAAGCTCACGGTGATGGGCAACGTCGAGGCGCAGGGAACATACGGCTACTCGTCGGATCGCTTTGCCCGCCTCGCGCTCACCAACGGCACGTTCCAGGCTGAGGAACTCAAGCTGGGAGCCTTCTCCGATTACATTGTCGACCGGACGTCAACCACGATCGGCTACACGGGGCCCGATCCCGCCTCGGCTCGGCCTTTCCTGGCCGGCTCGGGTTCGCTCAGCGTGGTGGGGCCGGGCACGACAGCGACGATCCGCAAGGACATCACGATGGCGGGTCCGTTCACGAGCCTGCGCGTGGCAGGCGGCGCGACGTTCGCCTGCAAGGGAATCCGCGCCTACGCCGAGCAGGACCGGATGAGCACATATCCCGCCGGCGTGTACGACAGGATGCAGATCGAGATCACGGGCGCGGGGACGACGGCCAACATCAACGACCTGTGGATCCACCGCGACGTGGACTTCACGATCAGCGACGGCGCGACCGTCACCATCCCCTCCAGTTCGGAATATTTCGCCTCGGTCGGTTGCTACATCGGCTGCATCGGGCGGAGCTTCGAGGACGTTGGCGGCAACAGCACGCGGATGGTTGTGGACAACTCGTCGCTGACGCTCAGGAGCACGGGGTTCGGCATCGGCGTCTCGTACAAGGGATCGGGCGGCCCCGGCACATCGATGACGGTGCGGAACGGCGGCACGGTGACGCTTTCAGGCGTGCAGCGCTTCTTCGTGGGCGTGGCGCGGTATGCGAGCGGATTGACCATCAATTCGACGAACTGCGTCCTGAACGTGCGCGGGATCGGCGAAGGTCGAGATCGGCGCGACCGGCGATACGTCGTACAGCGGCATCCAAGTAGACGATTCGACGATGTCCGGCTGCAAGGTCCTCTACATCGGATCGAAGGAAAACGGGCGTTGCAGCTCGAACGACTACTTCCACGTGTCCGGCGCGGCGGCGAACGTTGCCGTCACGGGCACGGACGCCGACTCGATCAAGCTGCGCGCGGGCGCGCAACTCCGGTTCACGCTCCCGGCGGACGGCTTCGCCGCGACGCCGATCACGACCGCGGGCGGCGTGACCGTGGTCCCCGATGCGGATGAGACAGTGCAAACCTATTCCGTCGTTCCCTCGAAGCTCGTGATCGACGCCTCGGCGTTCGACGCGGACCGCAGGGGCCGGAAGCAGACGCTCCTCTCGTGCGCGACGGCCTCGGCGGAGTCCCTCCAGCGGCTCGTCGACAACGTGGAGTTCGTCAACGCGTCCCGCCACGGCACGGTCACGATCGAGGACGGCGGCACGAGGCTCGTCTACAACGGCCTGAGCGGCCGCACGATGGTGATCGTGCGGTGAGCGCGCGACTTGTTGCGCCACGCAAAAACCTGAATTTGCCCATAGCGCGGACGGGCGGATTATGGTAAACTTTCCGTTTTCCAAAAATAGGAAAGTAAAGACATGCTTACCTGGATGCCAGAACTGTACAACCGTTCGCTCATGCGGATGACCTCGTTCACCGACGAGGAGATGCTGAGTCTCATCGACCTCGCCGCGCAGCTGAAGGCGCGCCGCGCGGCCGGTATCCGCGGCGATTTGCTTCACCGCAAGAACGTGGCGCTCATTTTCGAGAAGTCCTCCACGCGTACGCGCAACTCCTCCCTGATCGCCATCCGCGACGAGGGCGGCAACGCCGAATACCTCACGCGCCCGGACATCCACTTCGGGAAGAAGGAGTCCGTGAAGGACACCGCCCGCGTGCTCGGCCGCATCTACGACGGCATCCTTTTCCGCGGCTTCGCGCAAAAGACGGTTGAGGACCTCGCGAAGTACGCCGGCGTGCCCGTGTGGAACGGCCTCACCGACGACTACCACCCCACCCAGATCCTCGCCGACCTCCTGACGATCCGCGAGAGCTTCGGTTCCCTCGAGAACTGCACGGTCGCCTACGTGGGCGACGGCCGCAACAACGTGGCGAACTCGCTCATGATGGGGTGCGCGAAGGCGGGCGTGCGGTACGTGTGCTGCACGCCGAAGGAACTGTGGCCGGAGGAACGCGTGCTCGCCGAGGCCGAGGAGGTGGCGCGGCGCAACGGCGTGGACGTGCGCGTGTTCGACGACCCCGTGAAGGGCGTGAAGGGCGCGAACGTGCTCTACACCGACGTGTGGGTGTCGATGGGCGAGGAGTCGAAGACGGCCGAGCGCATCAAGCTGCTGCGTCCCTACCAGGTCAACATGGACCTCATGCGCGCGACCGGCAACGTCGACGGGCGCCTCATCTTCCTCCACTGCCTTCCCGCGTTCCACGACCACGAGACGGACGTCACGCGCGAGTGCGGCGCGCTCGAGGTGACGGACGAAGTGTTCGAGTCGAAATACTCGAAGGTGTTTGACGAGTCCGAGAACCGCATGCACACGATCAAGGCGCTGTTCGTCTCGGCGCTCTGCGACCACGCCGCGCTCTGACGACGGCTACGAGACGTTGCGGGGAGGGCGGGAATTTGCTATAATTCCGCCATGAAAACAACTCTGCGTACCGTGTTCCTGGCCCTTGCCTGCGCCGCCGTCGTCGGCGCGGCACAGGGCGCGTCCAAGAAAATCGAGGTGATGGCGGTCTACTACCCCCACTGGAGCGTCTACCCCAAGGGGAACGAGTGGTTCCACCCTGGCTGGACCGAATGGGAGTTCGCCCGCACGGCGAAGCCGCGCTTCCCGGGCCACAAGCTGCCGTTCAAGCCCCTGCCGGGCTACCTGGACGGCAAGGACCCGACGGACGTCTCCACGGAGATCGAGCTCGCCTCGAACGCCGGCATCGACGTGTTCCTCTACGATTACTACTATTACAACGGCCAGATCACGCAGCAGGAGGCGCTGGAAGAGGGTTTCCTCAAGGCGCCCAACCGCAGCAAGATGAAGTTCGCGCTCATGTGGTGCTACCACGAGCGCTGGAACCAGTTCCGTCCGAAGTACGGCCAGCCCCGCATGAAGCTGATGGAGCTCGCGCACACGCCCGAGGAATTCCTCGGCCTCATCGACTATTCGATCAAGAACTACTTCCCGCGCCCCGAGTACTGGCGCAAGGACGGCCGGCTCTTCTTCTCCATCTACAACGGACAGTACTTCGTGAAGATGCTCGGTCCGGAAAAGGTGAAGGCCGCGCTCGCCCGCCGCGTCCGCGCAGATGGCCGAACTCGGCTTCGACAGCCTCACCGACTACGGGTTCGGTCCCTGGAACCTGCCGAACTACAAGAGTCGCTACACGTCGGGCGAGCTCCTCTACAACTTCGCCGACGCGGGGCCGTACCTCGAGAAGCGCTGGGCCGACTACCGTCAGGGCCCGCTGCCGTACTATCCGATCGTGCCGACGGGCTGGGACTCGACGGCACGGTGCCGTCCGGAGGAGCCGTTCCCGTGGGCCGGCGCCAAGTGGAACGAATATCCCTACTGCGGCACGTTCACGAACGCGACGCCCCAGATATTCGAGAAGTACCTGCGCGCCGCGAAGGCCGCGGTCGAGAACGACCCCAAGCAGCCGGGCGTCGTCTACATCAACGCCTGGAACGAGTACACGGAGGGCTGCTCCCTGCTGCCGACCGTGCGCGAGTGCGACCAGATGCTGCGCTGCGTGGGGCGCGTGTTCGGATGCGACATGAAGCACTGGTGGAACAAGGACGCGAAGAACGGTCGGGCGCACACGGTCGACGCGCCGACGTTCGAGAACGTCGCCTACGGTCCGCACCTCCGCCAGAACATGGACGTGTGGCTGCCGAAGCCGGGGCGCACGGACGGCAAGCGCACGCCCTGCGTGATCATGATCCACGGCGGCGGCTGGTGCGACGGCGACCGCATGGGCGGCGTGGCGAGCAACCTCCCCAAGTGCCGCGCGGCGGACTGCGCGCTCGTCTCGATCTCCTACCGCATGGTGCACGACGCGAACGACGCCGGCATCAAGCCGCCCGTGAAGGCGTGCCTCGACGACGCCGTGGCGGCGATCAAGCTCGTGCAGGCGAAGGCGGCCGAGTGGAACATCGACCC
>ONRL01000241.1 GCA_900320225.1 uncultured Lentisphaerota bacterium
ATACCACTGGGTAAAGCTTTCACCCATTTCTCTAATGTCGCGCAAAATACACTTCCCGAAATCACCTCACCCGCATAAACATTGGGCGAAGTCTCATTCCGCCTTCAAAAAATGGGTAAACTCCAGTTTTCTGTTCGAGAATTTCGTCGCGCGGCACGCGGCACAGTCCCCATGCATATGACACCTTCCCCAAGGTCATACACACAAAACCTTTCTTCCTATTGCTTAGTAATGATGTCTTTTATCTTATAGCTTATTGAGCCCGCATACTGATGACTATCTATTGTATACGAAAATGGAATAGAGAATCTGCCGGCATGGGCATGAGCGCCATTCTTTTTAGCAACCAGTAAGATATATGTTGATTCACCACGATCAAGATCATCAAGATCACCCAAAGAAAAAAATGCATCGACATTCTCATCTTCGATCTTTCGAGGGAGTGTAAATGTAATTTTGTCTGCAACATCGTTGCGCAGTATCACATAATGGCATGTCTCTTCTTTTAAATCAAGATTATCGAAATCAACAGAGAGATGTGCTTGGACTTCCTTGATGGGCAAAACTCCGTGTTTTGTCGCTCTGTCTACCGCTACCTGATTAGAAAAGACATCTACCATATTGACGCGCCCATCAAAGCCAGAGAAATACAGCCTAATTCCTCGATTGTGATAAGCAAGGAAAAACGTTGAGCACTCGCTATTTCTTGGCGTTTGCCATTTGACTTTTGCCGACAATCCAAATTGTTGCATAAATCGATATTTCCAATTTTTGGCAAGCGGAAGTTTACCCCATTGACTTTCTACTTTATCGGATTTGATTTCAGACACACAGTCTTTCAGCCCCTTTATCGTGCCGACAAAACATCGTCTTTGGTCAAAAGGATTATTTACCATCTCATCTAGTTTCACATAAAAGAATATTTCTGTGACTTTTGACTTGTCATGGAGTACGCCAATAGAGCCATCATCAATATACCATACGTTGCTTCTATCGTCCTTGGCATGTATTCGCCCCTTGAGTGTTTCAAGGCTCATGCCAATAAAGCAGTCTGATTCAAGGCCAAGCCCCGGAACGATCTCTTTTGTACAGGACAGCAAGGATTTATTGATGCACAAAATAATAAAGCATGTTATGCATGTATAGACATTTTTGCGAATCTTCATTTCTTTTGCTCCTTCTTGCATGCATCTATTATTTCATCAATATATTCATGGCACGACTTTCCCAGAGCCAGAAGGGTGTAGAGTAGAGCGGGACGCCCCCGTAGGGTACGCCCGCCCCCTCATCGAACCGTACGTGCAGTTTTCCCGCATACGGCTTTCCATCGAGTACTTTTCCTGTTGCCATGGCTTCTTTGCTTTCTTTGTTTGTCGGCGTAATAGAACGCGTCATTTTGCTGTCTCCTTGTTCAGATGCTGAGAATTTTAGGTTGCCTTACGGGCCGCGTAGCTCTCCGTTCGGGATGGCGCCAAGCGTGCCGGACGATACAAGCGCTGCCATCATCAACATCTCCGCTCAAATTGCTTTCTTCATGACGTGTTTGACCGATTCAATCCGGCACCGTGCCGGAAACAAAGCCATTATCGCATAATCGACCGTCTGCCGTCAAGCCGATTTTATGATTATATGCGAACGAGAAATGTGATTTTTTGCGCACAGGCTCCGCGGAATATGATATAATTGCGGCATGGCAAACAACACTCATCGCACAAGCAGGAAAGTCGCCGTGCTCATCGACATCTCGGCGGGCGCGTCGGCGCGCGATGTTCTTTCCGGCATCTTCAAGTTCGTCAACGCGGGGCACGACTGGACGCTGCGGCTCATCCAGCTCCCCTCGGAGACGCCGCTCTCGGCCATCGGGAGCGAGATCGACAGGGAGATCGGCGGACTGATCGTGACGTCGACGGCCGACGAAACGACGAACAGGGCTATCGCGCAGGCGAAGGCCCCGACAGTGTTCGTGGACGTGCGGCATCCGCTCTTCGAGCAGAGGACCTCCTCCGTCTCGTTCGTGCGCAACGACAACAAGGGCATCGGAGCGCTCGGAGCGAGATATCTCGCGAACCTCGGCGGATTCAACTCGTTCGGATTCGTGCCGGACGTCGACGGACGCGCCTGGTCGACGCTCAGGGAGAAGGCGTTCGTGCAGGTGGTCAGGTCGAACAGAGGGCGTCCGCACGTCTTCAGAAGCGGATCGAACCAGGTCGACGAGGACAGGCGAAATCTGGTCGTCTGGCTCAGACGTCTGCCGAAGCCGGCCGCGGTGATGGCGGCCTTCGACTACCGTGCCGTGCAGGTGCGCGAGGCGTGCGCGGAGGCGAAGCTGCACATTCCGAAGCAAGTTGCGCTCATAGGCGTCGACAACGACGAGCTCCTGTGCCTCTCGACCAATCCGCCGCTCTCGAGCGTCCGGGCCGACCACGTAGCGGAAGGATTCCAGGCCGCGGTCGAGCTCCAGAGGCTGTTCCGCCTTGGTGCGCGCGCAAAACGGCGCGAGATATTCTGCCGGGCCCACGGCGTGGTGGAGCGCGAATCGACGGAGGCCGGCCCTCCCACCGCGACGCTGATCCGCCGCGCGGTCGCGTTCATCGACGCGAACGCGCGCACGAATCTGCGCGTCGGCACGGTCGCGGACGCGCTCGGCGTCTCGCGACGCCTTCTCGAGAAGCGCTTCAGCGAAGTGCGCGGCGAGACGCTCCACGGCTACATCCTTGCAAAGCGGCTTTCGATAGTAAGACATCTCCTTAAGACGACAGGACGCACCAGCGCAAAGATCGCGGCGGAATGCGGCTTCCCGAACGCCAACGCCCTTTCGCACATCTTCGCGCGCGAGACCGGCCAGTCCATGCGCGACTACCGCAGCTCGGCGAAGTAGGTCACCTCGTACGCAACGTCTCCGGCAAAAGACAGGCGAGAAGAATCGTGGAGGCGAGAGAAAGCCCGGCGAAGACGAGCAGCGCGCCGCCGTCGCCGATCGCAAGCGCGGACGGACGATAGGCGGCGACTACGGCGCAGGAGGCGGCATGGCTGCCGAGCGCCGCAAGCGAAAGCCCCCAGCTGCGGCATGATTCCGGCAGCAGCTCGGCGGGGACAAGCCATGTGCAGCCGCCGGGACCGACCGCATACGCCGCCACGAAAAGCCCGAGACCGGCGACTGCGCAGATGGACGGCACAATCCCCGGCAGGAGGATCGACGACGCCGCAAGAGCGAGTCCAGCCGACGCCGCGCCGAATCCGCCGACAACAAGCGGACGCCGTCCGAGCCTGTCCACGAGGAACATCCCCGCCGCCGTCGCCGCCAGGTTGACCGCCTTGACGGCGACATCGCCGAGATTGGCGTTCCCGCCGGCGAAGCCGATATCCTCCAGCATTGTCACGCCATAGCAGAGTACCGCACCCGCGCCGGTCAGCTGCACGAGCGCCGGCAGCGCGACGGCAAGGACTACGCGCGCGGACGGACGCGCGCGGACGGACGCTTCCGTCACGGCGCGGTCAGGCCTCGTTGAATCATGAGACGGAAGCCGCTGCGAAAGCACGAGTAGCAGCGCGGCCGGCACGACCGATGCGAGATAGTCGAGCCGCCAGATCCAGTCACCGAGATCAAGCCGCACCACGGCCCAGCCGAAAAACGATCCGAGGACAAGTCCGAACGTGACCATGATCTGAAAAAGAAAGTTCATCTTTCCCCGCAGCGTGTCAGGGCATCGGGAGGCGATCATGAACGGCACCGCGACGAAAACGGAGCCGACGCCGAGCCCGTGCAGGAATCGCCCTGCGAACAGAAGCGGACGACAGGTGCCGAGAAACCCTGCGAATCCGCATCCGACGGCGACGAGGACCATCCCCGCGCTAAGCGTCCTGCGGTCTTCCCAGCGTCCGAGCCCCCATCCGGCCCAGATCGACGACAGCATGAGTCCGACAAGGTACGTCGCCATGAAGAGCGACTCCTCCCACGGAAGCAGGCCAACGGAGGCGCGCAGGCCGGGAAGCGCCGCGCCCACGAGACTCGAATCGGCGCAGGCCAGTAGTCCGGCGGATGCGAAAAGCGCCCACAGGAGCTTGAGAGATATTGCGCGCTTCGTCATCCGCGAGAATATCATGGTTTCGCCAGATCGAACCAGTTGCATCCGGTGCTGCCGCAGACCTCGACGACAGTCACGGCGATCTCGTGGTTCCAGTCGGGACGGTGCGCGAGCGCTTTCCTGTACGCGAGCGCCTGCTCGACGGTCTCCGCGTCGGGCTCGGAGCGTCCAAGCACCTTCCCCTTCTCCGTCGCCGCGTTCGTGAAGTACTTGAACTCCACGAGGTCAAAAGGGTCAGAGCTGAATGCCGCTAACTTAAGGTGATTTCGGGCGTTTCCCGAGGCCCAGCGTCGCCTTTGTCGGACGCTTTGAGCGACGGGTGTCGGGCGTTGTTCTGAAGATGACAAGACGGGACAGCTCCTCAAGCCTTGCAAGCTTGGACTTGAGCGCCCTTGAGCGCCTTCCAGTTGGCTATCGCCGTGCGCATGGCCTCGAACTGCTCCTTCGAGAGAGCGACCGACACGGTCTTCGCCTTGACCTTCCTGGTCCACTGGTAGCACGGCCCGCCGGCTCCGGGCCCCCTGTCCTGCACGTAGCCGTGCGACACGAGCCCGATGTTTCCGAGCTCCTTTCTTATGGCCGCCATCTCCCTTTCGGCGGCCGCGATCTCCAAGTTGGCTTCCATGCCCTGAATTATATCAAACCCTTGACTTCTGCGCAACAGAGCGGTATAATTACCGCCCTATATGGACGACACTGCGCTTCTTCTCTCTCTCGGCTTCGCGAGGCCGTCGGCCCGCGAGGCGGCGGAGTCATTCCGCCAGGTTTTCCCAGGAGTCTCGGCCCGCGGGGGCGGGCGCGTGCGCGCCTTCGACGAACGGACCACGATCGGCCTGATGCTCGGGCAGGCGCTTGGCCGCAACGCGCCGTGCAAGGAGGCGGTGCGCAGGGCCCAGCTTGAACTCGGGATGGACGTGTCGGCGTCCACCGCCGCGTTCTGCAAGGCGCGCGGAAGGGTCCTGCCCTCCACGCTGGAGGGGATGTCGGCAAGGCTCTGCGCCGAGGCGGACGTCCTCTGCGGCCTTGGCGAGTTCTCCGGCGTGTGGGCGCTGGACGGCACGACGTTCCAGGCGTCGGACACCGAGGAGAACCGCGTCGAATGGCCGTATGCCTCGGGGCCGAAGTCGGGCTGCGGATTCCCGGTGGTGGGGGCCCTCGTGGCCCATTCCCTCGTGGGCAAAGGCTCGTCCATCCTTGTCACGGCGCCCTGGAAGGCGCACGACTTCCGGCTGTACGTCGAAGCCTCCGCGAGGTTCAAGGCGGGCGAGTTGCACGTTGGAGACAGGGCCTTCTGCTCGTTCACGGCCTTCGCGATCCTTGCCGAGGCTGGCGCGGACGGGATATTCCGGGGAAAGGACTGGTGCCGCAAGAGTCGCCAGGACGACGTGACGCTCGGGCCGGGCGACAGGCTCACGAAATGGGAAAAGCGCCAGTCGAAGCGGTCCATGACCGTCCCGCCTGAGAGACGGGCCGGGTTCCCGGACGAGATCACCGTGCGGGTCATAACGGCGAAGATCCACGTGCGCGGGTTCCGGGATGAGGAAATCGTGGTCGTCACGTCGCTTCTGGACGACAAGAAGTATCCGAAGGAAAAGATACTCGAATGGTATCTCAGGCGCTGGGAGGTCGAAGTCTCCTTCCGTGACATGAAAACGACGCTGCGCTACGAGTTCATCAGGGGGCGGACGCCGCTTGTCGTGAAGTTGGAGGTCGGCGTCCTCATCTTGGCATACAACCTCATGCGCTATGTCATCGCACGCGGACGCGCGCGCGGGCAACGGCGCGGGATAGCCAGCACGGCGGCTGCGGCAATGGCGTTCATCTCGACAGTCCCGATGCTGTACGCCGCCCGAAGATCGCTCGAAAGAGCATTCTCAAGACTCGTCGCCGCAGTCGCGGCGGATGCGCTGTCTAGACGGAAGCGGAAGAACTACGTGCGGGCAGTCAAGCGACGCCCGAAGCCTTATCCGCTGCTGACAAAACCGCGCTCGGAGTATCGCCAGGAGGAGGTCATATGAGCCTTAAGTTAGCGGCATTC
>ONRL01000104.1 GCA_900320225.1 uncultured Lentisphaerota bacterium
TACGGCACGCTGAAGGGCAACGTGACGGTGACGGACAAGCTCGTGTTCGACGCGGCGCAGCCGCCTTCGGCGGGACTGACCGTGAACGGCTCGCTCACGGTCGCCAATGGCGTGACGGTGGAGATCGCGAACACGAACCTCCTCACGCGCGGCACGATCCACACGCTCGCGACGTTCCCGACGCCCCTCGCCTCCGTGCCCGCCTCGAACCTGACGAAGCCGTGGTGCGTGTTCCTCACGAACGGCGGCAAGACGCTGAAGATGTGCTACCAGGAAGGCACGATGTTCTTGATCAAATGAGGAGTTGGCCGATGGGAATGAGAGTCTTTGTGGCGCGTGTGGCGGCGGT
Organism: uncultured Lentisphaerota bacterium; assembly: GCA_900320225.1. Lineage (GTDB taxonomy): Bacteria > Verrucomicrobiota > Kiritimatiellia > RFP12 > UBA1067 > RUG572. The sequence goes on from ONRL01000104.1 coordinate 350, forward strand.
CGCGGCAAGCGCGGCCCTCCCCGGAGTGGCAAACGGCGCGCCGAGGGTAGTTTCCACGGCGTCGCCGCGCAGGATGATGGCGTCTACGCCATTTCAGGCGGAATCACGGTGATCGTCAGGTGAGGGTTGCAACATGTCAAGAATCAAGATTTTGACCGGGCGGCTGTTGGCCATTTGCCTTGTCATGCTCTGTCTACAGGCGCTTGGCGCGCCGGTCGTGGTCGGAATCGCCGACATGTGCATGGAGACGAACCGCGTGTCCATCTTGTCGACCTACGCCGACGCTTTCGCGCGGGCGGGAAACACGCCGCTCGTGCTGCCGGCGGAGACGAACCGGGACGTTGTCGCGCGGATGCTGGCGTCGGTCGACGTGCTGCTGCTCTGCGGCGGGGAGGACGTCGATCCAAGCCGCTACAAGACGAAGCCGTCGTCGCGTCTGGGAGAGGTCAACCTGCGGCGCGACGCGTGGGAGTGGCTGCTGCTGGACGAGGCGGTGAAGCGCCGCCTGCCGATCATCGGCATCTGCCGGGGCTGTCAGCTGATCAACGTCTATTTTGGCGGCACGCTGTGGCAGGACCTCCCGTCGGAACGTCCGGGCGAGGTCAAGCACCGCGGCACGCACCTGCACGGCGTTCGGATTGAGGGCGGTTCGCGTCTGGCGCGCAGTCTGGGCTGCGAGGAGATGCAGGTCAACACGTCCCATCATCAGGCGGTGCGCGACCTGGCACCGGGTTTCCGCGCGGTCGCGTTCGCGCCGGACGGCGTGGTGGAGGCGATCGAAAGCGAGACCTTGCCGGTCGCGGGCGTCCAGTTCCATCCCGAGAAGCTGTTCGTCCTGAAGGGGCGTGACGAGTTCCGCGTGCTGTTCGCGGATCCGCTCAAGTGGGCACGCCCGTAGCGTGCTGGACCGCAGATGTCAGAAATGATAAGATATTGGCAAATCTTGTAAGGAGGAATTGCAACATGTCAAGAAACAGGTTGTTTGGGCGGCTGGCGGGCATCTGCCTGACGGCGCTGGCCACGGGTCCGCTTTTCGCCGCTGTGAACGGCACGTGGAACTGGTTCACGGAAGGCTACACGAACGGCCTCTCCATCGAGGCCGCCGCCGACTGGAACGACACGGCCAACTGGGTGGAAGGGGTGGTGCCTGACGGGGAGAACCCGACGGCCTACCTCGTGCCGTCTGACCGCACTTCGTCCATGGCCTCTTTCCCCGCGCGCTGGATCAAGGTGCCGGACGCGGGCGTCACGCTCGGCTACCTCTCCACGCGCCAGGCCGCGAAGGTGTACCTTTTGGGCGGCCCGATATCGCTCGGCGACACGTCAACCTACAATGCCTCGTTCAGCGCCCTGCGCGACGAAGTGCAGAACTCAAGCACATGTCCCGTGTGGATCTACAACGCCATCACGTTCCCCAACCTCACGGCCAGAAACACCGGCACGCTCGTGAACCGCGTGAACATCTGCGCGCCGGTGACGTGTCCGCCCCCCGCGCGCATCCAGATCTCCGCCGACTACCGACACTACATGAACCGCTACGCCACGTCGACTTCCGAGCAGGTGGTCGACGAGGGGGTGACGGGCCGCCTTTCGCCCGGTTCCGGCGGCGTGCGCCTCTACGCGCGCATGAGCGCACCGGAACAGACTGGCGTATGGGTCACCACCGACCAGTCTCCCTATCTCCGCCGCGTGGGCGTGGCGCACGACCTCACGCCCGGCTGCTCCGTGACAGGTCCCGGCATCCCGGACGGCGCATGGCTGAAGCGCATCTTCGCCGCCGACCTCATCGAGATATCCGCCCCCGCCACGGCCGACTCCGGCGACGACGGCGCAACCCTCACATTCGGCGCGTTCAACCCGACCACGATCCAGCACATGGATTCCTTCGCGAACCAAGGCGCCGCCAACGCGGAAGTCGCGCTCTACGCGACCAAGTTCCGGAAGGACGACGTGTTCCGCGTGGAGATCACGAATCTCGTATGCATCTCCAGCTATGCCGTAACCTTCAATCTCGACACGGACACCACCGCCTCCAACAACTTCGCGACGAACAAGACGTACTATCCGGGGACGGTCGTTCTGCACAAGACCCCTGCGAACGACAGTACCCTGATCCGCCTCCGAAAGGCGCACGTCGAGTTCGCCGGCGGCGGCTGCCGCCGGATCGACATCAGCGACAACGCCCGCATCACGGCGCCTGCCGGGACCACGGCCGTCGTGAAGATCGTCCACAGCTGGACGGCGCCCCTCACAAAGGACGGAGCGGGCACGCTCGACATCGCCTCGACGAATTCGACTCACTCGGGCCTCGTGGTGGAGGAGGGGAACTTCATCTTCCGTCCGTCGTATTCCGGCACGGCGACGATGGGGACGCTCGCCGTTTCGAACAACGCCACGTTCACGCTCGCGGCAGGGACGTCGCTCAAGGTGACGTCGGCCCCCGCGCTCCAGGCGGGCGCGCGCATCGTGATCGAGGAGGGCGCGCGGCTCCTCTTGCCGGGGTCGTACGTGTTGCCGTCCGGCGTGACGTTCGACGGCGCGGGGACCTTGGTCTCGGCCTACAGCACGGGCGGTCTCGACGGCGGGCCGATCCGCGCGACGCCGCCGGTCGGCACGGTCGTGGGAAATCCCGCGTTCTGGGTGACGGCGGAGTCCCTCACGAACGCCGTGCCGTCGGGGACGCTCGTCGTCGAGGACGGCACGCGCTTCGTCACGCGCCTCGACGACTGCCGCGGCGGTGCGGAGGACGGCTACCATTTCTGCACGAACGTGTACAACCGGCCGTGGCTCGTCACGGACGGCGCGGTGCCGTACATCCAGTTCAAGACAGGAACCAGCGGCGGAAGCGAGAGCGCGAACAACTACGGCCTCGCGTGGGACGTGCCGCTCAAGAACATCCGCGCGGTCTTCGCCGTCCTCTCTTCACCCTCATCGGGCATGGGATGCCTCCTGGGCGCGACGAAGCGCCTCACGCCCTGCGACTACCTTCGCGGCAGCACGGGCGCCGGTTCAAATATCTTCTATTGGAACGGCTCGGGTTCGAGTCCCAACGTCCATGACGCGCCCATCTACCGCAATGGAGTCGAGATAAAGTACAACTCCAACTACAATGGCTGCTCCGACACGACGATCATTGAGGTGGATACGCTCGGCGACACGTCCGCCGACGCCTTCAGCATCTGCCATTCGGGACAGTGGGGCAAACGTTGGGACCTCTGCGGCGGTCGTCTCGTGGAGTACATCATCTACACGAACGTGCTCACGTACGCCGAGCGGCTGCAGGTGAGCGACTATCTGATGCGCAAGTGGCGCGGGGAGCCTTCGCCCCACAACTTCGCCGACCAGCGCCAGCGCGTCAGCGCCGTCACGTTCCCGCAGGGCGACGCCGCCTACGGGATGGACGTCGCGTCCGGCGAGGCCGTCACGGCGCTGGGCGTGGAAGCCGGCGGCGTTCTCGGAAAGACGGGCGGTGGCACGTTGCACTTGATGGACTATTCGGATCCGACCGGCACGCTCCGCGTGGAGGAGGGCACGGTCGTGGTGCAGTCGGTCGATCCATCGGCGTTCGCCCTGCCTGCCGGCGCATATCTCCACCTTGACGCCTCCGCCGATTCCACGCTTACCAAGACGACGAGCGGCGGCGTGACGCGCGTCACGGCCTGGTCCGACCCTGACGGTGGTCTCACGGCGACGCTGAAGGCGGCTGCTTCCACGAACGCGCCGCGCCTTGTGGAGAATGTACTGAACGGACGGCCCGTCCTCGACTTCGGCGCGGCGCAGGGCAGCCAGACGCAAGGGGCCAAGAATGATCCGACCATGCGCTTCGCCATTTCACGCAACATCCGCACGGTTTTCTCCGTCCTCGGCTCGAAGGGCGGCGGCAACACGATTTTGGGCGGAACCGCCGGGCGCAACGACGACCTTTCTCTTCGAACCAGCAAGAATACCGCCCTTGGCATCTGGCGCGACGTGCAGGCGCATCCGGGCGATCCGTCGCTCCCGCTCGTCACCACGACCGGCAACACCAGCCAGCGCATGGGAAACATCGCGGATCCCGCGAAGACGGAGTTCCACAAGAACGGCGTGGTGGTAAACCAGAAGACGGAGCCGATGGGCGGAGGATACGACCTTTATTCGGTGAAGACGATCACCGCGCACAGCATGGAGTCGGACACGCTCGGCGGCATCCACTACGCGCAGTCCTGGGGCGGCGTGGAGCTGGGCGAGATCGCCTACTATGAGCGCGTCCTCACGCCGGACGAGGTCGCCGACGCGGAGAGCCATCTTCTCCTCAAGTGGTTCAACCGCGGGGGACCGTACCGCCGTCCGGCCGAGGCAGGGGCGGTTTCCGTGGCGGCCGGCGCCACGCTCTCCCTGTCCGGCGGCGCGCCGATGACGGTTTCCGCGCTTTCCGGTTCCGGGACGGTCGACGGCGACGTGAAGTTCGCCTCCGGCGGCGGGTTGACGGCCGTGGTGGCGGCGGATGGCACGATCGCGCCTTTGTCCGTGACGGGCGGACTTGACGTCACGGGCGGCGGCGTGGTGACGCTCGTGGGCGACGTGGAACGGCTGGTGGCGGGCGACTATGTGCTGGCGCATGCCGCGTCGATCACGGGAACGTCGGCGGGATGGACGTGCACGTGCGCGAACGACCATCTCCGCTACGCGGTGCGCGTGAGGGGCGGCGACCTGGTCGTCATCGCCCTCTGTCCCGGCACCGTGATCATGTTCAGGTGAAAACAGGTAGGGCGAGATGAAAATTGGTAGGGCGCGCTCGCCGAGCGCGCCGCTAAGGAGGACAAGACAATGGCAGAAAACAGAAAGTTGATGAGATGCGTTCTGACGGTCGCGGCGAGTGCGGCCCTTACGTTGGTCACAAACGGCGCGACCAACATCGCCGAACACGTGTGCCTCGCGGAAGACGCCGACTGGCGCGGCCGCGGGACGGTGGTCGTCCAGAAGGGCGCCGCGATCGACCTCGCCGGCCGCACGCTCAAGGTGGACGGCATCGCGGGCGGCTTCGCGTCGCCCGTCGACGCCACGACGAGCAGCGGAACGGTCGAGGCCTCGACCATCTATTCCGGCAACGCGGCGTTTCTCTTCGACGACGACATTCGCTATATGGCCGACTCGGTTAATTTCACCGACCAGACGAAGAACCATCGCGTCTGCTTCAACGGACAGTTTCCGTTCGAGGTGACATACGACTTCGGCGAAGGGAACGAGACGCGCATCCGGTCGTACAGGATGTACTACCAGAGCCTGACTCCCAGCGAGCGCGCGCCGAAGGACTGGACGTTCTCCGGCTCGAACGACAAGGAAAACTGGACCACGCTCGACACGCGCAGCAAGGTGACGGACTGGAAACATCCCGACGCGCGCACGTTCTCGTTCGGCAACGTCACCGCCTTCCGGTACTACCGGCTTTCCGTGACCGCGCCCATCAAAGGGGGCGTCATGGAACTCTATCAGCTGGAATACTTCCCGGAGGCGCAGGATGTCTGCGACGAGACGGGCCCCGCGTCCAACCGCGTGACGTCGTCCACGGTCACTTCCGGCAACGCGGCCTTCCTCTTCGACAACGACTTCCGATACAAGGCCACGCCGGGCGAAGCGGCCAGCGACCCGACGAAGAACCACCGCGTCCTTGCCAGCACCAAGCCGTTCCACGTGACCTACGACTTCGGCGAGGACAACGCCACGATCTTGAACGCCTACCGCATCTACTTCAACAGCAGCAGCTCATCAGGCGTTAATGGCAGGGCTCCTGCCGCCTGGACGTTTCAGGGATCCAACGACAACGCGAACTGGGCGACGCTGGATTCCCATGCGAACGAGACGAACTGGGTGAAGGGCACCGCGCGGGAGTTCTACTTCTCCAACGGGACGCCCTACCGCTACTATCGGCTCCACGTGACGGAGTTTGCGGCCGACGGTTATCTGGAAATGTACCAGCTCGAATATTTCTCGCGGCCAATGGTTACGTCGACGGATTACGGAATGACCGACCTGACGGAACCCGGCGAGGAACATCTGACGGGGTCCTCGACCCCGCTCTACGGAAGCGTGAGCCACCTGTTCGACAACATCTTCACGTACAGGTACGACGGCAACCACGTCAACGACCACCGCATCCTGGTGCATCAGAGCAACTTGCCGTTTAACATCGTCTACGATTTCGGCGCGGGTGCAAACACCGCCGTAGCGGCCTACAGGATCTACTACGACAGCACGAGAGGGGACGCGACGCGCGCGCCGTCGGCCTGGACGTTCGACGGTTCGAACGACGGTACGTCCTGGACGACGCTCGATTCGCGAACCGGAGAGACGCTCTGGAGCGTGCCCGACGCACGTATCTTCTACTTGATTAACAATACACCCTATCGCTACTATCGTCTGCACGTCACCGCGACCAACGGCGACATCTACTTTGAGATCTACCAGCTCGAATACTTTGGTCAGGGAATTGGCACGCTCCTTGTGGACGTGCCGGCGAACGCGTCGCAGACGAACAGCCTGCTGGCGCTGGGCGGCCAGCTCCGCCTGATCAAGGACGGCGCGGGTACGTTCACGGCGGCGGTGCCCAACCAGACGTATTCTTGCGGCACCATTGTCTCGAACGGGACGCTTCGGGCCGGACTGGACGGCGGCCGCGCGCCGCTCGGACTCTGGAACGAGTATGGCGGCAAGGAATGCCGCGTGACGGTCTGCGCCAACGGCACGTTCGACGTGAACGGGCTCGGCGGCTGGTGGCGCTACCCGATTCTCCTTTCCGGCGGCACGCTCGCGTGCGCGATGGCGCAGGAGAATGCCCCGGCGGACACGTTCCGCAGCATCGCGCTCGACGCCGATTCGCGCCTGGACGTGAGAGGCAACTTCGTGATGGGCGACGGCACGGGAACGGCGGGGCAGCTGGATCTCGGCGGGCATACGCTCACGGCGTCCGTCGCGAGCAACGGACTCTGGACGCTGAACGTGCCGTCCGTGACGCAGGGCGCGATCGCCTTCGATTTGGCGAAGGGCGACGCCTGGCCGGGCAAGAAGGTGATGGCGTGGGAATCCGGTACGCGTCCGGCGAACGTGCTCTTCACGCGAGCCGAGGGCAGTTCCCACGGCGTAGCCGCGCAGGAGGATGGCGTCTACGCCATTTCTGGCGGGATCACGGTGATTGTCAGGTGAGGATTGCAACATGTCAAGGGTCAGGATTTTGACCGGGCGGCTGGTGGAGGCAATCGAAAGCGAGACCTTGCCGGTCGCGGGCGTCCAGTTCCATCCCGAGAAACTGTTCATTCTGAAGGGCCGTGACGAGTTCCGCGTGCTGTTCGCGGATCCGCTCAAGTGGGCCCGCCCGTAGCGATGTGGCAAGGGCACCCTCGCCCTTGCGGCAAGGCCGAGGCGGTCGCGCAGGAGCGCGACCCTCCCTTCGGGGAAGCGGCACTATTGCCGCTTCTTTACTGAAATGGTGGCGCTCCATGAGGGCATGAAATCGCATGAAATGTGTTTTTATGCCCTTGGGCATATTGACGAAATCAGATATTTGTGCGATAATTACCGTGTTTCTTTCCGATAGGAGGTTTTGGAATGTTTTTTGGTCGTAAGGAAGAGCTTCAAGCATTTGACAGATTGTGGGCTTTACCGGGCTCATCGCTCGCGGTTTGCCGCGGGCGGCGGCGCGTGGGCAAAAGCTCGCTTGTCGAGGAGTTCGCACGCCGGTCGAAAGTGCGGTTCATCAAGCTGGAGGGCATCGCACCGGGGGAGAACGTGGACAATGAGACGCAACTCGCGGCGTTTTCGCGGCAGTTGAACGAGCAATGCGGTGTCTCTTTCCCGGTTCCCGAGAATTGGTTTGAAGCATTTTCACTCCTAGACAAGGCTCTTCCGAAGCGGGCAAGGGCGGTGGTTCTTCTGGACGAGATCTCCTGGATGGGCAAGTACGATCCTGCGTTTCCGGGGGAACTCAAGTATGCCTGGGACAATCGTTTCTCGAAGCATGAGCGCAAGGTGTTCGTGTTGTGCGGCAGCGTCTCCGCCTGGATTGCGAAGAACATTCTGCGCAGTAAGGGATTTGTCGGGCGGATCTCGCTGAATCTGGTGCTGAAGGAACTGCCGATCCGCGACTGCCTCGGCTTCTGGGGCGCGAAGGCGGGACTTGTCGATACGCGGGAGATCATCGACGTCCTTTCAGTTGTCGGCGGAATCCCGGAGTATCTCAGGTTGATCGATCCTTCCGAGAGCGCAGATGCGAACATCAAAAGACTGTGCTTCTCTCCGACCGGAATCCTGCTCGACGAGTTTGACGCGATATTCGACGACGTGGTCGAGGAAAACCTCGCGACGCGCCGCAAGATGCTGGGGGCGTTGTCGGAATGTTCGTTGACGGGGCGCGAAATCGCGGAGCGGATCGGGCTTGAGTACAACGGGCACGTGTCCGAGAACCTGTTTGCCCTGGAGGAGGCGGGTTTCGTGGCAAAGGACGCGGGAGTCAACCCGGACAACGGCAAGGTCTCCAACATCTGCCGCTACAGGATCTGCGACAACTACACGCGATTCTACCTCAAGTACATCCAGCGCGAACGTGAACTGATCAAAAGCGGGACGTTCCGCTTTTCGTCGCTCGAGCAGCTGCCCGGGTGGAATGCCATCATGGGGTTGCAGTTCGAGTGCCTGGTGATTGCGAATCTCGCCGGGCTGCTGCCGCTGATGGGTCTGGACTCCACGTTGCTCGTTTCGGCCGCGCCGTATCAGCGTCCGGGAACAAACGGCAGAAGAGGCGTGCAGATCGACCTGCTGCTCCAGACGCGCCGGGCGCTGTATGTGGTTGAAATCAAGCGGAAGGGCGAAATCGGCGAGGAAGTTGTGGATGAGGTCGCGGCGAAGGTGGGGGCGTTGCGCAAGCGGAGGGGAATGTCCATGCGTGCGGTCCTCGTGTATGACGGGCGGTTGTCCAAGCGCGTTCCGGCTGATGGGTATTTCAGCAACCTGATCCCCGTCGAGGCGTTTTTCAAGTAGACCGCTGATGACTTCCGGCTTGCGGAAAGAGGCTGGTTTTTGATATGATAACCCTACCTAGAACTGGAATCGGGTAAGTTTCGTGCGCCGCGAAAGCGGTGCGCGCCGAAGAAGAGGAGTGCAGCAGATGAGAAAGATTGCCTTTGTGGCGTGTGTGGCGACGGTCGCGGCGAGTGCGGTGGCCGCAGACGCAACGTGGTACGATGCCGGAACTGGCATCTGGGACCTCACGGCCCTGAACTGGAACGGCGGTGCTTCCGCATGGACGGCCGGCGACACGGCCGTGTTCGCCGGCACGGGCGGCGTCGTGACCGTGGAGGGCGCGGTGGACGTGGCCGCGCTTACGTTCAACGCGAGCAACTACGTCGTCAACGCGGCGACGGGCGCCTCTATCACGAACAGCAGCTCGGGCACTCTCAACGTCACCGTTGCGGCGGGGCAGACGGCGACCCTCAACGCGTCGCTCCGCACGGACGGCGCCCAGTTCTACAAGTACGGCGACGGGACGCTCGTCCTCGGCGGCACGAACCAGTTCTCGCGGACGAAGGATTCCCGGCTCAAGAAAGGGATGATTCGTCTCACGCCGGACAACGCGCGCTCCCTCGGCACAAAGGACTTCATTATCGAGTCGGGCGCGACGCTCGACCTGAACGGCTGCTGCGCGGGCGCCAGCACGGCGTTGCCGTGGCTGCATCCGAACGGGACGGGCGTCGACGGCATGGGCGCGCTCGTCAATACGGGCAAGGACCACACCAACAAGAATTTCGGCGGCATGAGCACCGACTCGGACGTGCTCCTCTGCGGACCGAGGCGCATCGACGTCGGCACGCTCTACATGCTGGGACACACCGTGACCGTCTCCAACATCCCGAACCAGCTCTGCGTATCGACTTTGACCTTCAAAGGCAACGAGTCGCTGGTGATCGCCAGCAACGCCGTCTACACCGTGTTGGGCGGCAACGGCCTCGGTGCGGCGGGGAACAACGGCCGGGTCGTGCTGAAGAGGAGCGGCCGTCTGAACGTGTGGGACGCGAAGACGATGACCACCTCCGTGTTCGTGGAGGAGCCGTCCACGATCAGCCAGGGGCACAATGTCGAGAGCGCCCTCGCGAAGTTCACGGGGACGATCGCGGTGAACACGAACCTGACGGTCTGGGCGAACCCCAAGGATGGCCGTGCTTCATGGGTCGAGTTCGCGGGACCGCTGACGGGCAACGGGCGCATCCGCCTGACCGAAGGACACCTGCGCTTCTCGACCCAAAACAACACGTGGAGCGGCCAGCTGGCCCAGTATGGCAGCGCGGCCTACCGCTATGTGGCGATCGGCGTGCGGAAGGGCGCCACGGGCACGCTCGGCAACGTCTCGTCGATCTACGGCGAGTCTGGGGATTCCTACTTCATCTACGAGCGCACGAACTCCTACACGCTCGCCAACTGCGCCGTCACGAACGGCATTTTCGGCAGCTTCGACGGCGGCACGCTCGTCTTCGACAACGTGCACATGACGAACACGGCGTTCATCGGCGCGGTCGGCAACTACACGTTCCGCAACACGAAGGTGGACTCGTCCGCCCGCTACGTCTACTTGGGATCGCGCTACACCTCCCTTGACCGGCAGACGGTCACGAACGTCAACTCCACCCTCACCATCGAGGACGGAAGCGACCTGACGTTCTCCTACCTCGAAGCCGGCAACGGCAGCGACCTCAAGTGGCCGAACGGGACTGCCTGCCTGATGACGGGCATCGTCAACCAGACGGGCGGGCGCTTGCGGACGGTGGGGGCCGTCGACGCGAGCGGCGGCAACTGCGGCATCCACTTCGGGCACTGGCCGCAGGCGCGCACGTTCTACAACCTCTCCGGCGGCGTCCTCACGGTCGACAGGGGATACAAGCTCGCCGTCGCCGTGGACGGCCAGGGCACGCTCCACCAGACCGGCAACGGCACGTACGTCATGGAGGGCGGCGAGCTGAACGTGGGCGCGGGCGGCATCATCACGGGCAACGGAGTGAATCCGAATGCGCCCTACACCTGCACGTTGCGTGGCGGTACGATTCGCGCGACGGCGGACACGGCCTTCCGAATCAACGCCACGCTCAACTCGACGAACGCGGCGAACAACGTGGCGTTCGACACTGCGGGACATTCTCTCTCCGTCAGCAACACGCTGAGCGGCGCGGGCGGCCTCACGAAGACGGGCGCGGGCACGATGACCGTTGTCCCGGCCGCCACCTACACGGGCACGACGCGCCTGGCGGGTGGCACGCTCGCGTTCAAGCAGGCGTACCCCGGCGGCGCGCTGGAGGTTGCCGCCGCCGCCGTGCAGGGGACGGGGACGGACGGCGCGCTCCTGACGGCGCCTGCGCTCGCGTTCACCGGCGCGAACACGGTGCGCGTGACGGAGGCGGAGACGCTGGACATGCAGACGTTCGGGCAGATCAAGACGGTGGCGCGCCTCAACACGGCGCTATCCGCCGTGCCTGAGCTGGAGCTTGTGAAGAGCGACGGTACGCCTTTCGAGAACGACGGCAAGTGGCGCCTTATACTTGCGGAGGGTGGCAAGGCGCTGCGCTTCGGTCCGCTCGTCGGCACGCGGATCTTGGTCAAGTAGAAAAACATAAGGAGGGATTAGAGCATGTCACGAAACAGGAAGTTGGCGTGGCTGGTTGCGGTCGCGGCAAGCGCGATCCCGGCATGGGCAACGACCTACACGAGCGCGAGCTACGTGCAGGACGGGCTGATCGCGCAGTGGGACGGCATCGACAACGCCGGAACCGGCGTGCACGATCCGACCACGAACGTCTGGAAGGATTTGAAAGGACACAACGACCTGACGATCGTGGCGGGGCGCGGTTCGGAGTGGCGGCGTGGCATCGCGTTCTACATGAACACGCGGACAAGCGGTCTGGCGGCGGCCTACGGCACGGAGGCCGCGACCACGTACAA
>ONRL01000186.1 GCA_900320225.1 uncultured Lentisphaerota bacterium
TTACGCCAACACGCTCGGCCCCGTTGGCATCGAAGTCGGTCACGTGTGGTACACCTATCCGAACAACAACGGCGGCAGCGATCAGGAACTCTACGCGACGCTCTCATACGAGAATCCGATCGTCACGCCTTCGGCTTCCGCCTACTGGAACTATCTGGATTCGGCCGGGAACGACGTTTCTGCCGTCTACTTCTCGTTCGGACTCTCGCGCGACTTCGAGCTGACCGACGCGCTTTCCGTCACGCCAAAGGCGGAAATCGGATTCGGCGACCACGCCTATACCGATTCGGCGGGCGGCACGGAGCTGACCGACCAGACGATCGGGATTGCGACCAAATACGCAATCACGGAATGGTTCTCCGTCGGAGCCCAGATCAACTACACCTGGACGCCTTCCCACACCCTCCGCCACGAGGGGTACATGGGCGACGGCAAGCATCAGATCGTCTGGGGCGGCATCAACGCCACGTTCTCGTTCTGACGCCACGGTCGGCGGGAGGGCCGCTTGCGACAGTTGCGGCCGGGCGCTGCGGGCGGGATTTCCCGCCCGCGCCTTTTTTTGATATACTGTTGCCATGTTCAGCCAGTTCTTCATCAACCGTCCGCGTTTCGCGTTCGTGCTCGCGATCGTGCTCTCGCTCTGCGGCGCGATCGCGCTCATGCAGCTCCCCGTCGAGGAGTACCCCGAGATCGCGCCCGTGACGCTCCGCGTGGGCGCCATGTACCCGGGCGCGAGCGCGCAGGTGGTGGCGGACACGATCGCCCAGCCCGTCGAGGACCAGATCAACGGCGTGGAGAACGTCCTCTACTACTCCTCCACGTGCAACAACTCCGGCTCCTACTCCTGTTCCGTGACCTTCGCGAGCGGCGCGGACTCCGACATGGCGCTCGTCAACCTGCAGAACGCCGTCAAGCGTGCGGAGGCGAAGCTTCCCGCCGTCGTGAAGCAGCAGGGCATCTCCGTGCAGAAGCGCAACTCGGACACGCTCGCGATGTACGCGTTCATGACCGACGGGCGCAAGTACTCCCTCCAGCAGCTCGGCGATTTCGTGGAGCAGAACGTGAAGGAGGCCGTGATGCGCCTCGAGGGCGTCTCGGTGGCGGAGGTGGCCGCCTCGCAGGCGTACGCGATGCGCGTGTGGCTGAACCCCGTGCGCATGAGCGGGCTCGGGATCACGATCTCCGACATCTCGCGCGCCATCGAGGCGCAGAACGTGCAGGCCGCCGCCGGCACGGTGGGCAGCGAGTACGCGAACCGCTACCTCTCCTACAAGCTCAACGTGGACGGTCGCCTGAAGACGCCCGAGGAGTTCGCCGCGATCGTGGTGCGCAACGACCCCGCGAGCGGCGGGCAGGTGCTGCTCGGCGACGTGGCGCGCGTGGAGATCGGCTCCAAGAGCTACGCCGGGCGCAGCGCGTTCAACGGACGCGAATCGATCGGCCTTTCCGTGTACAAGACGCCCGAGGCGAACGCCCTCGAGGTGGTGGAGCGCGTGAAGGCGACGCTCGACGACTGGATGAAGCGCCTCCCCGAGGGCGTGACGTGCGAGATCGCCAACGACGCGACGGCGTTCACGCGCGTGTTCATGCATGAGATCGTGGCCACGCTCTTCCTCGCGCTCGGCCTCGTCGTGCTGATTACGTGGCTGTTCCTCCAGGACCTCCGCGCCACGCTCGTCCCGGCCGTGGCAATCCCGATCTCGCTCCTCGCGGCGTTCGTGTTCATCTGGGCGTTCGGCTTCACCATCAACATCCTCACGATGTTCGGCCTCATCCTCGTGATCGGGTCGCTCGTGGACGACGCGATCGTGGTGGTGGAGAACACGCAGACGCTCATGGCCGCGGAGGGTCTCTCCGCGAAGGAGGCGGCGTCGAAGTCGATGCGCCAGATCACCGGCGCCGTGATCGCCACGACGCTCGTCACGGTGGCCTGCTACATCCCGCTCGCGTTCTACGGCGGCATGGTGGGGAAGATGTACATCCAGTTCGCGTTCACGATGTGCGTGGCGCTCAGCCTCTCCACCTTCGTGGCGCTCACACTCTCGCCCGTCCTCTGCTCGCTCCTGCTGCGTCCGCCGAAGGCGCGCCCCTCGCGCCTCTTCGCGCCCGTGAACTTCGTGATCGACGGCGCGCGGAAGGGCTACCTCGCGGTGGTGCGACTCCTCGTGCGCCGCGTGGTGGTCACGGCCGTCCTCTTCGCGGCGGCGGCCGGCGCGTGCTGGTTCCTCAAGGACCGCGTGAAGGAAACGCTCCTCCCCGACGAGGACAAGGGCATGATCATGATGGACGTGGAGCTGCCGCAGGGCGCCACGCTCGAGCGCACGAACCGCGTGCTGGACGACATCCAGGACCGCATCAAGGACGTTCCGGGCGTGAAGGGCGTGATGCTCATCTCCGGCAACGGGTCGATGTCCGGCAGCGGCGAGCACTGCGGCATGGGCGTGCTGCTGCTCGACCACTGGGACGACCGCAAGACGCCCGAGACGCAGGTGGGCGCGATCATCGGCGAGATCCGCCGCCGCACGGCGGACGTCTACGCCGCCAAGGTGACGTGCTTCACCACGCCCGCCATCATGGGCCTCGGGCGACTCGGCGGCGTGGGTTTCAACCTCTGCTCGGACGTCGGGTCGGACGCCACCGCGCTCGCCGCGGCCGCGCAGTCGTTTGCGCGGCGCATCCAGGAGCTTCCCGAGGCCGGGCGCGTGACGTGCGGGTTCCGCGCGGACACGCCGCAGCTGCGCCTCACGCTCGACCGGCAGAAGGCCGAGGCGCTCGGCGTGGACCCGTCCGCCGTCTTTTCGACGCTCCAGAACAAGCTCGCGAGCGTGTACGTGAACGACTTCAACAAGGACGGCCGCGCCTACGAGGTGCTCGTGCAGTCCCTCGCGGACTACCGTGCGACGAAGGAGGACGTCGAGAACCTGCACGTGCCGGGCGCGAACGGCGCGATGGTGCCGCTCTCGTCGATCGCCACGGTCGTCTACGAGATCGGCGCGCGCGAGGTCACGCGCTTCAACAAGATGCCGTCCGCGAGCGTCAACGCGCAGGTCGCGCCCGGCGTGGCGCCGCTTGAGCTGATCGCCGCGATCGAGCGCGCGGGCGCGCCCGAGGGCTACCACATCGAATGGAGCGAGATGTCGCTGCAGGAGAAGGAGAACCAGGGGCGTCTCGGTCTGCTGTTGGGCCTCGCCGCGCTCTTCGCGTACCTCTTCCTCGTGGCGCAGTACGAGAGCTGGACGATTCCGCTGCCCGTGATGTGCAGCGTGGTGTTCGCGCTCGCCGGCGCGTACGCGGGCCTCTGGATCACGGGCACGCCGATGAGCATCTACGCGCAGCTCGGCCTCGTGATGCTGATCGGGCTCTCCGCGAAGAACGCGATTCTCATGGTGGAGTTCTCGAAGCAGCAGCGCGAGGAGGCGGGACTGCCCGTCGCGGAGGCGGCGCTGAAGGGCGCCGACCTCCGCTTCCGCGCCGTGCAGATGACGGCGTGGAGCTTCCTCTGCGGCGTCCTGCCGCTCGTCCTCGCCACCGGCGCGGGCGCAGGCTCCCAGAAGGCGATCGGCATCTCCACGTTCTCGGGCATGCTCGCGTCCACGTTCGTGGGCATCTTCTTCACCCCGGCGCTCTACGCGCTCTTCCAGCGCCTCCGCGAATGGGTGAAGCGGCTTTTCCGCCGCGCATGACCGCGACCGTTCAAGAAAAGGAGTACAAACGTGAACATGATGAAGATGAGAACACTGGGGGCGTTGGCCCTCTGCGCGGCGACGATCGCCGCGTGCGGGGCGATCACCGACGCCCGCATCGACGAAATCGCGCAGTGGCTGCCGGAGAAGCCCGCCGCCACGGGGGCGCGCATCGGCGACCGCGCAGCCTGGGACCGCCTCGCCGCGCTCCCCTCCGCCGCCGAACGGATCAAGGCCGCCGAGAAGGCGCTCGCCGGACGACCTTTACCTCGAGTTCTCGCGCAACGGGAACCGCACGAACTACCAGAAGCCGTATTTCGAGCGCCTCAATTCCCTCTCCGTCCTGCTGCTCGGCGAGTGCCTCGAGAACAAGGGGCGCTTCCTGCCCGGCATCGTCGCGCGCGTGAAGGCCATCGCCGCCGAGCGCAGCTGGACGATGCCCGCGCACGACGGCAACCTCACGTGCTTCAACGGCACGCCGCACATCGACCTCGGCAGTAGCCACCGCACGCTCACGTTCGCGCTCGTGTACGACTGGCTGAAGGACGTGCTCCCGCCGGACGTCAAGGACCTCATCCGCGCCGAATGCGACCGCCGCACGTTCCAGCCCTACCTCTCCACGTGCCGCGAGCCCAACCGCAGGAAGGTCCCGCGCCGGCACTGGTGGTACGAGGGCGGCAACAACTGGAACTCCGTGTGCAACTCGTGCGTGGTGCGCGCCGCGCTCGCCATGATAGAGGACCGTCGCCTGCGCGCCGAGTTCGTCGCGGCCGCCGAGCACACCGTGCCGTACGCGCTGAAGGGCTACACGGACGACGGCTACTGCTCCGAGGGCATGGGCTACTGGAACTACGGTTACGGACACCACCTCTCGCTCGGCCTCGCCGTGCGCGCTGCCACGGGCGGCAAAGTCAACCTCTTCGCCGATCCCAAGAACCGCGCCGTGATGATGTACCCCTACGGCTACCAGCTGATGGACTGGAAGTCGCCCCACTTCGCGGACGGCGGCGGCAACCCGAGCGCCGTCCTCCTCGCGCTCCAGCGCCAGGTGTTCCCGGACATCGTCTGCCGCCGCGCGGCCGAACAGGACCTCCTCGCGGGCGACCTGACGGTGATCAGCCTGCGCGCGTTCGGCCAGGACCCCGGCCCCGCCTACACGGGCGGGTTCGACACGCTGCCGATCCGCACGTGGTTCCCCGACGCGCAGGTGCTCATCTCGCGCGGCGTGTGGCCGAAGGTGACGAAGCGCCTCAGCATCGCGATCAAGGGCGGCCACAACGCCGAGCTGCACAACCACAACGACGTGGGCTCCTACGCGATCATGCTCGACGGCACCGAGATGGGCGGTGATCCGGGCGGCGAGACCTACACGCGCCGCACGTTCTCGAAGGAGCGCTACGTCTCGAAGGTGCTCAACTCCTACGGCCATCCCGTGCCCGTGGTGGGCGGCAAGCTGCAGAAGGGCGGGCGCGCCGCCGCCGCCAAGGTGCTGCGCACGGAGTTCACGGACGAAAAGGACGTCGTCGAGCTTGACTGCACGGCGGCCTACGACGTGCCGGCGCTGAAGTCGCTCGTGCGCACGATGACGTTCGACCGCGCGAATTCTTCCATCACGATCACGGACCGCGTCGCGTTTTCGGAGCCGACGGCGTTCGAGGTGCCGGTGATCACCTACCGCGAGTGGACGGCGAACGACGACTTCACCGAATTCTCGTTCAAGAAGCAGCCGAAGACCTATCGTCGACTGAACATGGCCGTGCAGGCCTCCGCGCCGGTGACGTTCTCGAAGGAGCTGATCGAGAATCCCGGCCACGCTTCCCCGCAGCGCCTGGCGTTCACGTTCAAGGAACCCGTCGCCGAGGCCACGTTCACGACCGTCTACTCGGCGAACTGACCCCCTGGGGGACTTTGCCGCGATCGATAATACCGCTGTTACCTCTAGCCGCTCGCGCGCGGATTTGCTATACTTTCCGCGTGCCGGGCAACCGGCGCAAGACATAGGCCGGGAACTGGCCCCAAGCCCACCCCCGACCGCATTTTAGTTTAGCATCAACGCTAACAAGTCGTTCCAGCGAAATACTAGCACCATTTCAGGAAAAGATCGTACAGATCAAAGCGACATGTGAGTGGAGATGCGCCCGCAAGGGCGCACTTTCATCGCATGTACTTTGATCGGCCTGTGCTAGGGCTTCGCTGGAGTGCATGAGGAAGGAGTGCGCTCTTTTTTTGTGCATCGGGCATGGTGTCTGGCGGCGGTAGGGCGGTCGCCCTGCGACCGCCGGAACAACAAGAGCGCAGGAATAAACGGGAGGGGCCGCTCTTGTCGCGGCCACAGGCACATGGCCAACAAAAACCTTTCGGCGGCGAAGAAGGCGAAACAGGACGAGTTCTATACGCAGATGAACGACATCCAAGCTGAAATCAACGCCTATCTCGACTATGACGAAAACACCTTCCGCGGTAAGACGGTTCTCCTGCCGTGTGACGATCCCGAATGGAGCAACTTCACGCTCTTCTTCGCGCAGAACTTCGAGCGATTAGGCTTGAAGAAGCTCATTTCAACAAGTTACGCGCCCGAATCAAAGACGGCTAAGTACGGTTCGCTCTTTGAGTATGCGGCCTCGCAGAGCGACGAGACGCCGAAGAACGAGCGCGGCAAGATATTCGCCCTCGACCACGACACGAACAGGAACGGACGGATCGACTTTGAGGATCTTGAATGGGAGTACCTCAAAGGCGATGGCGATTTCAGAAGCGAAGAGGTGTGCCATCTTCGCGACGAGTCCGATGTCATCGTGACGAATCCGCCGTTCTCGATGTTCCGCGAGTTCCTGGCGTGGATTGTGGGTGGAGGTGTTGCCACAAAAAACACGATGATCGCAAAGAGATTTCTCATAATCGGCAACATGAACGCCATAACATACAAAGAGGTTTTTCCTTTGATCATGGGAAATAAGTTGTGGTTGGGCAATGGTTTCTCACATGGGAATGCCTATTTCAGGATCGCAGAAGGAAGTAGGAACGAATATGCGGATGGGGTATATGATCCTATGACAAATCTTGTGAAGTTTCGTAACGTTGCCTGGTTTACAAACCTTGAACACGGACGTCGTCATCAGCCGTTACAGTTGATGACAATGGCGCAGAACATCAAACATTCGAAGCATAAAGAGGTGCGGGGAATCGGCTATCGGAGATACGACAACTATGACGCGATTGAAGTCCCATTTACAGATGCCATTCCGGGCGACTACGACGGCGTCATGGGCGTGCCGATCTCATTCCTCGACAAGTACTGTCCTGAACAATTCGAGATATTGGGGGCGACCCAACGAGGATGTCACGATGCCGTTCCCGACACGAGGAAGTACGATGATTATTGGGAGGTTAAACAGGATGGGAAGCGGACAGGTTCATCTGGTGGAAAGACCAACGAAAACGGAAACCTCTTGATGAATGATGGTAAAAGGAATTACTTCGTCAATACGGATGGCCGTATAATTCAATCTGCATACCAGCGAATATTCATCCGCCACCGTCACAAAAGTTGTTGTTAATTCGGGGTCTTCGTGTTGAGACACAATTCTGTCAAGAAGAAAGGCTGCAACCATGAAAGCGACATTCCTGCATGAACCGTTCCTCACCGTGCGCGACATCTGCGACGGTTTCATCTACAACGAACTGGAGGGCAAGGGTCTTTTCGGCTGGGGCGGGAAGCTCACGATCCAGCCCGAGTACCAGCGCAACTACATCTATGCGGACGGAAAGCGCGACGTCGCAGTGGTTGATTCGCTTTTGAAGGACTATCCGATCGGGTTGATATATTTCGTCAAGGTTGCCGAAGGAAAATTCGAGGTGCTGGACGGACAGCAGCGCATCACGAGCTTCGGGCGGTTCGTGCGCGGTAAATTCCCCGTGACGGACGCGGACGGCGTGCCCAAGTGGTTCGACGGTCTCGGCGCAGAGAGGCAGGCGCGGCTTCTCGACACGCCGCTCACGGTCTATGTCTGCGAAGGCGAGCGCGAGGAGATACGTGAATGGTTCAAGACAATCAACATCGCAGGCGTCCCGCTCGTGCAGCAGGAGCTTCTGAACGCAATCTACTCCGGGCCGTTCGTGACGGCAGCGAAGGCCGTATTCTCGAATTCCGCCAACTCAGACATGCAGAGATGGAAGAACTACGTTAAGGGTAACGAACGGCGGCAGGATGTACTGGAGGCAGCTCTTTCGTGGGTCGCGCACGGGAAGGGAAACATTGAGAAGTACATGGGCAGGCACATCGGCGATGCGGACTGCAGCGAACTCAAGGCGTATTTCACGAGCGTCATCGACTGGATCGACGGGACATTCAAGGGCGTGAAGGACGAGATGTGCGGACTGGAGTGGGGCGAGCTGTACGAGCGATTCCACGCGAACGCCTACAACGCCGACAAGGTGTGGAAACGCGTGGAGGAACTGCTGGACGACGACTGCGTGACGGCGAAGCGCGGCGTGTTCGAGTACGTGCTGGGCGGCGAGGTGGACACGAAACTCCTCAACGTGCGCGTGTTCGATAGGAAAACAGTGAAGGCGGTTTACGCGAAACAAACGGAAGATGCGCGCAGACGTGGCGTCTCCAACTGTCCGCTCTGTGCAGTCGGCCATGAGTCGAACGCGGGCCGAATCTGGGCGTTGGACGAAATGGACGCCGACCATGTCTCTGCGTGGTCGAAAGGCGGCGCGACCGAGGCCTCAAATTGCCAGATGCTGTGCAAGACGCACAATCGCGCCAAGGGAAACCGCTAGGCAGGACGCGGGAATCTTGCTATACTGGAGGCGAATCAATGAGAGCGCTATGCACAATGATTGCGGTATCGATGTCCGTTGCGATTTGCGCGGCAACGGTGTCGCTTGCGCCGCCGGCATCGGAGTGGGCGGATTGCGAGGCGGTGACGAACGCCGCGCTTCCGTCGGCGACATGGCAGAAGCGCGGGCACTTCGATGTGCGACTCTCCGTCGCGGCGGGGACGAACCTCGTGCAGCTCGCGTTCGGACGCGACGCGGACGGCGACGGCAAACTTTCGTACGAGGAGACCGCGCTTGTGGTCGGGTGCGACGCGGACGAGGTTTTCTTCGAGGACGTCGCCGCGCGTCGGAGGTATGTTGAGGCGTTGCCTCCGTCTGCCGGGCGTCGAGGGCTCGTTCTGCGCGTCTTCCTCAACGGGGCGGGCGAGCCGACCGGACTGCTCGCCATGAACGAGGCGGGCGTCCCCGTGTTCCCCGGCTGGCGGCATGCGCCGCCCGCATGGTGCTTCGACCCGTCGTGGGACATGGTGCGCGTGGTGTCGACGGGGCCCGACGACGCCGACGGGCGGGCACGGGTGGAGATCGCCCCCGACGGGACCGTGTGCATCATGAGGTGACGCCATGGCGATGCTGGTGAAGGCCATCCCGACGTTCCTCATGCACGTGTTCACGCCCGTGCTGGGCGTGTGCCTCGCGGCGTGGTTCTTCATCCTGCTCGTCTCCGTCATCTCGGGGAAGCGGCACTCTTGCCGCTTCACGTCCGCGTTTTCTGGAAGCGGCGAGAGCGCCGCTTCCCCGAGGTGCCGCCTCGGCAAACCTGCTTGGGTGGGGCTGTTCGCGCTTGCGGTTGCCTGCACGTCCCTGATCGGCAAAAGCCCGAACGGGACGAACGGCGTGCAGAGCCTGCCGTCGTGCCCGATGCTGCAGCTGCCCGCGCCG
This sequence comes from uncultured Lentisphaerota bacterium, assembly GCA_900320225.1. Taxonomy (GTDB): domain Bacteria; phylum Verrucomicrobiota; class Kiritimatiellia; order RFP12; family UBA1067; genus RUG572. The sequence goes on from ONRL01000186.1 coordinate 9,408, forward strand.
GCGCCGTCCATACTCGACTATCCGCGCACCGTCACCGCGTCGCGCGCGGCGGCGGGCTTTGCGCTCACGGGCGTCGGCACGAACGAGACGTTCACCTTCGACCCGCCGACGAACGCGGTGGTCTGCGACGACTGGCGCAAGTATGGTTCTTCCTCGCGCTGGACGGATGTCTCGCCCACGAACTTCGCTTTTCCGTTCGGCGGCACGAACGCCACGGCCTTCACCTTAGTGCCCGGCGGCGTCGCCTACCTTGCTGGCGGCCCGGCCGCGGCGTCCAACAACGTCGCGCCGTTCCACGCGAAGATGGGGATAGCCCCCGAACGGCACTGGACGAGCATCGGCGTCACCAGCCGCCTCTGGACGGCGATCTCGCCCTCGAACACCTTCCTCGCCACGTGGCAGGGCGCGCTCCTCGGGCGTAGCACGAACACCCCCGTGGACGTGCAGCTGGAACTGTTCCCCGACGGCGGCTTTGACTACCGCTACGACCTCTCTCGCCTTGCCTCAGACAATCTCCTTGAAGACGTGCGCGTCGGCGCGGCAAGCGGCGGCTTCGGCGAGACCTACTCCGTTCCGCACCGTAATCTCACGAGCGCGCGGTGGCGGCCCGTCGTCCCCGAGGACGCCACGGACCCCGACCGCGACCATGACGGCGTCACGACCGTGGACGAGCTCTTCTTCCTCGGCACCGACCCCGGCAACCCCGACAGCGACTTCGACGGACTCTCCGACGGCGAGGAGATCACGCATGGGCTAAATCCGCTCGACCCGTACTCAAACGGCGGCGTCTACAGCGACGGGTTCGCCCTCAGGATCGGAGACTTGAACCCGCTCGCAAGTCCGCCGGACTCGGACTACACGTTCTACGAGCACATCGTCTATTCGG
>ONRL01000188.1 GCA_900320225.1 uncultured Lentisphaerota bacterium
CTCCTCAGCGAGGCCGAACGCAAGACCGTGGAGAACTACCTGGCCGCGAAGTGGGGCGTGAACGCGCAGCTGCACGCCAACGTGGAACCGACGCAGACGCTGCCGCCGACGGCGAACGTGGTGCTGCGCGCGCCCGGCGCGCTCGACCTCAACGGGGCCGACCAGACGGTCGCCACGCTCGCGGGCGAGGGCATGATCACGAACTCCTCGCCGAACGCCGCCACACTCACCGTGACGGGCACGTGCAGCTTCAGCGGCAAGATCGCCGGAAACGTCACGCTCGTGCGCGGCGGGTCGGGATCGACCGCGCTCGACCTGCGCGGCGCGGGCAACGTGACGTTCAACGGGGGCGAGACGTCCCTTTCCGCCTACGCCTACACGCCGCCGCAGGACGGCCTCCTCTACTGGCTCGACGCGTCCGTTCCCTCGACGATCCACACGAACGCCTCGGGCATCGTCACGAACTGGTCGAGCCGCGTCGCCGACATGCCGGCGGGACCCTTCGGGCTCGCCTGGGGCGCCGTGACCTACGACGAGGCCGTGCCCAAGTTCGGCGGCCTGCCGGCCGTGCATTTCGCCCAGCACGCGGGACTCGTCGCGCAAAACGAGACCGACACGTGGACGCTCTTCCTCGTCGCCTGCTACGACGGCGCGCAGACGCAGTTCGCAGGGCTCTTCGGCTGGTACGGGAAAGACTACGGCTTCCGCGTCGTCGACACGACCGGCAAGAGCGTCAACATCGGCACGGGCAGCGCCTGGACGCGCGTGGGCGACTACCTGCGCGTGAACAAGGTCCAGCACACGTCGCTGACGACCTCGAACATCACCGTGCCAAATACGGCACCCTACGTCCTCTCCTGCCGCCTCGCGGGCTGGCAGAAGACCGTCGCGAGCCGCGTGTGCCGCAACGCCCTCAACGGATATCTGGCCAACAACCGCGGCGCCGTGCAGTGGATCGCCGAGGTGATCGCCTACGACCGTGCGCTCTCCGATGAGGAGATCAGCGACGTGGAGAGCTACCTCTACGACAAGTGGGTCGCCGGCGGCGGCGTGGAGCGGAACGCGCGCGTCTGCAACGGGACGGGCGGCGTGGCGCTGCAGGGCGGCGCGGTCGTCAACGCATCCGCGCCGGTCGCGCTGAACGCGCTCTCCACCGGGACGGGCGGCGGCACGGTGAACGGGGACGTGTCGCTGGACGGCCCGCTCGTGGTGGAGGTCGACGCGAACGGCGACGTGCAGACCGTGCGGATCAACGGCGACCTGACGATCGGCGCCTCCGCGACCGTGATCGTGAACGACTACACGAAGACGGACAAGCGCGAACGGTATACCGTGGTGTCGGTCTCGGGCAACGTGAGCGGGACGTTCGCCTCCTCGAACGTCGATAAGCCGTGGCACCTTTACCGCGTCGGCGGGACCTGGTATCTCCTCGGCGTCGGCGGCACCACGTTGATCTTCCGCTGAGGCGGCGGTCGCGGGGCGACCGCCCTACCGAGGCATCTCCTCGAGGCGGACGCCGTCGAACCAGGCCGTGCCGGTGGAGTTGAAGACGCGGAGCCAGAGGTAGGCCTTGTAGCCCGGCAGTTTGACGGCGTCATCGTTCGTGGTGAACTCGATTGACTGGTGGATCCAGTCGCGCGTGCCGCTCCAGTAGGTCGCTGCCGGCATCCGCAGGGCCGAGTACTTCTTCCCGTACTGTTCCACCTCTATGCACGCGCCGCTGCCGCCGCCCTTGGGGTCGCGCTTTTCCAGACGGTCGGTCTTCACGAAATAGGAGAGACGGTACTTCGTGTTCGGCTTGAGCGCCGCGGCGCCGGTCAGACGGAACCCCACGTAGACGCGTCCGTCCGCCACGAGCCCCACGGCCGTGCCGTCGCGCAGCGCGTTCTTGGGAAGCCCCCAGCCTTTCCAGTCGGCGCCCGACTCCGCCACCACGCGCGCGTCCTTCGCCGCCGCGCGGCGCGCCCGTTCGACGTCTGGCGAGAGCATGCCCATGAACTCCCGCTGGTGCCGCGCGGCGCGTTCGTAGAGTTCCTCGCGGATCCAGGCGATGCGCCGCGCCTCCAGCGAACCGGGCGGCACGGCTGCGGCCGCCGCCTGGAGTGAGCGGTTCAGCTCATCCAGGAAGGCCTGCGAGTAGATCTTTTGCCAGAGGTCGATCTCGTTCGGACCGTACAGCATCGGGCCGATCTCCGTCTCGCCGATGAGCGAGGGGACTGCGATCTCGCCGATCCACTTGCGCTCGAGGGCGTCGAAGAAGCGGGCCATGTGCGGCGCGCCCGCGCCGAACATGAGGCGGTGGTGTTCGGCAAGGACCTGGTCAACGTCGATCTTCCCGTCCCACGCGAGCTTCGAGAACACGTAGAAGTTGAGGTAGTTCTGCACGAGCGACTCGCCCACGTTCGACTCTACGAACGAACCATCGATGTATGGCTCGGCGAGCGTGTAGAACTTGGCGAACGCGCGGGGCGCGACCTGCGGCACGTCGCGCGCCTGGAGGCGTCCGTAGTTCTTCATGGGGTACGTCCAGATCCACGAGACGGGGCGCCCGAGCTTCTCCGCCCACGACCGGACGAACGCGATCTGCTTGTCGCGGATGTCGGGATGCGACTCCGCCCACGGACCGCCCACGGCGAGCACGACCTTGACGTTCTCGGGGATGGCGACGGACGGGATGTTGCGGTAGGTGCCGTACGCCATCTGCGACACGCCGCCGTCGAGGCCCGCGTCGGTGATTGCCTGTGCGACGGCGACGGTGTTCGACCAGATGAGCTCCGTGGCGTAGCCGGAGGCGAGGGAGAAGTCGTCGGTGTTGAACGCGCGCTGGCAGTTCTCGCACATGCAGGCGGACATGCCGTCCTGCGGCATGATGTCCACGTAGCGCTCGCCCTTGCGGATGCGCGCGAGCGTGTCCTCGCGGAAGATGTCCCACACCTTCGACGTGTGGCAGAGCTGGCGTCCCATCCAGTTGTGCTCGAACTTCGTGCCGATGCAGCGCGTGCCGTTCTTGCGCAGCTGGAAGTATTCGGGATGGGTCTCGCTGAAGCGTTCCGCGATCTTGAACCGGTTCTGTCCGTGGCAGCACGAGATGCGGTCGGTCTCCTCGCGGAGGAGGAGCGAGTAGACGGCCTTGGCGCGGCGCTGGGCCTTCGTGTCGTTCGGATCGACGCCGGGGTAGGGCCCTGCGCCGCTGAGGTAGCAGTCGCGCCGGGCGAAACGCGGCGTGACGGAGTAGTTGCCTTCCGGCAGCCGGATGGACGGCGAAGGGGGAACGACCGTGCCGAGTTCGCCCGGGAAGTAGAAGCGCACGCCGGCATGGCGGTCGAGGAATCCGTAGACGCCGAAGAGCGTTGCGTGTTCGCAGTGTAAGATGATGCTCCCCTGCGCGATTTGCCGTGCGAGGTCGCGCGCCGGGTCGTCGCATCCCGCCACGTAGGCGCGGTCGGGTCCGATTTTCACGCAGTAGGAATCGCGGGGGAGCGCTTCGGGACGGAGACCGGCCGCGCGGCTCCACGCGTTTGTGCCGAGGACGATTGCGTAGCGGCCCTCGGTGGGCGTCGGGACGATGGGGATTGCGCGCCCGAGGACGCGCGAGAGGTAGTTCGTCATCTCCGCGGCGGCGAAGCGCGTGGCGGGCGGGGCGTCCGGCGCCACCACCACTTCCGCGTTTGCGCCGGTGAGCTCCGCGGCGGACAGCAGGCTGCCCGCGCAGCATGTCAGAAGGATCGCGCTGAGGCGAAAAGAGTTTCTCATCATCGAGTTCCTTTCATCAGTTCCAGACGTTATTAGTCTACCACATCGCCTTTCCCTCCCGCAAGCTGTTATGGTGGGGGATCGGGGAAAGTAGCCTGCGGCGCTAACACGGAGACAGGGAGGAGAGGGAGACACGGAGAACATTTTGGAGTTTTGCTTCGCAGAACTGAATGACTAAACCTCTCAATCAGCTAGATGTTGTTGCATTGCGCGAAGCACAATCTCCATAACAATCTCCCTGTCTCCGTGAAAACTCCGTGCCCTCCGTGTTGCCGTCGGCAGACGGGTGAGACAAACGAGACAAACCTGGCGTGTGGGCAGGTGCCTGCGGCGCTAACACGGAGACAGGGAGGGTGTTCGGTTGTTTGTGGGTTGGCTTGTGCCGGGGGGGGTGAAATGCTATACTTTCCGGCATGGAAAAATGTCTAGAGAAAGGAACGCTGTGAGGATGAAACGGATTGGACCGCTGTTGGCGCTGTTGGCGGCGGCATGCGCCGCGTCGGGCGCGCCGCAGGACGGACGGCGCCTCGTGTGGGGCGACGAGTTCGACGGCACGTCGCTTGACCTCTCGAAGTGGCGCTTCCGCGCGACGATGAACTCGTCGGACTGCACCTACTCGAACGACACGCGGACGGCGCGCGTGGAGAACGGCTGCCTGCACCTCCTCGTCGTTCCCTCCGGCAATCCCGCCAAGCCGCAGATGCTCTCGCGCGGCGTCGCCACGCACGACACGATGGGGTTCAAGTACGGCTACCTGGAGATGCGCGGGCGCGTGCCGTTCCGCCACGGCGCGTGGCCGAGCTTCTGGATGACGGCCACGCCCGCGTTCCGCAAGTCGAAGTGGATGGCGGAGATCGACATCTTCGAGGTGTTCTCGTCCACGAACTCGCTGGCCTACAACCTCCACAAGTGGGCGCCGGGCGGCAAGCACGTGGTCGTGCCGAGGAAAAAATGCGTTCCGTCCCCGATATTCACGTTCCCGAACGCGGAGAAGCTGAACGAGGAGTTCCACGTCTACGGCTTCGAGTGGACGCCGCAGGAGATGTCGTTCTGGGTGGACGGGAAGAAGTACGGCAGCTGCCCGATCGACGAGGCGAACGACTTCCACGCCGACAAGGTCCCCGGCATGGACGGCTTCCACGACTTCGAGAGCGTCATCTTCAACAACGAGATCTTCACGCCCGGCCACGGGTGGTGCCCCGAGAAGTTACGCATCACGGCGGACGACACGCTGCCAATCGAGTATTGGATCGACTGGGTGCGCCTGTGGCAGAAAGACGGCGAGGAAATCCGTTTCCCCGAAAAGGAGAAGAATCGGTAGCCTAACGGCGTTTGCACGGAGAAAACGGAGGATATGGAGACACGGAGAATGATTTGGAATTTGCTTTTCGCGCAGAAAATCAGCATACCTTTCGCAAAGGAGGGTATATGAAGCAGTCGTACCAGGGGCCTGAAAACGAATTGACGGGGATGATAATCGGATGTGCGATTGAGGTACACCGGCATTTCGGTTGTAGCTTGAAGGAAACGGCGTACGAGGCTGCATTGAGCTGGGAACTTCAGCAAAAGGGGTTGAAGGTTGAAAGACAAAAGGCATGTCCTGTTTTCTACAAGGGGATGGATCTTTCCCAAGAAGATGAACATCCTCGCAGAATCGATCTTCTCGTAGAAGGGAAAGTCGTTGTTGAGTGCAAGGCGCTTCCGTCGAACGATTATGTGTTCAAGGCTCAATGCCTAACGTATCTGAAAATGTTGCAGTTGCGAGTTGGGCTCGTTTTGAATTTCGGATTGCCCACTATGAAGGCTGGCATCCAGCATGTAATCAATGAGACTAAAGAAGAATACCTTGATCGACTTAAGAGAGAACACCCCAATGTCTATCAGGCCGTCCTGGAGGAGGAAGAGGAAGGGGAACGGGCGCCATTGGATCGCGCGCAAGCCAATCTCCAAAATGAACTCCGTGTCTCCAATTCCTCCAGCTCCTCCGTGTCAGCGCCGCAGGCCAGCCAGCACGATGATGACCAGCGGCGTTTGTTGGCGGGAACGGGGGATATGGAGCAACGGAGAATTGACGAAATTTCAAACATTCAAAAAGGAGATGAAACATGATAACTAGACGGGCATTCGTCGGCGGGGCGCTGGCGTTTGGTGCGTGGGGGGCAGCCGCCGAGACGGCGGCTCCCCATATGGAGAGCTGCCGTCTCGGCGGCGTTGGACACGACCAGCGCGTCCCTCCCCGGCTGCGGTTCGGCATGATGAGCGACGTGCACATCGGCGGCAAGCCGGACGCGGTCGAGACGACGGAGAAGGTCCTGCGCTGGTTCGCTTCGGAGAACGTGGACGCGGTGCTTTGCGCGGGCGACGTGGCGCATTCGGGGCTGATCAGCGAACTGGAGAAGTTCGCCGCCGTCTGGTACAAGGTGTTTCCGGGCGGATGCGCCCCCGACGGACGCAAGGTGGAGCTGATGATCTCCACGGGCAACCACGACGTCGACGCCTGGGGCGGGCGCTGGAAGAACTTCACCGAAGCGGAGATGCTCGCGAAGCGCTT
>ONRL01000052.1 GCA_900320225.1 uncultured Lentisphaerota bacterium
CTTCCCGAACATCTTCAGGTAGTCGAGGATCGTGGGCAGCACGCGCACCTTCCACTTCGAGACGCTGTTGAGGCAGATCGAGAGCAGGCGGTGGTTCGCGAACGGGTTGGCGAAGCGCTCGAGCACCGACTCGGCGTAAGCGCGCTTGTCGGCGTCCGGCAGGTCGATCGTCGGCAGGATCTCGTCGAAGAGGATCTGGCGGAAGAAGGCGTTGAACTTCGGATCGGCCACGAGCTCGGCCACGAACGTGAAGCCCGCGAGATGCCCTTCCAGCACGGTGGCCGTGTGCGCGCCGTTGAGGAAGCGCACCTTGCGCGTACGGTAGGGCGTCTGGTCCTTCGTGTAGACCACGTTGAGGCCCGCCTTCTGGAACGGGATCTCCTTCTCGAGGTCGTAGTCGGTCTGGATCACCCAGAAGTGGAACGGCTCGCCGCACACGAGCACGTCGTCCTGCTCGCCGAGCTGCTGCGCGTAGCGCGCGGCCGATTCGGCGTCGGGACGTCCCGCGACGATGCGGTCCACGAGCGTAGAGCAGAACACGCAGTCCTTCTCCACCCACGCCGCGACTTCGGCCTCGCCCCAGTCGGCGAGATAGTGGAGCACGTGCTCGCGCAGCATCGCGCCGTTCCTGTCGATCAGCTCGCACGGGATGAAGATGAGTCCTGGAAGGCCCGCCTTCGCACGCGCCACGCAGAGCTTCGCCACCTTCGAGGGAAAGGTGTTCGCGTCCGCTCGGTATTCGATACCCGCCTCGGTGGTGTTGGACACAACGAACCGCAAGTCGGGGTTGCACGCCGTTTCCTCCACGGCCGACCATTCAGAAAGGGCGTTCAGCACGCCCTTCACGCACGTGATCTCGCGGAACAGCTCCACGGGCTGGCCGTTCTCGACGCCGCGCAGGACCGTGTGGTAGCGTCCGCCGCGCGCGTTGAGGATCTTCGACGGCGGGCTCAGCTCGTCACCGATCGGCTGGACGATCTGCACGGCGGCGCCGAAGTCCGCCTTCTCGTTCATGATGTCCACCATCCAGTCCACGAAGCAGCGCAGGAAGTTCCCTTCGCCGAACTGGAGGATCTTGGTCTTCTTTTCAATTGACATTCTGCAATTCCTTTCAAGAGGCATTCGGCCACTGGTCGTTATTATACCACATCTTCGTTGCGGCCTCTCTTATGAAAAGAAAAGAAAGTTTTCTACCGCCCGCGATAGAGCAACACGGTGGAGGAGCGGCGGGCGGGGATGCTGATTTCCAGATCGCCGGTCACGGTGGACTTCGCTCCGGAGTCGAGGTTCTCCACCTCCACCGTTGCGCCTTCCGGCAGGCCCTTCAGCGAAATGGACACGCGACCGGACGGCGATTCCGCGCGACGAAACGCGAGTACCACGCCCTCTTTCTTTTCTGGGTCGTTGTACTGCCAGATTGCCCAGGCCGTCGGGTCGATGGTCGCGCTGCCGTGGTTGTAGAAGTCGCAGGGGAAGTACTTGCGGATGCGGCGGTATTCGTCGCAGCACTTCTTCGCCGCCACCCAGTCCACCTTCTCCTCCATCTGAAAGATCGCGTTCCAGTACGCAACGCCGTGACTGGCCGAGTAGGCGCTGCGCAGGGTGTAGGCGTCGCTCAGCTTCGTCGTGCAGCCGTTGTAGGGGATGAGACGCGAAATGCCGGCGTTGTGGGCCTGAAGCACGTCGGCGTTGGCGTTGAACCCGCACTGGTAGTCGCTACGGAAGAACGGGATCGCCCGACGCATGGTCTCGATGTCGATGCGCCGGCCGCCGCTCGCGCAGTTGTCGATCAGGAGGTTCGGACAGCGGGCGAGCAGTTCGTCCCACATCTGGTAGAGCCCCGTGACATGGCGGATCTGCGTGATGCCCTCGCGGTCTTTGGCGTCGTTGTTTTTCATGATCATGCCGGGATCCATGTTGAAGTCCTGGCGGTAGCAGGAGAAGTTGAGCCGTCCCGCGAAGTCCGTCAAGAGGTCTCGCACGTATGCGCGCCCCTTCTCGTTGCCATAGTAGAGGAGTGACCCCAGCAGCAGGTCGGGATGCTGCTTCGCGAAGTTGGACGACCCCACCACGCGCTCCGGCTCGAACCACAGCATGAACCCCATGCCGGCGTCCTTTGCCGCGTCGCGGACATCCTCCAGCCCTTTCGGGTGGATGCGCGCGTTCGGCACCCAGTCGCCCGTCCAGCGTCCCCAGTCGCCCGTGTAGGCGTCGTCGCATTTCGTGCTGTTGCCGTACCAGCCCGCGTCGATCCAGAGGTCCTCGTAGGCGAGTCCCTTCGCCTTCAGCGTGTTGACGCGGCGGATCATCTCCGCGGAGGTGAGCCCGCCCCACAGCTCGTAGGCGAAGAGGCCCTCGCGCACCCCCGGGCGCGACGCGACGTGCGAGAAGTGCCGGCGCAGGAGGCGGCGGAACTTGTTCGCGCCGTCCTCGCCCTGCGCGTAGTTCATCACCAAGACACGGCTCGTGCGCAGCTTCTCGCCCGGCTTCAGGTAGAACCGTGCGCGTGCAATTCCCGTCTCCACGCGCACACCCTCCGCGCCGTCCGCGAACTTCGCGCGCCAGCCGCCCGTCCAGCCGATGGCGATGATCGCGCCCTGTCCGCCCTGCGTCACCTCGAAGAACGGCGCCTGGCGTTCGGACGGACGCGCACAGCCGTTGCTGATCTCGAAGACGTTGCCCTTGCCGCGCCACGGATGGAAATAACGCGTGACCGCCGCGAACTCGCGGGCGGACGCCGCGTCGTCCGTCGCGTAGTCGATCCCCGAGACGCATCCGTTCATCGTCACCACCGCGCGCTCGCCCGGCAGGGCGATGTCGCCGGGGAACTTCTTCGGCTGTGGCGGCAAGTACACGAGAAAGTCGCCGTCACGGATCTCGCTCAGGATGGCGCTCTTCTCGGCGGACGGGTTCTCGAACCACAGCACCCACTCCGTCGCGTCGAACTGCGGGTAGACGACGGACTCAACCGTCACCTTCAGGTGCGCATCTACCTGCATCGACGCGCTTCCCGCCAAGCGTTTTCCGCCGTACTTGAACGAGAACGCCGGGAGCGGCGTGTTGCCGCCACCATACACTGAACTGAAACACACCGTGGCCGCGAGAACCGCCGCCGCTTTGACAAGGGTCTTCTTTTGCATAAAGCGCTCCTGTAAGGCTTCCGCCGCGCTCGAGTTAATTCTTGAACGAGTGGATGGGCGCCGGGATGCGGCCCTTGCGCCCCACGAAGCGCGAGCAGTCGAAACCGTTCACCGGCATGATCGGCGCGTGGCCGAGGAGGCCGCCGAACTCGACGGAGTCGCCCACGCCCTTGCCGACCACCGGGATGATGCGCACGGCGGTCGTCTTCTGGTTGACCATGCCGATCGCCGCCTCGTCCGCGATGATGCCGGAGATTGTGGCGGCGGACGTGTCGCCGGGGATGGCGATCATGTCGAGGCCCACAGAGCAGACGCACGTCATCGCCTCCAGCTTCTCGATCGTGAGCGCGCCCGCCTCCACGGCGTCGATCATGCCCTGGTCCTCCGACACGGGAATGAACGCGCCCGAAAGCCCGCCCACGTAGGAGCTCGCCATCACGCCGCCCTTCTTCACCTGGTCGTTCAGGAGCGCGAGCGCCGCCGTCGTGCCCGGCGCGCCGGGATGGGCGAGGCCGATCTCCTTGAGGATGTCCGCCACAGAGTCGCCCACGGCCGGCGTCGGCGCGAGCGAGAGGTCGATGATGCCGAACGGCACGCCGAGGCGCCGCGACGCCTCCTGCGCCACGAGCTGCCCCACGCGCGTGATCTTGAACGCCGTCCGCTTGATCGTCTCGCAGAGCGTCTCGAAGTCCGCGCCGGGGATCAGCGAGAGGGCGTACTTCACCACGCCCGGCCCGCTCACGCCCACGTTGATCACCGCGTCGCCCTCCGACACGCCGTGGAACGCGCCCGCCATGAACGGGTTGTCGTCCGGCGCGTTGCAGAGCACCACGAGCTTCGCGCAGCCGAAGGAGTCGCGGTCCTTCGTGCGCTCCGCCGCGTCCTTCACGATCTCGCCCATGAGGCGCACGGCGTCCATGTCGATGCCCGTCTTCGTGGAGCCCACGTTCACGCTCGCGCAGACGCGCTCCGTGACGGCGAGCGCCTCGGGGATCGAGCGGATGAGCAGCTCGTCCGACGGCGTCATGCCCTTCGAGACGACGGCGGAGAAGCCGCCGAGGAAGTTCACGCCCAGCTCGCGCGCCGCACGGTCGAGCGTGCGGGCGATCTCCACGTAGTCCTCGGGACGGCGGCAGCACGACGCCCCCACGAGCGCCGCCGGCGTGATCGAGACGCGCTTGTTGACGATCGGGATGCCGAACTCGCGCGAGATCTCCTCGCCCGTCTTCACGAGCCGTCCGGCGCAGCGCAGCAGCTTCGCGTAGATGTTGGCGCAACAGGACTCCAGATTGGAATCCGCGCAGTCGAGGAGCGAGACGCCCATCGTGATCGTACGAACATCCAGGTTCTCGTCCTGGATCATCTTGTTCGTCTCGATGACTTCCTTCAGATTGATCATGGCAACTCTCGTAAATCCAAAGCCAAAAGCTATAAGCTACAAGCTCAAAGCTCAAATCCGGTGCATCTTCTCGAAGATCTCTTCCTTCTGGCACTTGGCCTGGAGCCCGAGCGATTCGCCCACCTTCGCCAGACCCTCGGCGATGTCGCCGAAGGGACGCGACGCGCCGGACATGTCGACGATCATCATCATGTTGAAGTAGTCCTGCACGACCGTCTGGGAGATGTCGAGGATGTTGATGCCGTTTTCCGCAAGATAAGTGCACGTTTTGGCAAGAATGCCGACCGTGTCTTTACCCACGACAGTGATGATTGCTTTTTTCATAGGCGGATAGTATAGCACATTTAGAGCGGTTCGTCGTTCGCGACTCGTGGAGTCAGTCCAGCACGCGGTCAAACTCGCCGCCGCCTTCGCCGCTCTCCCCCGCGTCGCCGGCGTCGACGGTCCGCTGCGGCTTCACCTTTGGGCGCTCCCCGAACAGCACCGTGCCGAGCCGGATCCACGTAGCACCCTCCTCCACGGCCACCGCGTAGTCGCCGCTCATGCCCATCGAGAGACGCGGCAGCGACACGCCAAACTGCGCCTCCATCCGGTCGCGCAGCGCACGCAGGCCCGCGAACACCGGACGCGTCTCCTCCACCTTGTCCTCCGGCACGAACGGCGCCATCGTCATGAACCCCTCCAGCGTGAGGTTCGGCGAGGCGAGCGCGCGCTCCACGGCCGCCGGCGCCTCGTCCGGACGCATCCCGCTCTTCGACCGCTCGCCGCTCATGTTCACTTCGAGGAGAATGCTCGGACGCGCTCCGATCTCGGCGGCGATCGTCTGAATGCGGTCGATGAGCGCCACGGAGTCGACGGAGTGGAAGCACGAGAAGAGCTCGAGCGCGGCGCGCACCTTGTTGCGCTGGAGGTGTCCGATGAGGTGCCAAGCCGGCCCCGACACACTCTGCGGCTGTTTCCACGCCGCCTCCTGCACCTTGTTCTCGCCCACGATGCGGAGGCCCGCCTCCCAGGCCTCGCGCACGACCTCGGGTCCGTGTGTCTTCGTGACGGCCACGATCTCCACGTCGCCGGGGTCGCGCCCCGCCTTCGCGCACGCGGCGGCGATGCGGGCGTTCACGTCGTTCAGAATGTCAGCGAGTTCAACCATTTTAACTCCCGTCTTCTCATGCGGTTGTAATCGGCTTCGGTGCAGTCGTCTGCGCCCGAAAGATGGTCCATACCGTGCGCGACGTAGAGAAGGAGTTCCTTCGCGGGACTCCACCCCTTCCGCCGCGGTGCGGCGCGCAGCGCCTGGTCGGTGTTCACGAACAGTTCCCCGTACAGGCCGGGTTCCTCCGGCGGCACCGCGTCGTAGGCCTGCGTGATCACGTCCGTCGCCCCCGCCACGCCCATGATCGCCTGATGCAGCTCGTCGCTCGCCGCGTCCCGCACGAGATGCACCACCACTTCGTGCCACACGCCGCCGACGCGCGCCCGCGAGCGCGCCGCGAAGAACCGCGCGGCCGCCGTCACCTGCGCCTTCGCGAGGCCGAACGCCTTGGGCACCATGCCCGTCACCTCAATGCGCATGGACGACCTCCCATATCTCGCGCGCGGCAAGGCCGAGCGCCCCCCCGGCGGGAGAGGCCGCGCCTGTCGCGGCAAGACCAGGTGCCCCCCCAGCGGGAGTGGCCGCGCCTGTCGCGGCCAACCGCGCCATCACGGCATCAAGCGCACGCGATGCGCGCGCACGCGCCTCCGCGTCATCAAGCCATGCGGCGAGCTGCGCAGCCACCGCCTCGGGCGTGAACGCCTCTTGCAGCAACTCGGGCATCGGCGGCTCCACGCCGCTTTTCTCCGCGATCACGTTTGCGAGGCCGATGTGCTTCACGCCCTTGATCACGCGCCGCGCGAACCAGGCGAGCAGCGCCGAGACGGCATAGACCAGCACCGTCGGGCAACGCGCAAGCGCCGCCTCGAGCGTGGCCGTGCCCGACGCCACCGCCGCGCAGTCCGCCCGGCGTAGCAGGTCGCGCGCGCCGCCCTTCACCACTTCCGGCACGAACGGGTCGTTCCGCACCGTAATCGTAGCACGGATCTCCGCCTCGGCCCGGTCATTCGCCGCTGGGATGACCACGCGGATATCGGGTCGGTTCAGCAGGCGCACGGCATCGAGGAGCCGTGGCAGATGCCGCTGGATCTCACCTACGCGGCTTCCGGGCAAAATTGCAATCTCGGGGCGACAAACCAACGGATCTGCAGATTTGCTTCGGCAATCTGCCGTCGCCTCGCATTCCCGGGCAGTGAGGTCCGCCACCCCGACCTTTTGTTCTTTCTCTTCCTCAAAAATATCCACCATCGGGTGGCCGATGAAGGCTGCGTGGAAATCCTTCCCTTCAAAATCCTTGAAAAGAGCAGGTTCGAACGGGAAGAAACAAAGGAGACGGTTCACGGCGGCGGCCACCTTCGGAATGCGCCCCTGATGCCACGCCCACACCTGCGGGCACACGATGTGCACGGCAGGGATGCCACGCGCCTTCGCATAGGCAGCGAGCTTGAGGTTGAGGCCGGGGTAGTCGATCGTCACCACCACGTCCGGATGCCATTCGCGGATCACGCGTTTCATCGTGCGTTGCACACCGAGGAAGAAGAAAATACGCTTGATCACGGCCCAGAAACCCATCACCGCGAGGTCGGAGGTCTTGTAGTGGTCCTGATAGGTCTGGAACTCGCATCCCGGCAACGCGCGGCGCAGGCGTTCCGCGTACAGGACGCCCGACTCCTCACCGGCCAACAGCAGTACTTTCATATTTACCGACATCAGGGGTGAATCCAAGCAAGGTCGTCTTCAAGGGCTTGGCGGCGGTCGGCGGCAAGACGTTCCCACACGTCGGGCGTCAGTTCAAGTCCGGCGGCCTTGAACTGGGCGATCAGGTTGTTCCGGCGCCATTCGCCCACGTCCTTTTTGCGCATCTCGTAGTCGGGACGCGTCCGGAGCGCCTCGTCCACGGTGTAGAGGTAGAGCTTGCCGTCCTTCATGCCCGGCACCATCTCGCCCGTGTCGCGGTAGCCCTCGATCGCGTCCCATGATGCCTCGTCGAACGCGTCCTGCGCGTTGCGCGCGTCCACCGGCCAGTCCTTCCGGTCGATCATAGTCCAAGTTCCTTTCTCATCGGCTCCGCTAGGGCGGGATCCAGAACGAGCGCCGCGCCGTTGCGCCGGTAGATCAGACGCTGGATCGCGGGTACAGCGTAGAACACCAGCAACGTATCGGCGAGCGACGCATAGTCCTTGACGTTCGCGCGAGAACGCACGTACCGGCGCAGCACGTCCGCGGTCGGCACGTCGTGCCCGCCCGCGAGCACGCGGTGGCTGATGCGCAGCGGCAGGGCCGCCGGCTCGGGCATCCAGAGGTAATAGAGGGCAATCAGGTAGCCGCGCGCCTTCGCGTCGGCGAGCAGACGCAGGTGCCCGCGCCCGGAGAGCGTCGTCTCGAAGGCGAACGACGTGCCCGCCTCGATGAGCTCTGCGATACGTTCCAACGTCAGCTTCCCCGCCTTGATGGCGGAGAGGCGGATGTCGGTCGGCGACATCCCCTGCGCCATGAGGTCGGGATTCACGTACTCTACGGCCCCCGCGTACTCAGGCAGGTACCTGAGCGCGAACGTCGACTTCCCGGAACCGTTCGGCCCCGCGACGACATGGCATATAGGTTGACGATATGGCATATAACGTCTTCAAAACTTCCTTCATCCGCGGATATTATACCACAAACCTGATTCTCCCGCTTGGCAGAGTTGCCCACTTCCTTCCTGTGGTTGATTGCGTGAGCACACATATCATACCACTTTTTGAGGGTTAACAGCCTCTCATTTTACTTATGGTGCGGAATGAGGGGGAGGCGCAGCTGTGCGATTATGGTGCGGAACGGGATAGGGATTATGGTTTATCACGTGGTAAACTCTATCAAGTGGTAAACTCTATCACGTGATAAACTCTATCACGTGGCAAACGAAAGGTCGTGTAAGTACTGCGGTTTAGTTGACACCGAGGGCGGTGGAGATTTCGCAGAGAAGATCGGGATACCATGCCAAAGACGAACGTTCCAGCTCGGGATTGCGCCCTTTACGCATATCGTATGGAGCGATAATGACCGAAACGTTCTTGATGCCAACCGACGCGGCGAGATAGAAGATGTCCTCGATCGCGTCGTCGCCGACAGGTACGCAACCTATCGTCACCGCCTTACCGTGAATCATGATGTCGCCGCCAAGATTGGTGCGGCCATCCGCCTTCGCGCGCTTTCTGTCCGAAGCATTCGGATACGAGACCTTCAGCGAAAGATGGTAGCTGGAGTTCGGATTCAGGTATTCAATGCCGTAAACCCCTTCCGGAATCTGTCCGTCGCCTTCCCGCAGTTTCGGCCCCAGCGCCCCGCTGAACGCCGTCATCGGATAGATCCGCGGCATTCTCCAGCCAGGCGCGTGGACTTCAACAGAACGCTCGTTCTTGAAGACGAATATCTTCAACTTCCCGCCCGAGCTTTTCGCCACGCCTTTGAGCTGCGGCTTCTTCGCGACAATCGTCGCCACCCTGTCTTCAATCGTATGCCGCGTTGTTTTCGCCGCGCATGCCTTCACGCCGCCAGCAACGACGAATCCCCCCACGGCAATTCCAATGACCAAGCCCCGTAGTTTCATCTTTTCTCTCTCATCCTTTGGAGATGCCGGCGCGCACGTGTCAGTTTTCAGGCGCGAACCAGCGGTTGAGCAGTTCGCCCAGGACCGCGAAGCCGCGTTCGTTCGCGTGCACGACATCGCGCATAAACGCCCCGCGTGCCATCTTGGAATCGCGGATGAACACGCCGAGCGGACCCGTCATGTCGAAGAACGCGCATTTTTCCTCGGCGGCGATCCGCTCGATGATGGCGCGCGGATTCGGCGTCGCATGGTCGATCTCCGGCGTCCAGTTCAGATTCCACACATTGGCCTCCGAACCGAAAACGGGCGTGAGGAGAAGGAATTCCGTATCCGGCTTTTCGGCACGGATCTGCCGCACCACGTCGCGCATCTTAGAAGGATCCGGGCGATGGGAAATGCCGCCGATCATCATCAGGTCCGGCTTGTACTTGAGCGCCCATTCGCGCACGCGGTTTTCCTGCGCATACCAGTCGCAGCCCGTGCTGCCCCGCACGCTCACGACTTTGCGGATGCGGCACTTCGGATAGCGCTTCATCAAGAGCTCCTCGAACCGGGATGACGACGTGTCGTTGACGATGCTGTCGCCCAACATGACGATCGTCAGGGTCCCTCCCTCGCGAAGGCGGCGCATCGTCTCGGGAATATGCTCGAATCGCCCGGCCGGCGGTTCGTAGACCATCGGCGGCAGCGCTTCCAGCTTCTGACGCATCCGCTCAAGGGGTGAACGCGTTTCTTTCGGCGTCTTGACGGAACCGCTGAGCGAGAAACCGGCCAGACGCAGCGGCGCATCGTCCCGCACCTCAAGCGTCAACACGTGCTCGCGCGCCGGGTCAAGTCCCTCGAAGAGCGGCGTATGGCGAAGGAACACCTTCCCGCCTGCCGGCGGCGCAACCACGCGCGGCGCACCGCCGTCGACCGTGGTGGCGAAGGCCGACGACTGCGGCGTCGCCTCGTCGAAAACGCCGACTTCGCCGCCCGTGAACGTCAGCGACACCTTCGCGCCCTTGCGCTTCGCGTCGATGACATGGCGTACCTGCTGGACATTCGGGCGCTGCCAGCCGAGCCATCCGTCGTCGAACCGCACCTCCGGATGTTCGTAGGAGACGATCTGGGGACGCAACTCCGCACCCGGATGCAACGGCGGCGGAAGCTTGCGTGGCACGGGCTTGGCCGGCACAGCGACATCCTTGAAAAGTACGGCGGCAAACGCCGTCAGACGGGCGGAACGTTCCGCAGCGTCCTTCGCATCCGTCAAGTCGAGCGTGGGGATGCCGTAGTGATCCGCAATCTTTTCGGCCTCGGCCACGTATGGCGAGGGCGTCGTATGCAGGATGATCACGCTATGCGTCGCACGGTAGTTGTAGATCGCCCGCACGAGATTCTCGAGATAGGCCGCCTCGCGTTTCGCGTCGCCCCGCGCGCCCGTCGCAGAGTAGTCGAGCACGGCAAGATAACCGCTGCAGACGCGTTCGCCGTAGATGGCCTGTCCGTTCACGCACGAGTAGCGCGCAAAGCCCGCCCCCGCCGGTTCAGGGTAGACATGCGGAATCGTCCGCACGTCCAGGTCCTTCGCCACGATGCGGGCAAACTCGACCCACGGCGTCGACGTTGAATCCCCCAAGCAGAAGAAATACTGATTGCCCGCCGCGTTCCGCCTGGCGAATAATGCGGCGTTCGGCACGCCGTTCCGCACCGTAATCGCGGACGTGGCCGCAGCCGCCTCCACGGCCAGCAACGCGACAAACATTTTGAAGAGTCTTGCCATCTTGATCATTTTATCGCTCATTTCTTTGTGTGCTCTTTGATGAAATCGATGCGCTCGCGTTCGGCGTACGTCACGCGCTTGCCCTGGAAGTGGAGGAAGATCGCCTTCTCCTCGTCCATCCAGGTGTTCGCCTCGGCGAAGGAACCTGAGAACGGACAGAGCAAATCGATCCAACACGCGAACACGCGCTTCTCGTTGTCCGTGAGCTTCACGCCATGGTGCGCGCCGTCAAACTTCTTGAAAATCTCGCTCTTGCACGAGCCGATGTGGTACGGCGGGAGCATCATCGTGCGGCTGCGCGGCTTGAGCCACTTCATCCACGAACAGGCGTCGGGATTTCCGTGCGCCGTGAGGTTCACGTAGCTCTGCGTCCAGGCACGCTTCGGGTTGTAGTAGTTCTTCGAGATGCGCCACACCTTGTCGTCGGGGAACGGCTCGCCCGTGAGGTTCAGCTTGGGGTGCTTCGCGTCGTGGCAGCGCGTGCAGTTGCGGTCGAGGATCGGCTGGATCTCACGGCGGAAGCTGAAGCCGTCCACGGGCGCGTCGGGGTCCGTGGAGCGCGCCGCGTTCACGCCGAGGAAGTTGTCCGTGCTCGCATACCACTTCTCGGTGCGCAGGCGCTTGACGAGCGGATGCTCCTTCGTGCCGTTCGCAAACGGCTTGAGCGTCTGCGCGGGCTTCTTCATCGCCGCCGTCACGTTGCGCGCGTCGGGAGGCAGCGCGCCGCGCTTCGGCTCGTGGCAGCCGATGCAGCCGAAGTACTCGCCCGGCTGGAGCGTGGCCCAGCTGCGCATCGACTGCACGCACTTTCCCTCGCCGTCGAGCAGGTGGAAGAACACGGCCTGCCGCGCGGGCACCTTGAAGAGACAGCTGCCGTCCTCCTCCACGTCCACCTCGCCGAGCACGTGCTTCACGTCCCACGCGCCGGAGTTGAGCGAGATGGGCGTCTGGTTGAGGCCCGTCTCGTACTCGCCGCCGTTCCCGCACCAGCCGAGCCGCGCGGTGCGGTACTCGAGCGCCATCACGCGCAGCTTCTTCACCGTGCCGCGCGGAACGCCCTGGAGGCCCGGCCCGAGGTAGACGTCCTGCACGTAGAACGTGCCGTCGTTCTCCTCCGGATGGTCGAGGTCCACGCGCTGGGCGGGCTTCTCGCGCGGCATGACGGGCACGATCCTTCCCACGCACTGCTTCCAGTCGTAGGCGAGCAGTTCGCGCGCGCCGTCCGCGTTCTGCCAGTACGCGCCGAAGCGCGGCCAGTAGGGACCGTACATCATGCAGCATCCCTCGGGCTGGAAGGAGACGAGGTAGTCCGTCTCGTCGAACGCGAAACAGCTGGCCCACTGAGGACCGTCCTGCCCGAAGATGTCGATGCGGAAGTCGTTCCACTTGCGCGGCTTCACCTCCTGCCGGTGGCGACCGGGCGTGCGGTCGGGCGCCGCGCCCGCCACGAACTCGATTCCCTCGCCGGCCTGTGTGCCCTCCAGACGGTCGATGAGCGCGAGCTTGCCCTTGTAGGGGGCATGGTGGCCCGCGATGAGGCCCAGCAGCTTCTGCGAACCGGGCACGGGCGTCGCGTGGATGATGGAACTGGGGAAGTCGGAGTTGTTGCCGTACCATTCGGTCTGGCCCGTGCCGTCCGGGTTCATCACGATGAGCGGGTGGAGATAGAGGGCCGTGCGGTCGTTGTACTCCCAGCGCGTGAAGACGACACGTCCGTCCATCGTCACCTGCGGGAGGTTGCTCATCAGCTCGTCGGTCGTGAGGCGGCGTAGGAAGAAACCGTCCGCCCGGCAGCGGTAGATGTCGCCGCCCGCGCGGTACCAGCAGTCGCAGATGCGCGAGAAGCGCGTTGAGGCGAACACGATGTCGCCGTTCGGGAGCCACACGGGCTCCGTGTCCGTGACGGCGAGGTCCTTGCCGCCCGCGCCCTTCTCCGGAAACGTGATGCGCACCGCCTTGCGCGTCGCGAGGTCCATCGTGTAGAGCGACACGCAGTCGTTCGTGTAGTTGTCGCGCATCGCGAAGACGAGCGTCTTGCCGTTCCACGAGAGGTTGACGTTCGCGATGAGCCCGTGGGGCTTGTCGATCAACACCTCGTGCGAGATGGAGCCGTCCGCGTTGACCGTGCCGAGGCAGAGCTGCGAGCCGATCTCCGTCATCGGCATGCCGTCCTCCGAGTCCTGCCGGCTGCCAGACCAGCCCTTGAAGTTGCCGCATTCGGTCTTCACCTGGTCGTCCCACTGGTCGTACGCGCTCACGAGCCCCTGCTCGCCGCCGAACACGTGGTTCTTCGTGTAGACGAACTGCACGGCCTTCGCGCGCAGCTTCGCGAGACGCGCCTGACGGCGCACGGCACACGCGCGCAGGTAGAGGTCGCGCCAGCGCGGGTCGTTGCCCACGACCTCGGCAGCCACGAGCGCGCCGAACTCGGCGAGGAACTTCTCGCGCGCGTCGCCCTCCGGCACGCCCGCAAGCGCCTTCGCCACCATCTTGCGCTCGACCTCGCCGTCCTTCCCGGAGGTGAAGACCTTCGCGACGTTAAGCCCGGCGTCCTGGTAGATCCAGTCGCGCTCCAGCCGTTCGCGCGGGAACGCCACGCCGTCCGCGTTCGGCGCAGGCGCGTCCGACGGAAGTGCGTCGAACGCCATCACCTCCGCGATCTGGCAGTTGTACCACTTGCCGTCGCCGGAGATCGGATCGCCGTGCATCCGCGCCCACTCCCACATCACGCGGTTGAACCAGCCGTTGCGGATCGGCTTGCGGTTCGCGTCGTTCACCTGTACCTTCAAATAGCGGGCATTCGCCTTCGGCCACGTGACGTAGGCCGCGTAAGAGTTGATGACGGGCGGCAACGCGGCGTTCTCCGCGAGCGGCACGAGGCCCTGCGTGCCCTTCCTGTCGGCGCACGCCCACACGCTCACGTCGGACGCCATCGTCGGCGCCCAGCAGTTGCGCGCGACAAGCTTGAGACCTGCGACCTCGCGCGCCGCGCCGAGGTCGAGCACGAACGAGCACGTCACCGGCGCGGCCGCGAGCGGCGGGTCGGTCTTCGCATCCTTCCCGTTGCGCGTGTCGTCCTGGAAACAGGCGTATGTGGCGAGGTCGCCGTCAATCATCTTGTCAGCGGCGTATCGCGCGCTGTAGGTCTCGCTGGCGGACGTCACCGCCACCGGACGGAACTCCGCGGCCAATGCGGCCGACGCGGCTACCAGAATCGCAACAAATCCAAGTCGTTTCGGTTTCATGGCTTTAACTTTCATTAGAGAGCACGTAATTAGTTTACCAAAACGAAACGCCTTAATCAAAAATTATAATTGCTATCTTTTCGTATAGACTGCGAGAAGTGAAGATGGTAGAATACGCGCCATGAAAACGACAGCGATATCCGTTCTCGGTACACAGAAGGACGCGCACGGCGGCGCGGGCAAGGCACGTTGGGACACCTGGCGGCCCGCGATCGGCCTCGTCCAGCAGGAAGAGCTCCCGATCGACGAGCTGCACATCATCTACAACAAGGCCTACAAGGACCTTGCCGAGCGCATCAAGGCCGACATCCGAAGTGTCTCCCCGGAGACGAAGGTCGTGCTGGACAACATCGAGCTGAAGGACCCCTGGGATTTCGAGGAGGTGTACTCCAAGTTCTACGACTACTCGATGTCCCCCTGCTTCCATGAGGACAAGACCTCCTACTACATCCACATCTCCACGGGCACGCACGTCGAGAAGATCTGCCTCTTCCTGCTCGTGGAGTCACACCACCTGAACGCGAAGATCGTGCAATCCTCGCCGAAGGAGGGGCATGTCCGCCACTCGAACGACCCCAAGGGCGTGATCAACGTGATCGACCTCGACCTCTCGCGTTACGACGCACTCGCCAAGCGGTTCGAGACCGACCGGCAGAAGGACCTCTCCTTCCTCAAGCAGGGCATCGAGACGCGCAACGCCGACTTCAACCACCTCATCGAGACGATCGAGCGCGTGTCCGTGCGCTCCTCGGACCCCATCTTGCTCACCGGTCCCACCGGCGCGGGCAAGAGCCAGCTCGCCAAGCAAATCTACCTGCTCAAGAAGCAGTCCAACAAGGTCAAGGGCGAGTTCGTGGCCGTCAACTGTGCCACGCTCGGCGGCGACCTCGCGAAGTCCGCCCTCTTCGGGCACAAGAAGGGTTCGTTCTCCGGCGCCGGCGCCGATCACGCCGGATTCCTCAAGGAGGCCGACGGCGGCATCATCTTCCTCGACGAGATCGGCGAGTTGCCGATGGAGGCCCAGACGATGCTCCTCAAGGCGATCGAGGAGAAGACCTACCGCCCGCTCGGCGCCACCAAGGACGAGCACAGCGACTTCCAGCTCATCTGCGGTACGAACCGCAATCTCATGGACGACGTGACGAGCGGCAAGTTCCGCCGCGACCTCCTCGCCCGCATCGACCTCTGGAGCTTCAAGATGCCAGGTCTCGCCGAACGCCGGGAGGACATCGAGCCCAACCTTGACTACGAGCTCCTGCGCTACACGCAGCGTACGCACAAGCACGTGTCGTTCAGCAAGGAGGCGCGCGCCCGCTTCCTCAAGTTCGCGCTCGCCCCCACCACGCCCTGGCACGGCAACTTCCGCGACCTCAACGCGATGGTCGTGCGCATGGCCACGCTCGCCGACGGCGGACGCATCACCGAGGACGTCGTGATTGACGAAATCGCCCGCATGACGGGAGGTGCCGACGCGGCGGAGCCAGTGTCAGTCGGGGAGCTGACGCTCGCGGAACTTCTCGGCAGGGACTACGCCGCACGATACGATAGCTTCGACCTCGCGCAGCTCGCGCACGTCGTCGCGGTCTGTCGCAGCTCGGTCTCCGCAGCGGACGCGGCAAAGAAGCTCTTCGCCGTCTCGCGCAAGGCGAAGAAGTCGAACAACGACTCCGACCGCCTCTCGAAATACCTCTCGCGCTTCGGCCTCAAGTTCAAGAACCTGCTCATGGCATGAGCCGGTTGGATCCGGCGTGGAGCATGCGACGGGCGCCCTTCCAGACGAATGTCGTCGGCAGGCCGGGCGGCACGTCCACAGTTCCGGAAACGGACTCGCCCTCGCGGCGCAAATCCACGGATAGCAGTCCTTTCGGCGTCGGTACGGACGCCTTGACCCACGTGAGCCCGCCAAAGCAAGGTGCAATCTCCGCCGAGGCGAAGCCAGCGGAAACCGGGCGTATCCCGGCGAGCCCCGTTCGGAAATGGTAGAGCGGATGCGCGCCCCAGGCGTGACAGTCGCTCCGCGCGTCGCCCGGCGCCTCCAGGGGCGTCTTGAGATCCTGCTTCGCGAAATCGCGCCAGAGGTCAAGCCGCTTCAGGAAAAGGTCGCCGCGCCCGTAACGGAAATACGTTTCGAAGAGGTAGTGCGAGAAGTAGACCGTACACCGCGCGAGGTCGCCCGCCGACACAAGCCCGTCGAACGCGCGCTTCGCCCGTTCGGGCGGGAGGGCGTCCGCGAGGATCGCGAGACACTGCGCGTGTTCCGAGAATCGATCCTGCGCGGCCGTGTCGGCCACCAGCCCCCGCGCCTCGCACCAGTATGTCGCGTTGATCCGCTGCGCGAGCGCCTCGGCGCGGCGACGCCAACGCGTCGCCAGCTCCGTTTCACCAAGCGAATCCTCAACAAACGCCGCGCTCCGAAGCGCAAGGAGATACAGCAGGTTCTCGCACGCCGATCCGCCGCCCCCGAAACCGCCGCCCGGCGCAACGCCGAAGTTCCATTCCGGCACCCAGTCCATGAAGCTCCATCCCGGAAGGTTGCGCACAAGTCCGTCGGTGTCCACATGCGCCTCGATCCCGAAGAGCATCTTGCGCACCGCCGGCATGCGCGCGCGGACCCACGCCGCATCGTCGCGCCACAGCGCGGCGTCGCCCAGCATCAGCGTCCAGAGGAGCGAATACGTAGTCGACTCCTGAAGCCACGTGGTGGGATAGTTCATCGACACGCGGCCGTCGTCGCGCTGCGACATCTCGAAGAGACGGAACCCCTGGCGCGTGAGGCGCCCGTCGGCGGAAAGCGCAGCGGCGACGAGCATCTGGAGGCGCGTGTCGCCGCCATACATCTGCTGTTCGTAGTACGGGCAGTCGAAGTACATCTCGTGCATGCACATCTCAAGGCCGCGGCGGCACAGTTGCTCCACGCCCGCGATGGTCGGAACGAGCCGCACGTCCTCCAGCGCCAACGGTTCGTCGGCAGTCTCGATCTCGATCTGGCACCACCGACCACACCGCCACCAGGGCGTGGTGAACGTCGCCTGAAGGCGACCGTCAGGACAGAACACATCCTTGAAGCCGTAGAAATACTTATCCGCCCACTTCGCGCGGCTCGTGGTGCCTTTCCGCTCTTCAGATGCGAGCGTGTGCCAGTCGAAGCAGTCGCCCGTGTAGAGCGACTCCGCCCAGCCCCACGCGATTTTCGCGCCCTTGCCGCCACTCGCGACAAGCTCGGGGTACGCGCACCAGTAGTCGCCCAAGTCCCAGAGGATGCGCCTTTTCGCGTGCGGCGGAACGATCACCTTCCCCTTCCCTGCACGGAGGGCATTCGCTTCCGCAACGACGGGATGCGCG
This sequence comes from uncultured Lentisphaerota bacterium, assembly GCA_900320225.1. Lineage (GTDB taxonomy): Bacteria > Verrucomicrobiota > Kiritimatiellia > RFP12 > UBA1067 > RUG572. The sequence goes on from ONRL01000052.1 coordinate 17,574, forward strand.
GCGGCGGACGCACGGTACCATCCGGCGCGCCCATACGCCCGCGCGGCCTTATTCCACACGCCATTCGTCGCGAACGCCTGGTCGTCCGCGGCCTTGAACGCGCCGGGGCGGATCGTCCGCTCGATCTGCGCGGGCAGCTCGGACGGGTAGAGCATCCAGGCTGGACGCCGACTCGATCCGCTCGTGATCGACTCGTCCGGCGGAATCGCCCCACGCACGATGACGGGCTTTTCGTAGGCCGCCGGCTCGGGGTGTTCTGTGAGGATTCCAGTTCCCGACACTTCGCACTGCGCGCCGACAGGGCCCATCGGATAGGCGTCGCGCGTCATCCGCGTGCCCGCGAGCGCGGCTACGCGCCAGTCCGCGCGGCCTGTCGTGAGCGCCGCGTCGAACGGCTCATCCGCCTTGAAGAGGAAACCGCCGCGGATGGAGAGCTGCGCGTTCGGCGCCTGATGCGGGTTCATGCGCCAGCAGACGACCTCCAGCAGATGGTCGCCGGCGGCGGGAAGCGTCTCGTAACTCTGGACGAACCACATCTCCGGCGTGCCACGGTCGGGGCCGCGCGCGACCACCTGGCCGTCCAAGAGCAAGACGAACCGCTCGTCCGCGCTCACGTGGAAACGCAGAGGCGATTTCCCGTCTGCAGAAAAATCCTTGCGGAACCTGACGAACTCGCCGCCCGCCGGGAGCGGCATGTCCTTCCGCCAGATCCACGCGGCGGAATCCCACGGACCGAGGCGGCGCACGTTCGTGTCGCCACGGGCGAACCGCTGCGGCATCGCCACGCGCCGCACGTCCGCCGCGCCGGAGGCAGTCCAGCAGGCGGCCAGCGCGAACCCCACGAGCGCGAGATGCCTCAAGGCAATTCCTTCACGCGGATGTTGCGGAAGCGTACGGGCATCGTATGGCCGAGGAAGCCGACGTACCCAGAGGAATTGTGGAGACCGGGGTGCGGCTTACCATCCGGCGTCGTGCCGTCGGTCGGCAGGTCCTTCACCGAGGTGGCGAGGATGGTCTTGCCGTTGAGGATCACGGTCACGTTCTCGCCGTCAACCGTCACCTCCTCGTCGTTCCACTCGCCGACGGGCCGGAGCGCGCCCTTCTGCGCCGTCACGACACCGTAGATGCAGCCGTGGTACTGCCACGCTTTCAGGTGCTGCTTCTTGTCGCCCGTGTCGTCGAGAACCTGGATCTCCATGCCGTTGTACGCGGCGTCGGTCATCACCTTGTTCCCGCCGATGAGCGCCCCGCCTTCCACGCATTCCTTCCCGGCGCGGACGGCGAAGCCGTTGTTGCCGTTGGGGACGAGCTTGAACGAGAAGCGCGCCGTGAAGTTCGCGAAGGGCTTGTGGTAGAAGAGGTTGCCGAAGTTCTTCGGCCCCTCCTTGAACACGAGCTCGCCGTTCTCCACGTAGTAGAGGTGCTTCGCGCCGATCCAGCCGTCGAGGTTACGGCCGTTGAAGATGGGCGTGAAGCCCTCTTCGCGGCAGCAGGGAGGGACGCGCTCCTGCGCGTCCGCGCTTCCCCGAGGGGCGACGCATCCCGCCAGACACAGGCAGGCGAAGGCGAATGCCGAAAGCGCTTTCATTTGCACGATCCTTTTCTATTGTCCACCAATCTTCACCCCAACTTCCAGCCGTTTTCGTATTTCGCGTGGAGGAGCGCGTCCGCCGCCGCGTTGTCGTTCGTGACCTTCATCTCGACTGGATCGAAGTCGATCGGCTTCGCGGTGCGGATCGCCAGGTTGCCGAGGTGCGTGAACTCGGTGATGTACTGCGCGAAGTCGAAGTTGCAGCTCGCCGGC
>ONRL01000193.1 GCA_900320225.1 uncultured Lentisphaerota bacterium
TCGGTGAAGCGCTTGATGAACTCCGTGCCTTCCTCCATGATCGTGACGTCGGCGGAGAAGTTCGTGTCGAACACCTTGTCGAAGCCGATCATGCGGAGGGCCGCGTAGATCTTGCCCGTGGTGAGCTCGCCCGGCTTCATGCCGAACGCCTCGCCGACGGCCACGCGCACGGCCGGGGCGATCTGCACGAGGCAGGTCTTCTCCGGGTCGCGCAGGGCGGCCCACACCTTGGCCGTCTCGTCGTTCTCGTAGATCGCGCCGACGGGGCAGTGCGCGGAGCACTGTCCGCACTTGATGCAGGGCGACTCCGCGAGCGGCACGCCGGCGGCGGGCTGCATCACGGTCTTCTCGCCGCGGCCGATGAACTCGAGCGCCCACACGTTCTGCATCTCCTGGCAGACTTCCGCGCAGCGGCCGCACTTGATGCACTTGTCCGGGTAGAGGACGATCGAGGGCGTGGACGTGTCGGGGTCGTGGTGGAGAACTTCCTTCGGGAACGGATTCTCGCGGATGCCGAAGTCGGCCGCGATGGCCTGCAGCTCGCAGGACCCGGAGCGCGGGCACTGGAGGCAGTCGTTCGGGTGGTTCGCGAGGATGAGCTCGAGCACGGTCTTGCGCACCTGGACGATGTCCGGGTCGTGCGTGAGGATGTGCATGCCCGGCGCTGCCTCCGTGCAGCACGCGCGGAGGAGCTTCGGCGAGGGGACGAGCTTGCCGTTGTCGGCGGGGTTGCGGCTCGGGACGAGCTGGCGCACCACGCAGATGCCGCAGCTCGCGCCCGCCCGGAGATCCGGATGGTAGCAGAGCGTGGGGATCTTGATGTGCGCGGCCTTCGCCGCGTTGAGGATCGTGGTGCCCTTCGGGACCTCAACGGTCTTGCCGTTGATCTCAAGGGTAATCATTTCGGTGTTTTCCATGATTGAAATATCCTTTCCTTCCTAATCACCCGTGGCTGATCGCGCCGAACTTGCAGTTCAACTCGCACTGGCCGCACTTGATGCACTTCGCCGGATCGATCACGTGCGGCTGCTTCACCGTGCCCGTGATCGCGTTTGCTGGGCACTTGCGCGCGCAGAGCGTGCAGCCCTTGCACTTGGCCGGGTCGATCTTGTACTGGATGAGCTTCGTGCACTTGCCGGCACGGCACTTCTTGTCCTTGATGTGCTCCATGTACTCGTCCATGAAGTAGCGGAGCGTGGAGCGCACCGGGTTGGAGGCCGTCTGGCCGAGACCGCAGAGCGACGCCTTGTTCATCGCGTCGCAGATGGCCTGCATGTCCTTGATGTCCTGCTCGGTGCCACGTCCGTCGGTGATCTTCTTGAGGTAGTTGAGGAGCTTGCGCCCGCCGATGCGGCACGGCGCGCACTTGCCGCAACTCTCATCCACCGTGAAGTCAAGGTAGAAGCGGGCCACGTCAACCACGCAGTCCGTCTCGTCCATGACGATTAGGCCGCCGGAACCCATGATCGAGCCGATCTTCGCGAGCGACTCGTAGTCGATCGGCGTGTCGAGGAACTGGGGCGGGATGATGCCGCCGGAGGGACCGCCCGTCTGGGCCGCCTTGAACTGGTGGCCGCCGCGGATGCCGCCGCCGATATCGAAGATGATCTCGCGGAGGGTGGTGCCCATCGGCACCTCGATGAGGCCCGAGTTGTTGACCTTGCCCGTGAGCGCGAACACCTTCGTGCCCTTCGTCGTCGCGGTGCCGATCTTGTTGAACCAGTCCGCGCCCTTGTTGATGATGACGGGGATGTTCGCGAGCGTCTCGACGTTGTTGATCACCGTGGGACGTCCCCACAGGCCCTTCACGGCCGGGAACGGCGGACGCGGCTTCGGCATGCCGCGGTTGCCCTCGATGGACTGGAGGAGCGCCGTCTCCTCGCCGCACACGAACGCGCCCGCGCCGAAGCGGAGCTCGATGTCGAACGAGAAGCCGCTGCCGAGGATGTCCTCGCCGAGAAGGCCCAGCTCATGCGCCTGCTTGATGGCGATCTGGAGTCGCTCGATGGCGAGCGGGTATTCCGCGCGGATGTAGATGAAGCCCTTGGAGGCGCCGATCGCGTAGCCGGCGATCGTCATGGCCTCGAGGATGGAGTGGGGATCGCCTTCCAGCGTGGAGCGGTCCATGTACGCGCCGGGGTCGCCCTCGTCGGCGTTACACACCATGTACTTCTGGCCCTTGGGCTGCTGCTGGGCGAACTTCCACTTCATGCCGGTGGGGAAGCCCGCGCCGCCGCGGCCGCGAAGGCCGGACTTCAGGATCTCCTCGACCACCTGCTCCGGCGTCATCTCGAAGAGCACTTTCTCGATGGCCTTGTAGCCGTCGCGCGCGATGTAGTCCTCGATCTTCTCCGGGTCGATGATGCCGCAGTTGCGCAGCACGATGCGGTACTGCTTCTGGTAGAACGGGATGTTCGCCTCCGCGACGAGTTTCTTCGCCTGCTCGGGGTCGTAGCAGAGGCGCTGCACCACGCGGCCCTTCACCAGGTGCTCCGCCACGATCTCCTTCACGTCCTCGGGCTTCACCTGGACGTAGAACGTGCCCTGCGGGAGGATCTTCACGATCGGGCCCTGCTCGCAGAACCCGAGGCAGCCCGTCACGACCACCTGCACCTTGTCCTTGAGGCCGGCCGCCTCAAGCTCCTTCTTGAACGTCTCGACGACGGTCGTGCCGCCGCTCGAACAGCACGCGGTGCCGCCGCACACAAGAACGTATGATTCGTATGCCATTGTCGTGCTCCTTAGGCGTTCTTGATGATGTCAATGGACGGACGGTCGAGGATCTTGTCGTCGATCAGCTGGTGGCCGACGATGTGCTTCTCGACCAGGGACTTCGCCGTCGCCGCATCCACGTTGCCGTAGATCACCGTGGGCATGCCCGGGACGACGACCTCCACGGTCGGCTCCGAGTGGCACAGGCCCATGCAGCCCGTCTGGCGGATGAGGACGTTCGTGAGGCCCTTCTCGTTGATCGCGTTCACGAGTGCCGTGAACGTGTCCTTGGCGCCGGCGGCGATGCCGCACGTGCCCATGCCCACGATCACCTGCACGTCCTTGTTGGACGCGTCGCGCATTTCCATCGCCTGCTGCTTCTCTTCGCGCATCTTGCGCAGGTCTGCCAATGTAAGCTTAGCCATTTTCTTTTTCCTTTCAGCCTTCAGCACAGTACTTCGCGATAATGTTCTCGACGTCCTTCGTCGAGAGCTTGCCGTGGACCTCGCCGTTCACGACCGCCACCGGCGCGAGGCCGCAGCAGCCGAGGCAGCGCACCGCCTCCACGGAGAACATCCCGTCCGGGGTGGTCGCGTTCAGGCCCACGCCCAGCTGCTTCTCGAACTCCTTGAGCACGTCGTCGCCGCCGCGCAGGTAGCAGGCCGTCCCGAGACACACCTGGATGTTGTACTTCCCGGCCTTCCGCAGGCGGAAGAAGTTGTAGAACGTGATGACGCCGTAGATCTTCGCGAGCGGCACGCCCAGGATTTCGCTCGTCTCGATCGCGATCTCGCGCGGGATGTACCCGTACGTCTGCTGGACGCGATGGAGCACCATGATCAGGTTGCCCGGCTTCGCCTTCCATTCCTCGATGAACGCCCTCAACTCGGGCGTCATCTTCTCAAGTTCTTTGCTCATGTTGCTTCTTCCTTGTTCTTGATGAAATCTTCTCCTGCACAGACAGGAAGAGAATTATCTCATATTCCCCCGCAGTTAGGCAAGGGTAAGATTCACCCGGGACAACACCCAAAAAGTGGTCGCAACAAGTTGCACCCGCCCCTTCAACTCCCCGCCTTTATCCCGTTTACGTATGTGGTGACGGGCTGGAGGTCGGCAGTAAGTACAACGAGGTCGGCCACGAAGCCCGGCTCGACTTTCCCGCGGCCGGGAATGCCAAGCGACAGGCATTGGTTCCAGCCCGTCGCCTTGATTGCCTCGGCAAGCGGCAGGCCCGTCACGCGCGCGTAGCGGCGGAAGCAGGCGTCGAAGCGCGCGACCGAGCCGGCGACGTTGGAGACGACCGCCTTGGGGTCGTACGGCACGTCCGCAAGGCGCGCGCAGCCGTCCGCCACGCGCACGCGCAGCCCGCCGAGCGAGTAGATGCCGTCCGGACACCCCGCCGCGCTCATCGAGTCGGTGATGAGCATCATGCGGTCCGGACCCTTCGCCTTCGCGATGAGGCGGATCATCGGGTCGGAGAGGTGCACGCCGTCGCAGATCATCTCCACGTACACGTCGTCCGCCAGCAGACCGCCCGTGACCATCGACGGACGCAGGTGGTGAATCGGCATCATCGCGTTACAGAAGTGCGTGAGGTGCGTCATGCCCGCGGCGCGCGCGCGCTCGAACGTGTCGTAGTCGGCGGCGGAGTGTCCGCCCGAGGCGACGATGCCGAGGCGCACGAGCCCGCGCACGAATTCCTCCGCGCCCGGCAACTCGGGTGCGAACGACACCTTCCGCACGGGCGAAATCGCGTGCAGGCGCTCCACGAACCCGATGTCGGGGTCCTTCAGGTAGGCAGGATTCTGCGCGCCGGCCATCGCGGCGTTGAAGAACGGCCCCTCCAGATGCACGCCGAGGCACGTCGCGCCCGCGCCTTTCGCCTTGTAGCGCTCGGCGCAGCGGCACATCTCGGCGAGGTCGGATTCGGGGCGCGTCAACCCTGTCGCGAGAAAACCCGTAACACCGTCCGCGAGGCGATCGCGCCCCATCACGTCGAACGCCGCGTCCGTCAGGTCGCAGAAGTCGCAGCCGCTCCGTCCGTGCGTGTGGATGTCGATGAAGCCCGGCGCGAGGTACTGCCCGTGGAGGGCCACGGTCTCTTCGCCCGGTTCCGGCACGAGGTCGCGTCCGACGGCGGCGATGCGTCCGTCGCGCACGCGCACGGACGCCTCGGGCAGGTCAATATCCGGCGAAATCACATGGGCATGTTCCAGCAGCATGGGTCACTCCACCCGGTCGTTCTTGTAGAACACGCCGCGGGCGAGGAAGATCGCCACCGCGCCGAGCGCGTAGGTGACGGCGAAGATCGCCATGCCGGCCTGGAGCGAGAAATGCTCGCCGACCTTGCCAAGCGCCCACGTGGCGGGGCAGCCGAGGAAAAACGCGCCGCTGAGGTAGAGCCCCATCGCCGCCGAACGGTAGCGCGGCGCGACGACGTCGAACAGCCCAGCGTAGAGGTTGCAGTCGAAGAACCCGCCGCCGAGGCCGAAGAGGAACATCATCACGCAGCTGAGCCACAGGGTCGGCACGAGAACCATGCCGGCCATCGTGGGAGCGGAGAGCGCAAGGCCGATCGCCATGATTGTGAGGCGGATGCCCGGCCGCACACGGGCGAGCTTGTCCGACGTCCGCGCACCGATGGCGATGCCGATGAAGCTTCCGATGTAGAACCACGTGACGGAGTGCAACGCGGCCGACGCGGGCGTCAACCCCCATTCCGTCTTTGCCTGCATGAACGCGGGCATCCAGGTACGGAAACAGTTGGAGCCGAAGACGAGCATGCCGAACGCGAACGTCAGCAACCACGCGCTCGGCTTGGAGGCGAACGCCTTGAAGGCGTCCGCGAACTTCGGTTTGACCTCCTCGTCATGGACCTTCAGCGCCGGCGTGTTGCGGAGGAACACCGTCAGCACGACCAACCAAACGATCGCGATACCGCCGAAAATCCAGAACGAGATGCGCCAACCGCCCTGTGACGCGCCGCCGAGCCAGCCGGCGAGGGCGGACGAGACGAGGATGCCCACGTAGAGGGCCGACTGGTAGATCGAAAGGGCCGTCGAGCGCGTCTCGGTGTGGTACTGCGCAATGAGCGAACTCGCGGCACCCGGAATCATGCATTGGCCTATGCCGTTCATGAAACCGTACATGATGAAGAACATCAGCATCGAGTCGGCGAAGCCCGTGAAGAACACGCTCGTGGAGAAGAGCAGCGTACCGATCACGATCACCCACTTGCGCCGGAAGAAGTCCGCCGCGATGCCCGCGAACGGCACCATGCAGCCGTAGGCGAAGAGGAAGAACGTGCGCGAGAGCCCGAGCTGCGCGTCTGCGGCAGCGAGGCATTGAACACCTGGCGCGAGCCGTGCATCAGGAAGTAGGTCACGGCCAGCATCACCAGCATCAGCCACTTGTAGATCCGGTCTCTGGATTTTGCCTCATCGCAGTCGGTCATGGTCTTCTCCTTGTTGTTAACTTCAGGTGTCACGTGTATGCAATGCGCAACGGGGCGGACTTCTTGCCCCAGCAGGAAATGGCGCGCACCTCGAACGTGCCGCCGCCGGCCGGCAGGCGCGAGCAGGCGAGGCGGAACGTGGACGGCGCCGTCGCGCGCGGATCGGTGAGCGGGAAGCGGTAGCCCTCCACCGCCATGGCGAACACCTTCGACTTGCCGTCGGCGCCAATCGCTGTGACTTCGTAGACGCCTGCGCGCGCCGAGGGCACGGCCGTCGCCGCCGGAATCGTCAGTTCCCAGATGTCGGCCTTGTTCTTCTTGCTGACCTTCTTCTTCGTGGCGCGCAACGGACCCGTCGTGCGTTGGACCGCCAGCTTCGCGGCCGCCGGGAACTCCGGCGCCGCAGCCTTTGCCGCGCGCGGCGCGAACGCGAACGGTTTCTTCTCCGCCACCGGCAGCGGCATCACGAGGTCGTCGCCGATCTGCGCGCCCGTCACGAACTCGCGACGCGAGAAGACCACGCGGTCCGCGTAGACGCGCACGAGCTGTCCCTGGCGGCAGTTCATGAGCTCCGTGACGGGCATCGCCTTGATGCCGTTCTGCGCCGCATAGTCCTTCCCCTTGGGCGTGCGCGCGTTCTCCAGGCCGCCCGGCAGCCAAATCGCGCCGGGCGTGCCCTGCGAGACGTTGCGCAGCGACGCGCAGCCAACGGAGGTAAAGGCGCCCTGCCAAATCGCGCGCTCGTCGGTGAGCGACGTGTGCGAGTGGCCGGAGAAGGCGATGGCGTTGGAGTAGGCGGAGAGGATGCCCGACGAGACGCCGTCGTCCTGTCCCCAGACCTTTTCGCCGTGGACCGTGCCGCGCGGGTGCGGGTGCTGGACGTGGAAGAACGGCTTCGCGGGATCGAACGGCGTCTTGCGCGCGGCGTAGAACGCCTTCATGCCCTTCGTGAACTTTTCGCTCTTGCCGTTGCAGCCGCCGTTGCACCAGTGCGCGCCGATGAAGGGATAGCCGTTGACCGTCTTCTCGAAGAACGGCGTCCACTCCTCGTGGAACAGCTCGTCCCACCACTTGCGCGGATTGACGACGAGCAGGTTGTCGTTCCGCACCTTCTCGTCGGGGAACACGTCCTTCGCGCGGTCGGGGCTGGACCAGTCGTGGTTGCCGAACACGAAGACGCGCTCGACGTGGCGACCGTCCGGTGCCTGGTCGTTCGGGAACACCTTGAACCAGGTGTCCGCAAGGGCCTTCAGCTCGCCGGCGAGGCCGCTGTGCGCCATGTCGCCCGCGATTGTCACGGCGTCGACGCCGTTGTCGCGGAACCACGTGAACGCCGCCTCGAGGGTCTGCGTGTTATACGTGTCGCGCAGCTTCTCCCCGCCGGGAGCGAGGCATATGTGGACATCCGAGAGCGCGCCGAATGACAAAAGAGGCTTGCCGCCCGTGAAGGCGCCGGGGGGCGCGGAGAAGATGCGACGCGGACCGAGCGCAAACGCGCTCGCAAGCCCGCCGAGGAAGAAGCGACGTGTCAGCATGGGAGGGGACTCCTTTTATCGTTACTTGCCGGCGAAGAACTTGATGAGCCGCTGCACATGCGCGGCGCAGGCGTCGATGATCGGGTCGGCCAGCTTGTCGGGCGGCACGAACGCGCCGTTGAGGTCGCCGAACACCTTGAGGGTGGACTTGATGTAGCCGTCGAGGAACTCGGTGGCGATGTTCACCTTGGCGATACCCGATTCGATGGCGCGGCGCACGTCGGCGAGCGGCGTGCCGCTGCCGCCGTGGAGAACGAGCGGCGTGTCCGGCAGCGCGTCGGCGATCGCGGCGCAACGCGGGATGTCGAGCTTGGGTTCCGCCTTGTAGTAGCCGTGGGCTGTGCCGATCGAGACGGCGAGCGCATCCACGCCTGTCGCCTTCGCGAAGCTCACGGCCTCGTCCACGTCCGTGAGGGCGGTCTCGTCGCCCTGCGCGACGTGGCCGATCTCGCCTTCGCACGTGGCGCCGAGCGCGTGGGCGTAGTCGGCCACGTGCTTCGTCCACTTCACGTTCTCGTCGTAGGGGGAACGCGAGCCGTCGTACATGACGGACGTGTAGCCCCAGGCGAGGGCGTCCGTGGCCTGCTTCACGGTGGAGCCGTGGTCGAGGTGGAGCGCCACGGGCACCTTGCCGCGGAAGGCGAGGCGCTGGAGCATGCCACAGAGATCGTAGGCTTTCCCCGTGTCGAAGAGGCGCATGTAGAGCTGGATGATCACCGGCTCGTTCTCGGCCTCCGCCGCCTTGAGGACGGCGGCCGCGGTTTCGTAGTTCGTGATGTTGAACGCGCCCACGGCCTTCTTGGCCTTGCGGGCGGCGGTCAACATCTCCTTCATGTTGACTAGAGCCATTTTCTTTCCTTCCCAAAGTGAGAAAACAGGTCAGACCTGTTTTCTCACTTTGTCAATGTCTCACAGGCAGCTGGCGGCCAGCTCTTCGAGCGTGACGACGTTGAGCTTGCCGTACTTCGTCAGCGCCTTCTTCACGTAGGCCGAAGCCACGACGAAACGGTCCTTCTTCGGATCGTCCGCGCGCGCGGCCACGTACTCGGCGAGCGCCTTGACGAGCTCGGGATGGAGCTTGTCGAGCACCACCGCGCCTTCGCCGCAGCAGTACGTTTCCTCGTCGTTCGTGCCGAACGGCTTCTTGACGGCCTTGAGCGCGGCGAGTAGCTTGTCCATGCAGGCGCAGCCCTGGTAGTTGCGGATGAAGTCGTCGGCAAGCGCGTACACCTCGCCGGCGGCCTTCGCGAACTTCAGCTTTGCCTGCACGAGGAAGCCGGCCATCGACTTCACGTCGCACGGCAGCTTCACGCCGAACTCCGGGTAGTCCTGCTTCAGCGCGTTGATCGCGGCGGGGTTGGAGACGACGAGCGTCTTCACGCCCTCGGCCTTCAGGAATGCGGCGAAGATGATCTTGGGCGCCACCTTCGCGGCGGCGAAGAGCTTCTTCGCGGCGGCGACCACGGCCTTGTCGGCGGCGGTCGTCTCGTCGAGGAACCACGCCACGTCGCCCGCGCCCTCGGCCTTCCAGCCGACGGACTTCACGAACTTCGCGGCGAGCTTCTTGACGGCCTCGGGGGCCTTGCCCGCCTCGACGACGTCGGCGCGCGCCGCAAGGGCGAGGCCGTTTTCGTCGTAGTGGTTCACGCAGTGGTGCACGCAGCAGGCCGAGAGGTCCTGGCGGTAGAGGGCGTCCACGAAGTCCTCGTCGTCGAACGAGTTGGTGCCCTCGGTGAACCGCACGTTCCCGATGGCGGAGAGATGCCGGCACATGAAGCAGAACCGGCAGTTCATGATCGCTTCTTCAAACTTATCGATATGCATTTTCAATCTCCTTCCTTAGCAACCTGCGAAACCAAGTTTACCGGGGTTCATGATGCCGTTGGGGTCGAGCTGCTTCTTGAGGCCCTCGAGGACGGGCATCGCCGTGCCGTAGAGGTCTTTCACGTAGCGGCCGAGCTTGAGACCCACGCCGTGGTGCTCGTTGATCACGCCGCCGTTCGCGATCGCGGCGCGGATGGCCTTGTCCCAGACGGCGTTGTAGAGCGCCGCGGCCTCGCGTTCGTGTAGAGCGCCGCGGCCTCGCGTTCGTTCGGCGGCACCTTGTCGCCGGGGAAGATGAAGCGCGCGTAGAGCATGCAGCCCCACTCGTACCAGTGCGAGAAGTGTCCGATGAAGCGCGCGTCGGGGAACTCCTTGTTCACGACGTTCTTCATCGCCCAGTACACCTTCTCGATGTGGGAGAAGTCGGCCACCGTGTCGAGCGTGCCGAACGCCTGCGGCACGTGGAACATGTAGCCCGGGTAGAAGAACTTGTACTTGTTCTCCCACCACCACTCGCCGCCCTTCGCGCCGAGGTCCTTGCCCTTGAACTGCTTCTCCATGATCTCGCGGGCGTACTTCATTTGGTTGGCGACGATGTCGGTGCGGCCGTCGAAGCCGAACACGAGGTACGCGCCCTTGTCGAGGTTGATGCCGAACACCTTCGAGACGTGCGTCTTCGTCTCCGTCTCGTCGTAGAGGCGCATCGCGCACGGGCCGAGGCGCGAGCGCATGAGCGTGGCGCCGGCCTGCATCGCCGTGTGGAAGTCCTTGAAGATGTAGGCGCGGAACTCGCGGGCCTCGGGCTGCGGGTGGACCTTCAGCGTCACCTCGGTGATCACGCCGAGCGTGCCCTCGCTGCCGAGGAAGAGCATCGTGAGGTCGGGGCCGGAGGCGTGGCGCGGCACGGGGAGCGTGCGGATGATCTCGCCGGTGGGCGTGACCACCTCGAGCGACATCACCATGTCCTCGATCTTGCCGTACTTCGTGGAGAGGACGCCCGTGCCGCGGTGCGCGAGGAAGCCGCCGATCGTCGCGCAGGCGATGGAGGCAGGAAGGTGCATCGTGGAGAAGCCCTCCTTGTTGCAGTTCCATTCGAGGTGGCGCGCGATGATGCCGGTCTGGCAGCGGACCGTGTAGCTCTCCTTGTCCACGCCGTAGAACTTGTTCATCCGCTTCATGTCGAGGATGATGCCGCCGTAGATCGGGAGCGCGCCGCCCTGCGAGCCGGAGCCGCCGCCCCACGGGACGACGGGGATCTTGTACTGGTTCGCGATCTTCATCACCTTGGCGACCTCCTCGGTCGAGCCGGGGTGGACGATGAAGTCGGCCTTCGGGCACTCCTTGCCGCGGTCGTGCCACATTTCGGGGATCCAGTAGTAGTCGATGGAGTGGCCGAACTTGTCGGCGAACTTCACGTCGACGTTCGCGTCGCCCACGGCGTCCGTGAGCTCTGTCCGAATCATTTCGAACATGTA
>ONRL01000086.1 GCA_900320225.1 uncultured Lentisphaerota bacterium
CGCGCCCTTCTTGTAGGGCGGATGCGTGCTGAAGCCGGCCTTCGCTTCGCCGCGCGGGGAGGGACGCCCCTTCGACATGTGGGCGCCCCATTCCTTCGGCGCGCCGTCCTCATCGACGGCAATGACCTTGCCCTTCACCTCGATGAAGGTCGTGCGCGCGAAGCCGGCGTCGAGCCTGAACGCGCCGGGGGCGAGCTTGGGCTGCGCCATCTTCCGCACGGGACGCGGCGCGTTGGGGTTCTTGTACATGAAGATCGCAATTGGATGCGGAGCGTCCTCCTTCTTCGCGCCCGCGGGCGTGAAGCGCGCGTGGACGGGATAAAGGGCGTTCAGCGCGCGCGGACGCGACGTGCCCGTGTACGACAGCTCCTTTTTCTCGCCCGGCGCGAGCGTGAGGGGGCCCTGCAGCCCCGCCACGTCCCAGTCGTCGTTCATCCACACTTCAAGCTCGCCAGTGACGGGCTTGTCCGTCTTGTTCTCCAGCGTGACGGGGAAGGCGCGCGGCGCGCCGGCCTCGACCTCGGTGACGCCGAGCGGCCAGGCGAACGGGTTCTTGTTGTTCCGCTCGATCTTCTGCGGAAACGACCCGATCTCCACCTTCACGCCGCACCGCTCCTCGACGGGTGGCAGGTACGCGGACGCCGTGAACGCGGCCACCGCAACCAGAGACGTGGCAACGTGCTTCATTCCTGAACGAATCTTTGACATGACATTTTCTCCTTAACAGCTTATTTTCACAATCTGTAATATGAGAATTCAGGTCAGACCTGTTTTCTCACTTTTTCTCCAGCAGCACGGAGGAAATCCAGAGCATGGGCGCCTGACCATGGGGATCGCCGTTCACGCGCGGGCGGTCGAAGTAGTACTGCAGGTCGTCCTTCTTGCCCGTGCCCACGCACACATCGGAGATGTTCGCGAACTCGTCGAGGTGGTCGCAGAGCGCGAGCCACGCCTTGCGGAACGCGGGGCCGTACGACTCCTTCGGTAGCCAGCCGCGCTTCACGCCCGTCACGAACGCATACGCGAACATCGCCGAGCAGGAGGTCTCGCCCCAGTTGCGGGGGTCCTCGGGACGGTCCACGAGCTGGTTCCAGAGGCCGTCCGCGCGCTGAAAGCGGAGAAGCGTCTCCATCATCAGGCGGTAGCCGGACATGATCCGCGCGCGGTAGGGGCTGTCTTCGGGCAGGCGGTCGAGGACGAGCGCCATGCCAGCCGCCATCCAGCCGTCGCCGCGCCCCCACACGTAGTGCACGTCGGGCGCGTGGTAGAAGAGCCCCTTCGCGGGGCCTTCCTTGAGCTGGAGCTCGTCGAGGTAGAGGCACATCTCGCGCGCGGTGCGCTCGATGTAGGTGCGGTTGCCCGTCGCGCGGTAGGCCTGGCTCTGGAGCACGGTGATCATGTACATGTCGTCGATCCAAAGACGCGTCTGCGGCGTGTATTCGCCCTTCCAGAACTCCTCCTGCTTCTCGCGCGGCAGGGCGTGGCGCTCCTTCACCGTGCCGTCGCAGGGCGGCGTCCACTGCGTGTCGGCGTAGTAGTTGCCGAGCGCGAGGTACTTCGGCTCCTTCGTGCCGAGGTAGATTTCGTAGGGGAGCGCGCCGAAGATCGTGTCGTCCACGTGGTACGGACGCGAGCAGCAGAAACTCAGCTTGCCGCCCGGCAGGAAGTCGTCGAAGAGGCGCACGAGCTTCTCCTCGCGTTCCTTGTCGCCGCGCAGGCGCGCGCACTCGATCGCGTTCAGCCAGAGGGAGACGACGGAATACTGCACGCTGCGCTTCCAACCGTAGCCCTTGTTGCCGTGGTAGCCCTGCGGATGGTAGTCTTCGGGGCGTCCGCTCAGGAACTGGTCGGTGATGCGCGCGGAGATGACGGCGGGGTCTTTGCCTTCCGGCCAAGCGCCGCAGCAGGTGTTCTCCGCAAGGGCCGTCGCGCACACCGACGCGCAGGCCAACAGGATCAGGTTCGTTGTCTTCATGTTCGTTTCCTCTTTTCTTTACCGTGACGACGGGAAAAAGTATACCATATTTCCGGCGCGAACGCGGACGTCAGTTCAGACAATCCCAGGTGATCGGCGGCTTGCGCACGAGCGGCGCCGATGATCCCGGTGCGGCCTTGACCGGTCCGTCCGGCTGTTTCTTCCCGTTGAGAATCACGTTCCTGTAGGTCAAGCCGTCGATGCCGATCGCGATCACAGGTTCGCCTTTCTCGACCGTTGCCTTGAAGTTCTCGAACGTCACCTTTCCGATCGACTGGCGCGCCGTGCTCTTGAAGCGAAGCGACTTGCCGCTCGACACGTCGAAGTTCCGGAAGGTGATGTCCGAAATGCGGCGCACGCGGATGCCGTCGTCCACGAGGATCTGCGCCGCGCTGTTGCCCTGGAACCCCGTGAAGTTCTCGAACGTGATGTCATGCGCGTCGAGGAACCCTTCGTCGATGTCCTTCAGGCAGTAGAGGTGGTTGCCGAAGTAGATGCCGTTGTTGCGTCCGGCGAGGCGGATGTCCTTGAAGAGCACGTTGCGGATCGTGTCGTCGGACGGACACCCGATGCGGATTGCCTGGCAGGCGCTGTTGAGCACGCAGTTCGAGACGACCACGTCCTCGCAAACGATTTCACGCGCCGGCTCCTTCCGCGAACGGATCGCGCGCAGGGCGAAGCAGTCGTCGCCGTTGCTGAAGGACGAGTTGCCGATACGCACGCGGCGGCAGCCGTCGAGGTCGATGCCGTCGCCGTTCGTAATCCGCTGGTCGCCCATGACGACAATCCGGTCCATCGTCACGTCCACGCATTCGCGCAGATACATCGTGAACGCCGCCGAATCCTTGAACACGGGCCCCGCGATCCGCACGTTGCAGCAGCGGGCGAACTGCACGAGGCGCGGACGCGGCCCCGGCGGAATGCGCCAGAACTTCGGGTTGTTCCGCACCCACTTGGACGTATCGTAGAACTTTGGCCCGTTGCCGTCGATCGTCCCCTCGCCCGTGATCGCGATGTCCTCCGCGTCCCACGCCGTCACGAGCGCCTTCGCGGAGAACTCCGGCGTGATCGGGCAGACGTCCTCGGGCATGTCGTCGTAATCTTCCTGCCGCGCGCTGCCGCTGATCACGGCCCCCTTCTCCAGATGAAGCTCCACGTGGCTGCGGAGACGGATCGAACCCGTCTCGTGCACGCCCGGCGGGATCGTCACGCGTCCGCCGCCCGCCGCCGCCACGCGGTCGATCTCCGCCTGGATCCAGCCCCGGTCGGCGTCCGCCGCCCGCGGCATCGTGTTGCGCGTGCGCGTGGCGGGCAGCGAGAACTGCAAATCGCCCTGCCAGTGGCCGTAGTTCTCCGGCGGCATGTCGGACTCCTCGCGCAGGAACCGATCGGGCCCGAATGCGCGCGTGCCGCCCGGTGCGATCTCCGCACGGTACTCGAAACCGACGTCCGCCGTGCCGAACTCATGGTCATAGCGCACGCGGAAACGACGCAAAACGTTTGTATCGCCGCCGGACGTCGCCTCCATCAGCCGCTTCGGCGTCCGCACCGTGAAATTCGCAGAAGGCCCGAACGCCGACACGTACACCGCGCGCCCGCGTTCCTCCGAGCAACGCACGTCGGCCTCCTTGTGCCGACGCGGCGCGCGGTCGCCGCACGAATACCAGCCCGGCTTGTCGGCCTTGTCGGCGAGGGACAGCCCCTTCCCGGACGTCGGGAAGTTGGTGACGCTCGCGCGTCCCGCGCGGATCGCCGCGTAGCCCGGCCGCAGGTCGCCGTACTCGCAGACGGGGCCCTCGAATCCGACAACCTTCAGCGACGGCCGCACCGCCGTCGGTGAGCGTCTCGTACACGTAGCGCTTCGCGCCGCCGGCGAGTTCCTCCACCTTCGGGTACTGACGCGCCCCCGGAACCTTGAACGGCGCAGGGGGACGCGGCTTCGCGGCCTTGCGGAGGATGCCGTAGTTCGTGCGGGGGTCGCGCACGCGCTCCCACGCGCCGTTGGCGATCTGCTGCAGGGTGATGTGCCATTCGGGCAGGTCGCGCGGGATGCACGTCCATTTCACGTTGTCGAACGTGATGTCCTTACCGTTGTCGAAGAGGACGCCCGTCTCGGCCGTGAGCGCACCGCGCGGCTTCTCGATCGCGAACTCCACGTTCGAGAAGCGCCAGTTGGACACGTTGTCCTGCGGACGGAACTTAAAGATGGGTGCCATCTGCGAGACGAAACGGCAGTTCGAGAACGAGACGTTCTTCATGTGCGCCACGCGCTCGCCCGCCGCCACAGAGATGACGATCGGCGCGCAGTGGCTCGTGAGCTGGACGTTGTCGAAGCGGAAGTTCTCCACCGCGAACGGCACGGTCGGGAAGTCGGGCACGGGGATGCCGTTCCCGCGCGGCGGATCGCGCGTGTACTCGGGGTCGAACATCTTCGGCACGGAGAAGAGGATGCCGCGCCGCGTGTACGGGCAGACGATGTTGGAGAAGAGACAGTCCTTCACCGGCGCGTCGCCCGTCCAGCCGATGCGGATCGCGCCCTGGTTGGAGCGCACGGAACAGTTGTCGATGGTCACGCGCTCGCAGGGACGCGGTGCGCGCATCTGCTCCTGGTGGGAGCGGATGATGATCGCGTCGTCCTGCGTGTCGAGAATGCAGTCGCTCACCGTCACGTCGCGGCAGCCGCCGAAGTGAAGGCCGTCCCCGTTGGGGCGCTCGCGGTCGCAGTGGACGGCAAGTCCGCTGATCTGCACGGCGTCGCAGTCGAGAAACCACGTGGCCCAGCCCGTGGGGTCGACGAGACGGAAATCGCGCAGCCGCACGTCGCGGCAGCCCATGAACATCATGCACTTGCCGGGGATCTCCGTGTCGCTCATGCGCGTCCACACGCCGTTGACGCGCTGGTGGAAGGTCTCGGACTTCGCGTTGCCGTCGATCGTGCCGCCGCCCGTCACCGCCACGTTCGTCTGCCCCGCAGCGTAGAACATCGCGCGGGCGTTCCAGCGTATCGGACGGTCCCGCCGCCACACGTCCGTCGGCGGAAAGAGCGGATACTTCAGCGGATCGTCGCCGCCTTTCAGCGTGGCGCCGCGGTCCACCTTCAGCTCCACGTTGCTCTTGAGGTGGAGCGTGTAGGTGCGGTACACCCCGCCGCCGGGCACGAACGCCGTGCCGCCGCCGTCCGCGGCCGCGCGGTCGATCGCCGTCTGGATGGCCGCCGTGCAGTCGGTGGCACCATCGGCCTTCGCGCCGAAATCCGTGACCGTAAAGACGGCCGCCTGGGCAAAACCAGCCACCGCAACAGAAAGAAGAGCCAATGTTTTCATGGGCATAGTATACCATAAAGGGCGGCGCGAGGGCGCGCCGCAAACGTGGGGGCGGCGCGAGGGCGCAACGTAAACGTGGGGGCGGCGCGAGGGCGCAACGTAAACGTGGGGGCGGCGCGAGGGCGCGCCGATCAGCGCTCTTTCAGGAAACGGGAGGTCGTCACTTTGCGGTTGAATGTGTCGAGGGGGCAGCCCGTGTTGCGGAACCAGTTACCAGATTCTGTTTCCGATGTGGGAATTGAGCCGTCCGCCGGCATCCACACGCGGCTCGGACCGCCGTGGTTGAGGCGAGCGTAGTAGGGCACGCGTGTCTTGAATTCCTTTCCTTCCCACGCATAGACAATCGGCCCCTGTTGCCAGGCGACAAGCCCCCTGTTAGCCTTCACGCGCGCGTCACACGTGACGCGCTGGAGCGGAAGCGGGAGCTCGAAACTAATGGTGGCGGAGGCGGCGTGAGGGCACGCCGCAACTAATTTCACCTCAAACGACCGATACCCATGCGGCACCGCCGGCTCGGCCGTGTACAGCGCCGACTCCGTCCGGTTCGGAAACCGGACCCGCAGCGTAAACGCCGCCGGACGTTCCGCCGTCAGCGTCAACGTGACCTTCCCGTCGAACGGGTAGTCCGTCGCCAGCGCGAGGCGCACCCGCGCGCCGCCGACCTCCACCTCGCCGTCCGTGGAGGCGATGAAGTGGTTCAGGTAGAGCATGCCGCCATCGGATGAGACGGCGTACATGCGGTTCTTGAAGTCCTCCAGCACGCGCGGCACGTTCCCCACGCAGCACGGCAGCGTGTGCCACGGGTAGCGCGGATTCGCGCAGGCCGGCGGATTCTGGTAGGCGTAGCAGCTGAAGTCCTCCGAAAACGTGCCGAGCAGGTTGTTGTACACCACGCGCTCGCGCACGTCCTCGAAACGGGCGAGGCCGTCCAGCATCGCCATCTCCGTACACCAGTCGTACATCCCGCATCCCGCGCACCCTTCCAGATACGCGCGCGCGTTCGGGAGCGACCAGTTCGGCCCGAATGCCTCGCCGGCCCACTGTCCGCCCACTCCGCCCGTAATGTAGCCCTTGCGGTCGACCGCGCTTTCAAAAACGCGCCGCGCCGCCGCCGCAAGCTCCGCGTCGCCGCACCGCCACGCGCTTCCTGCCATGCCGGCGTAGAAGTACGTGCCGCGCACGGCGTGCCCCACGGCCTCCTTCATCTGCACGGCTGGCTCGTGGCTCTGGCAGTATTTGTGACGGTATTCGGGTATGTCGCTCTGATGGCGAATGAAGTAGCGGGCGAGCGCAGCGTACTTCGCCCCCTTCCCCGCGCCGTCCCAGCGGTCCACGGCGTCCGCAAGCGTGAGCAGCGCCTTCTCCACGCCGGGATGTCCGTCTGTCCACGTACGCTTGGGCGGCGGACCGAACACGGAGTCAAGATGGTCGGCAAGCCGGATCGCCGCGTCGAAGTAGCGGCGGTCGCGTCCTTTCGTGAAGGCCATGTGCCGCACTGCCACCTCGATGAAGTAGCCCTGCCCGTAGAGTTCGTGCCGGCCGTAGTCGACGTAGTGCGGATTGCAGCGCCCCACGTAGCCATCGGGTTGCTGGCGGGAAATGTCGTCCTTCAGGAACCGCTCCTGGATGTCGGCGAGATCCTGCCGCTCCGGGTGGCGTTCGAGCGCGAGCATCGTCGCCTCCGCGAGGTTTCGTTCAAAAGCGCCGCCATGCACGCCGAGACGTTTCCAGCAATGCGGGATCCAGACCCGTTCCAGACGGTCGAGCTTTTCGGCCCAGAACCCCGTGATCTTGAGCGCGGGCTGCGGCACGAACCGCACCTTCGGCACCGGCGCGGCCTGCGCACAGCAAGTTGCCGCCGCGACGGCTATCACTCCACAGACACGGATCATTCCGCCACCCGGAAGGTGTTGGCGGCGCGGATGGTCTTCTCGCGCGCGGCCTCGGCGGCGGCCTTGCCCTTGCCCACGCAATAGGCGAGGGGACGGTCCAGCGGGCCGACGATCGTGTTGTCCACGATACGGTAGGTCTCCGGCAGCTCGGCGAGACCGCCCGACTTGAAGACGAGCGTGCCGCGCGAGTTCACGAACACGTTGTCCTTCACGAGGATGTCACAGACATCCGTCTGCATGTTGTACATCAGGAGCGGCGTGGCGTTGGCCCTGTCGGGACGCACGTCGTACGCCCAGCCGCGCGCGGTGTCCACGCACCGGTTGCGCAGGAAGGTGCAGCCCTTCATGCCGATTCCGGGACGGCACTTCGTGGCCCAGAGCTCGTAGCACTGCGTGCAGCGCGTGAACGTGCAGTCGGTGACGTGGGTGTTCTCCCACGAGCGGGACGGGTTGGGGCCCTGCATGGTGAAACCCACGTCGTAGATGTCCGCGAACGCGCAACGGCGCACCTGCACGTCGCTTGCCCCGGCCCAGCACTCCACGCCGTTGCCGTAGCGCGTGGTGCCGTTGCCGTAGCCGCCCAGGTGCGAGCCGCCGATCTCGTAGAAGCCGCAGTCGAAGAAACGCACGTCGAAGCCGACGCCGTTCGCGCCGTGCCCGCCCGTGCCGCGCACGACCACGTCACGCACCTCGACGTGCCTCTTGAAGGGAATCACGCCCATGTTGGGCGCGATGCGGATGTCTTTCGCGAGGCTGGCGGGGTTGTCCGCGCTCCACACGGTGATAAAGCGATGGTCGTCCATGAAGTCCCACTGCTGCGTGAGCGGACGACCGTTCTTCGCGAAGAACTTGCGCCCGAAGATGCGCCCGTCCACTTTCAGGAAGCCGACGTTGCCGTCAGCCGTCGCATGGTTGCCGTCGAACTTCGAATGGTCGGCGAGGTCGATGCGCCAGAGGTTGTTCGTGCCGGTGAAGATCCAGGCGTCGGCCTTCGCGATCTTGTAGGCGCTGATTTCGGGCGCGGAGCCTTCGCCGTACGCGGAGAGCACGGTCGAATGCGCCGCGTCGGGTCCGGACTTGAGGTTCACCCGCCCGTAGAACACGTCGCCGCGCCTCAGACGCGCCTCGCCGCCGGCGGGGAGGTCCTGGCCGAGCTTCTCCAGCGTGCGCCAAGCCGTGGCGGGCGTCAGGCCGTCCGCCGCGTCGTCGCCGGCGTTCGAGAAGTAGCGCACGCCCCCGGCCGGCTCGCGCTGCCACTTGCCGAGCTCGTTGTAGAACTGCGGGTAGACACGATGTCCCATGCCGATGCCATGGATGATCTTCTTGTCCTTCGAGGGGATGAGGTTGTAGGCGGCGTAGACGCCCGCCGGCGCGCAGACGCAGTCCGCGAAGCCCACGACCACGCGCACGGGGCACGTGATGCGCGCGGCGAAGTTGACGCCGTCGAAATACGGCGCGTT
Organism: uncultured Lentisphaerota bacterium; assembly: GCA_900320225.1. Taxonomy (GTDB): domain Bacteria; phylum Verrucomicrobiota; class Kiritimatiellia; order RFP12; family UBA1067; genus RUG572. Next base: position 8,651 of record ONRL01000086.1, read on the forward strand.
CTTCTCGGCGGCGGCGCGGTTCTCGGGCTGTTGCGCCTCGATGATGCGCGGCCAGCCGCTCTGGCGGTTCTCGTGGCGCGAACCAAGCAGGTCGGTGATGGCGGGCACGAAGATGCAGCTCTTCGTGAAGCGTCCGTTGAGGCCCGTGAGCATGAAACCGAAGCCGCCGCCTTGCGACGTGCCGGAGTAGGTGAAGTTGCGGCGGTCCGTCTGCGGCTGGCGCCAGAGCCAGCTGACCGCGCGGTTGATGCCGAGGAGCGAGGCGTAGTAGAAGTAGTCCTCGCGCGAGAGGTGGATGCCGGCCTGGCAGTAACGCGCCACGCCGCGCGGCGCGGCGTACTTCTCGTCCTGCGCCTTGTACGCGGCCTGGCACGCGACATCCGTATCTGGCTGAGGATAGGAATGCACGTTCATGGTGAGCGTGATTTCCGCATCGGAGATGCCCGTGCCCTTCACGCCAATACCCGCACCCGGCACGCTCACGCGCACGGGGAACGGCCCCCTTCCAGTCGGCATGTTGAGCCAGCCCCACACGCGCCGCCCGCCGTGGGAGGCGAAGCTGATGCGGTAGTACGTGTGGCCCGCCGTGCTCTTGGCGTCGATCTTCTCCAGTTGCGCGTCCTCGGGCACCGTCTCGTCCAGCTTGCGGACGGCGTCCGCCCAGAACGAGTCGAAGTCGGCGGGGTTCTCCGCGCCGGGACGGATCTTCTCGGGCTCGTAGGCGACACCCCAGTGGAACGCGCCCTGCCCGGCCGTCTTCGGCAACGTGAACGCCTGCGCGTCCGCGCCGATGGACAGACGCATGAAGCCAGGCGTGTCCTTCACGGCCGCGACCGTGAACGGGTTACCCTGCGCGAGGTCCACTTGCTTTTCGGCAAGGACTTTCTCGCCGAAGTTGTCGAGCTTCGCCGTGAAGCGCCCTTCGGAGAGTTTTTTGCCGTCCTTGCCGGTTACGGTAATGGTGAACGACGCCTGCTCGCCGCAGCGGTAGAGACAGTCGACATGGTCGGTCTCGACCTTGAACTCAACGGGGACGGCCGCCCACGCCGCAAACGCGGCGACGGCGGCCATCACGAAAACAACGCTCTTCTTTTTCATGGCGGACATTATACCACGAGGCCCGGGAGCTTGGCGAGGTCGATCTCTTCTACCGTGAACGGCTTCGCCGTGCGCCACGCGCCGCGCGTGAAGTCGGGGCAGTCTATCGGACGCGAACCGGAATCGACGGACTTCTCGGTCAGCTCCACCATCGCGCTCCATGCGGCGAGGTCGTACACGTCGGTGTCGAGCGGAAGCCCGTTCTGGAGGCAGTAGCTCCAGCGGAGGTCCATGATGAAGTCCATGCCGCCGTGGCCGCCCACCTTCTTGGCCACCTCGCCCGCGACCTTCCAGAACGGATGGCGGTACTTCGCGCGCACGGCTTCGGTCGCCTCGGGATCCATGTACTTGTGCGCCTTCCCGTCGCCGGTCTTCTCCTCGAGCGCCACGCGGAACTCGGGATAGCTCATGGCCATGCCGCGCGTGCCGGAGATAAGGTTGAGGCGCGAATAGGGGCGGGGCGAGGAGACGTCGTGCTCGAGCAGAATCGAGCGGCCGAGCTTCGTGCGGATGATCGACAGGTTCATGTCGCCCATCTTCACCTTGAAGTCCTTGCGCCAGTCCTTGTAGAGCTCGCGCCCGTAGAAGTGGTAGTTGGCCTGCTTCGAGTCGAGCGACACGAGGAAGTCGAAATTGTCGCCATGGTTGATGTCCATGTACTTCGCCACGGGCCCGAGGCCGTGCGTCGGGTACCAGTTGCCGGAATGTTTCGAGTAGAAGTCGAGCGCCCAGCCGGGACGTCCCGCCTTCCCGGCGTCGGGGTGTCCGTCAAGCGAGTGGTAGCGGCTGCCGTACTGCAGGTCGCGCTGGTCGTGGATGTAGCCGGCCTCGCCGTGGACGATCTCCCCGAACACGCCCTGCTTGACCATGTTGAACATCGCCATCTCGTATTCGCCGTAGCAGCAGTTCTCGAGCATCATGCAGGGCATCCGCGTGCGCTCGCTCGTCTCCACCAGCTTCCAGCACTCGTCGATCGAGAGGCAACCGGGCACTTCGTTCAGCGCGACCTTGCCGTGTTCCATAGCGTACGACGCAATCGGCTCGTGCAGGTGCCAAGGCGTGACGTTGTACACCACGTCCACGTCGTCCATCTCGCAGACGCGTTTCCAGCTCTCGGGGCCGGCGAACGTCTTCCGCGGTGCCGGCTTGCGGTTGTCCTGCAGCCACTTCAGCTGCCGGTCGATCCGGTCTTGGAAGAGGTCGGCGATGGCCACCACCTCCGTACCGGGGATCATCGCGATGCGGTGCACGGCGCCCACGCCGCGCGACCCCACGCCCACGCACGCCACGCGTACCTTCTTCATCGGCTTGAGCGCGAAGCCCTGCATCGGCGCGCCGGACGGTCCGAAGAACTTGAACGGATTGCTGGAACAACCCGCAGCCATCGCGGCGACGCCCATCCAGGCAGTCCCCTTAAGGAATTCACGTCTGCTCGTCTCTTTCATTTTGCTCTCCTTGTTTGTATTTGTTAAAAGTTTGTATTCGTTAAAATCTATTCGCAGTCGGCGAGGGGATTGTCGGGATCGACGTCGAGGATGGGCCAGACGATCTCCTTGCCTTCCTGCTGCTTCTCGAAGTCGTAGAAGGCACCGTAGTAGAGCGAGTTCGCGTCCAGCCACAGCGTCACGCGCCGGCGATCTTCCTCGGAAACGCGCGCACGGTGCCGCTCGCCGAGAAGCGCGCGACCGAGTGCGCAGTTCGCCGCGCCCACGCGGTCGGGGATCGACCGCGACCCGCCCGTGTCCTTCTTCATGATCGAGTTGTCGAACCCGCCGCTGAAGTGGAACGTCAGCGGCTTGAGCGCCGGATAGGAGAAGTCGATCGGGCCCTTCCCCGCGCGCTTGTGGCACTGGAGGCAGCTCCGCTCGAACAAGGGCTTCACCAGCCGCGCGTAGGTGATCGGCTCCACGCCGATTCCCTCCGGCTCCAGCTTGGAGGGTGGACGCGCCAGCGCCTTCGGACGCTGCGGCGGACGCGGGATCGTCGTCTGCTTCGGCTCGTGGCACCCCGCGCAGGAGAGGTACTCGCCCGGATGGACGAACGCCGTCGAGCGCATCGTCTGGATCGCCGCGCCGTCCGCGTCCAGCACCTGGAAGATGAACTGCTTGCCCGCCGGCGCCTCGAAGTGGCAGCTGCCGTCGTCCTCGATCGGCACCGTGCCGAGCGGGATGCGCGGACAGTTCTCCTGCTCGTATCCGATGAACGGACGATCCATCCACGGGTCGGGTTTCACGATCGCCTGCAGCACCCGGAGGCGCGTCGGCACGCGGTTCGTCGGAAAAGGAATGTCGCTTTGCCGCACGTCGACGACGGAGATCACAGCCGGACGCTTGAGATGCCGCCGATCCTCGCCCTGCGCGGTCTGCTGCGGGATCACGGGCGGACGCCGACGCGCGCCGAACGGGCGCACGTGCGTGAGTCGCGTGCGCGGATCGTAGCCGCAGGGCAGCGACTCGCGCGCACACACCAGTTCCTCGTTGCCGAAGCGGTCGCGGAGCACGACGTCCTCCCACCGGTTGCAGAGATAGAGGTTCGCGTCGAGCGGCCACGGCGTGCCGTATTGGTATTGGCTGCGTCCGCCGCACTCGGACTCCGGGAACGCCACGTACGGCGTCATGCGGCGGAGCTGGCTCATCTCGTTGTCGTCCTTCACCTCGATGTCCAGACGGCAGAGCGACCCGAACGACTCGCCGTGGTGCGGCGCGGCCACGAGCATGTACTTCGGCGAGCCGGGAATCGCGCGGATGCCCATCTCGGTCTTCGGGAGGCCCGACTTCGCGCAGGGGCATCCGCCGCCCCGGTTGTGGTTGCCGTGCGTGTTGTCCGCGAACGTGTGCCACGGGTAGGGATAGTTGCCGTGCGGCGCACGCGGGTCGCGTCCGTCGGGATAGCAGATCCAGAAGTGCGAGCCGAGGCAGTCGTCGCGGTCGGTGTAGTCCCAGCGCGTGTAGACGATCATCCCGGCATTGTCCACGCTCATCTGCCATTCGCTCGTCTCATAGTAGGAGATCGGGTAGATGTCGCGCCCCGTGGGCTTCATCGTGTGCATCATGAACACGGGCACGCGCAGGTTGGCGTCCTTCGTGAAGCACCGGATGAAGCCGCCGCGCCGTTCGCTCGCGAAGAGGATGCGTCCGGACGGCAGCACGCACGGATCGAAGTCGTTCGTGTTGCCGAACGTGAGCTGCGCGATCTTGCCCGTGGCGATGTCGAGACGGAAGATCTTCCACGTGGTCGACTCGTCCCAGATCCACCGGTGCATCTTCGGCGCGGCGTGCGTGAAGTAGAGCGTCTTGCCGTCGTAGTCGAGGTCGAACGAGTAGAAACAGCCGAAGTCGAGCGCCTTCCCTGCAAGCGGTCCGTTCGTGACGACGCAGCCGTCGAGGAGGTTCCGCACCTTCGGCGCGCCGCCCTTCCAGCCCTCGGCCACAAAGAGTCCGCCGCCGCGTACCGTGTTGAACGCGTAGCACTGCGTGGCGAAGTGGCCGCCCACCGCGTCCGAGTTCTTCCAGTTGGTGAGGCGGCAGCCCGAATACGTGGCGCGCACGAGGAAGAGGAGACGGTCCGCCGATGCAAGCGCGGGGTCCGCGAACATCGCCCGCCGGCGCAGGTCGCAGAGACGGAAGGCGTCCGCGTACGAGGGCGCGGAGATGGCGGCGAAGCGCGCGTACTCGACCGCGTAGGCAGACGTATCGATGCCGCGCGTGCGGTAGTCCGCGAGGAGCGCGCCGAGTCGGCGCAGGATGACCGCGTAGGCGGTCTTTTCGCCCGGCTTCACGAGGAGTTCGGGATCGTCGAGCTGGTCTGCCGCGCCCTTCGGGAGCTTGATTTTCCCGGCGATCTGGTCCTCGATCTCCGCCAGCTGCTCGCGCAGGAAATCGTAGCGGACAGAATCCACGCCGGCGAGCCGCTCCGCCGCCACCTTCTTCACGCCGATCTTCGCGGGCTGTTCGTCCTTGCCGGTGCATGGCTCCACGTCTTCGGCAAAACGCGGGTCGACCGCATTCTTGCCCCAGCCGAAGCAGCCGCGCACCGCGCCCGCGCTCGTCGCGGAGTCGAACAGCTCGCGCGGAAACGTCTCGGGATGGTCGATGTCGAGAAAGAGGTTGGTGACGTCGTTGAACCGCTCGTCGCGGATCGTCCATGCCCGCTCCCACGTTCGGTTGTTGAGCTTGTCGTTGTCCACGTAGTGTCGCTTGCACGAGGGCAGGAACTCGATGAAGTCGCGTAGTTCGCCTCCCGCGAGAATGAGCGGCGACAAAGCACCCGCCGCAAGAAATGTCATCCTTTTGAAGCTCATCGCGAATTTCTGAGGATCTCGCGCCGCACCTCGCGGTACAGCTTGCACGAGGGCTCGTAGTCGGAGAAGCCGCGCGCGATCCGCCGCACGAGCGCGTCGGCGAGTTCCCTGTCGCGGCGACGCAGGGCGGCGATCAGGTCCGCATCCTCCATTCCCGCCCGCGTCGCCTCCAGACGCACGCTCGGCCAGGGGCCGTCCGGTCCGGGATAGACGATGTGCGTGTCGCCCGGCGGAAGCGAGTTGCCGTTGTTGGACCCGCCCCACTTCTGGGGATAGGGTTCCTTGAACGGATCCTGTCCCTGTCCGCGCTGCCAGCAGTTGTAGCCCCAGTGCAAAAAGCCGTCGATCTCGTACATCACCGCCACCCACGGAATGAGCGCGGGACGCAGGAGCTCCCCGTCCATCGTGCGGTTCATCCACTTCCCGCCCGGAATGCAGCAGGTGTAGCACCACACATGGTCGCCGAAGTTCGTGCGGAAACCGTCGTACAGGTCGCGATACCGCTCGTATGAATCGACCTTGGGACACCACACGTCCAACGCGCCGGCGAAGGACGGCTCCTCCACGGCGTCGACGGTGCGGATGCCGGGCATGTACCGGCGCACGATGCCGGCGGTGATGCGGTACTCCGAGACGTTCTTTCCGCCCGGTTCGTCTGCGACGTGCTGGTACCAGCGGTCCTTCAGCCCGCGCGCGTCGATCTCCTCCATGAGCGCCCGCGCCATCTTCGAAAGGGCCAGCGCGCCGGGCACGGTGGTGGTGACGTTCGTCGTGTAGGAGGTCCTGAACGCGGGCGAGCCCCAGCCATTCACGAAGCCGGCGAGGTGGGGACCTTCGATGTACCAAAGTCCGGCGCGGCTGTAGATGTCCAGGAGACGGGCGAAGCGGTCCTTGTCGAGCGTCACCGTGCCGTCGGCGCGGTGGACGAACACCTCGCGCATCAGGCCGACGTTCTGCCGCCCGCGCGCGGCCAGGCGCACGTACTTCTCGATCATCTTCCAGTGCTCTTCGCTCCAGGGCTTCAGTCCATGCGAGCCGGCCATGTTGCCGAGACTCATCCAGTTCGTGTACTTGAAGCTGTCCTTGCCCACGCGCGGAAGCACCACGGGATGCACGACCACCTTGAGCGGAAGTTCGCGCACAGTCCCACCCTGTTCGACGCGGATCCGGATCGTAAACCGGCTCGGACCCGACGGCGCACCGTCCAGGCGGAAACGCAGTGCCTCCGTCTCGGCGGGCGACGGAATGACCGTGGACGACAGCGGCTCCAGCACGTCAAACGCCTCAAACGGAGCCCGGCGCGCGACATGCGGATTGTCGCCCGGATGCTTCTCGAGAAAACCGCGAACGCCCGTGTTGCGCTTCACCGGCACGGCCCGCATCCTGTACCATTCGCCATTGACGATCGAGGCGGAGAACGCGAGCGGGACGCCGGGCGTGAGTCCGTTCAGCAGCACATTGACGTCGATCACGCCGTTGATCGGAACGTCGATTTCGTCGAGACGCTCCACGCCCTCGACCTTGGAATCAGCGTAAAGCCACGCCAGCGGATCTGCCAACGCGGCCCGGAAGCCCTCCTCCTCCGCGAAAGACGCCGTCATCGCGCCCGCCGCAAGTACAACGCCGATCAATTTCCTGAATCTCATGTTGTTCATCCTCATTTAACTTCCGTTGCGTCACCTCAGAAAGAGGACGGTGCCCTGGGGTGGGGCGACCTCGAGCGTCAGGTCGCGGAAGATCGAGCCGCCGAGGACGTCGTGCGAGCAGACGTTCACGCCCACGTACACCTTTGCGGTGTGCGGAATCGGCTTCGGGACGATGTAGCGCTCCGTCCACGTCACGCCGTCGTTGGACGTGTAGCCCGTCGCCGTGCGCGTGCCGTTGACGGTCTTCACCTCCCACTTGAACCAGATGGGCAGCACGACGCCCGTCTCGCCCGCGTACGGCTCCGTTAGATTGACGGCAGAGCCGTCCGTGAAGTCGCCGCCGCTCACCACGATCTTCCGCAAGCCCACCGAATAGGCGAGCGTGTACAGGTAGTTGTTCGCGAGCGTGCCGTCGATGGAGCTGCGGAACTCGATGCCGACCTTGGCGTTGTTGTGCTTGATGGTCGTGTCGCGCAGCAGGGCCGTCATCGTGAAGTCGCGGCCGCCGGGAATCTCCTGGTAGGCCAGCTTCTCCTGGTCGGTGCCAGCCCAGATGTCGGCGCCGGCGGCGAGCACGTAGAGAGCCGGAAACGGCGCCGCCTCCGACCTGCACCTCCTGCCACGGCGAGATGTCCATGTCCGTTCCGTCCACGTGGCTCGTGAACGGCGCCGCGAGCGGGCGTTCGGAGAGGCCGGGACCCGCCCAGCGGAGCTCCGCGCCCTCCGGGTGGCGGACGAAGATGTCGTGGCGGCCGGCGGCGAGCGTGATGCTGCCCGAGGTAGCGGTCTTTTCGACGACGACCTTCTCGTCGATCCAGAGGCTGAACGCGCTTGACGGGCTGAGCGTGAAGGTGTACGACCCGTCCTGCGGCACGGAGATCGCGCCCTGCGACTGCGTGACACCGTCCACCGTGCGCGTCACGAGGCCGGCCGTGTCGTCCGCGTAGTCGAGGATGCATTCGACGGCGGAGATGGAGGCGTTGTCCGCGGACTTGTCCAGCCTGAAGTGGATCATACCGTCCGCCGAGGCAACGGCCTTCACCTCCTTGATGATGATGTGGTAGAGCGCCTTCGTCTCCTTCCACATATCCAGGCTTGAAAATATCGATACGCCGTTCGCCAAGGCCGTAAATACGCGCTTGCCGTCTTCCTGCGCCCCCGTGTAGTCCTCGCTGGAGTGGATGCGCACGCGGTAGGTCGCGCCCGGCACGAGGTTGGTGACGGCGAAGCGGATGGTGGCGCCGTAGAGCTGCTTCGTGTAGACCGCCTGCGGGGCGGGTTCCCAGGCGCGCGTCACGTCGTGGGGCTGGTTCGCCGTCGAGAGGCTGTAGTTCTCGGGGAGCAGCTCGGAACCGATGCTGGTGAATTTACCATGCAGTCCTCCCGAGATGGTGGCCGTGGACGTGCGATCCATGTGAAGTCCCTTGTAGGAGGCGCGCGTGGTGGACGGCACCTGCCAGGGCGACCAGTCCGAGGCCCCCGTGCCGTTCGCCGCCCGCACGGAGTAGACGTAGCCCTCCGTCACGCCCGGGTCGACGACGGTGCGGTTGAGGGTATCCGTCGCCAATATCTCCGCCGTCGAGTCGTCGGCGCCCGCCGCCTTGCGGCGGACGGTGTAGAGGAGGTCGCCGGTGCCGTAGTGGGGCTTCACGAACGTGGCATGTCCGCGCATGTCGTCCACCGCCGTCACCTCGACGGCCGGCACGAGCGGGATGCCGCTGCTCGACTCCTCGTAGAGGCCGATCGCCAGGGGCGAGACGTTGTCCTTGCTGGCGGCAAGGTCCACGACGATCTGGTTCTGCGCGTTCGGCACGAGTCCGGGGAAAGACAGGATGCCCAGCTTGAGGATCCCGCCGTTGAGGGTGAAAGAGTCGATATTGTCCCGCAAGACTGTTCCGTTGCAGGTGACGGACCAGATGCGGTCGTTTCCGTTTGTGTAGATTCCGTAGCTCTCGCTGTGCCAAATCCGCAGCTCGTACGTCTTGTCCGCGCGCAGGTTGGGCAGCGCGAAGCGCATCTGCTTGCCGTAGAAGGTGGTCGTGGTCACTTCGAGCGGCGCGCCGGGGTTCACGCCGGCGGGCGGCGTGGCCGCCGGACAGAACGTCCCGGTGAACTTCTGCGCCACGTCGCAGTTGAACGTGTAGACGGGGAAGGCCGAGCCGACGGTCAGCTCCGCCGACGCCACGCCCACGCCGTTCGACGCCGTGAGGCGCACCTCCCAGTCGGTCGAGAAGTCGGGGACCGGTGCGTCGCATGACGTCACGTCCCCGTAGACGGTCGCGAGCGGCTGCCAGTCCGCCGAGCCGACGGGGCGGCCGGCGACATGGTAGCGCAGCACGTCCGTGGACTTCGACCAGGTGCAGTGAAAGGCGTTGCCCTGGCGGTTGGCGATGAAGTTCTTCACGGCGGACGGCGCGTTCGTGCCGAAGAGGGCCCACGCCGCAGTAGTGCGGCACGTCGTAGTGCGCCTTGGTGAACGAGGCGATGATCTCGCCGTTTGCGTTCGCCTGCGTCTCGAACGCCCGGACGTACGGCGTCATGTATCCGGACGCCACGATCTCGTCGAAGTTCGTCAACACCTGCACGTTCTGCAGGAAGAGGTTGAAATCGCGCTTTCCGACGGTGGAGAAGTTGCCGTTGTTTTCGCTGCTGTGCAGTTCGAAACGGTAGGTGGCGTTTGGCACAAGTCCCGTGAACTTGTTCGTGATGCAGTAGTTACCGTAGCGTTCGCGCGTGTAGACGGCCGTCGGCGCCCAGCAGACCGTCGTGTCGGCGATCGCGTTGTGCTGTCGGACGCTCCCGACGGATGACCCCGCGAGCGTCACGGGCGCATCGGGCCGGAACGGTTCCAGGCACACCGAGCTTTTCATCAGTTTCATAAGATCTTTCTTTGATTGACGCGCTACCGGAAGATCACCATCATGCCGGAAGCCACGGTCAGCAGCAAGGACTTCCCGTCGTCCGACTTGCGCAGGATTCCGCGCCGGTCCCCTTCCGCGAACACGAGCTCCGGCAGGCCCGCGATGCCGCCCGTCGCGGTGGCCACCGCGAGGCTCCCGCCATGCGTGTCCGGGAGCGCGCGCGAATCTGGCACGCGCAGCGTCGTGCCCTCGGCGAACGTCAGCGCGCCGCCCGTCACCGTGAACGCCGCGCCGGCGGCGATTCCCGCCGCAGGCGCCGTCCAGCCGTCCGTGACCGTCAGGTTCGGCGTCGAACCCGCCAGCCAGGCGGGAATGTCCGTGTGGACGACAGTCGGGAAACCCGTGACGCAACCGGCGGAAAAAGGCATGCCGCACAGATCGAGAACCGTGTTGGTGGCAGCGGCGAGGAACGCAACCGACTGGCGGTTCGTGAAGGCCGCAGCCTGTGCGGCCTCCTCGGCAGAACCCGGCTGCACAAATCGCAGCACGCTACCGTCGCCCGGATCGGACGGAAACGCCGCGAAGTCGGCGATGTCCGTTGTCTTGGCTTCGGCCTTGACCGAATCCCTGCAGATCGACAGGCCCAGCCCCGACGCCTTCCATGCGGCCAGCATCTCCGCATCCATTGAAATCGCTGTATTATTGTATTCGTATGCCCCCGTCAGGCTCGTATTGGGGCCGCCCGCGACGCCCGTGCGCCCCATCCTGAACATGATGTGGTGCCATCCTTCAGTCATGGTGGCGTTGCCGAAGCATATTTGGTTCAGGCCCTGCTTGTTTATGATCTCGTTACCGTCTATGCGCAAACGCCCCAGGGATATGGCATTTGACGCGAAACGCCATTTGCCCGCTTCGGAAGCCGGACAGTAGATCCAGCCCTCGTACACCGTGCATCCGCCTTTGGGGAAAGAACTCGCGGACATCACCCACCGCATGGATTTCTGGACGTTATCCCTCACTGGCGTTATCGCATAGTAAAGCGGGCTTCCCCATTCCGGCGTTTGCCCCGAAGTTGACCACCCGAGGGATCGGTCGCCCTCGTACACGCCCGCATACCACGCATCTGCGTCACTTGCGAGCTTCAGCGTTCCAGCCTTCAGGTCGATGCCGTCCTTGCTCGACGGCCATGCGCAGTCGAGCGCCCCACCACCCCGCTTCGTGAGCGTGCCTGCGATGCGGCCGGGCAAGACGCCACTTGACTGAATCACGCAGGCGCCGGAACAGAAACAATCTACGGACGGCAGCACGCAGGAACCCGCCTGCACGTCCAGAAAAGCGTTCGACACCACGATCGGACCGCCCGCCGGCGGCACGGCGCCGTTCGCCATCACATGGAGATACGTGTTTTCATTCAAGACAACGCCGCCCGTAAACGAGTTCGTCGAGTACAGGTAGAGGTGCCCTGCGCCCCGCGTTGGAACATCGGAGTTGAAGAAGATCCCCTCCTCTCCGCTGATCGGCCCGTAAAACTCGACTTTGGGATTGAATATATTGTCGCCGTTCATTGTGCGCGCTTCTAACTTGAACGGCTTGAGCAGGCGTATGGGACCGTCCCAGCGCCCGCCGGCCTGTTCAAAGAGCATTTTGCTTGAAGAATCATGTACGAGCGTCCAGGGCGTAATCCCGGCTACATTCATCTGGAAAAAGTGGTTGTAGCCGCCGTTTCTGAAGGTGATGGTGTTGGCGGCGGTTCCGTTGAGACGAACACTGTTGTTCATGCTCAGACTCTCGTTCGTGACGACGATGTGTCCGGGATTGGCGACGACCATGCGCACGGGGATGTAGCACGTCCGCGGCGCGAACGTCAGCGTGTGGCCGTTCATGTCCAGATTGATGACACTTGTCGATGGAGATTGCTTGGGGAAGTCCAGAACATAACTCCTCGCCACGCGGTTGGCGATGAGTGCGTCGCCGTCAAGCACGAAGGAATTGCCCCAGATTCCCAAACGCTGGTTCGCGTCCGCCACCGCGACGAGCGCGCCCTTGCCGTCGGGTCCCGCGCCGGCAAGGTGAATCTCGTCCTTCGGCATGGTGAAGGCGTTAGCCGCGAATCCGGTGGCGTCGGGGATCAAGGCGCCGCCGTCGGCCACATAGACCTTGCCGCTCGCCGCGCCGCAGCCGCCGAGCGCCGTCACCTTCACCGTCGCGCCGGACGAGATGTGGATCGTTCCCGTGTAGGCGCTGATGTCCGTGTCGAAGAGGATGTTCCCGTTGCCCGCCACGACGATGTCGTCGTATGCGTTTCCGGTCAGGTCGGCGACGGTGGCACCCGCGTCCGCGAGCGCCTGCGCAAGTGGGAGGTCGCCCGATGACGACGTAAGCGTTACCGAAACCGCCCTCGCAGGGCAAGCCGCCGCACATGCAAGTGCCGCCGTCAGCATCAGTCCAACAGTGTTTTTCATGGCCATGCCTTTCATTTTTGCGTAGTATATCACTTTCCCGGCCGTACCGTCAACCAGTTGCCCCGCGTTTTAGTAACCGCACCTGCATCCGGCCGAAATCGGCGCTTCCCCGACGGAGAGCCTTCCTGTATCAGTTTTCGGGGGGATGCAGGTGGGTGACCGGTTACGCGTTTTACTGTGGAAATCCTTGCCGCGAAGCTGACCGTTAGGGTTCCATCACAGCGAACCAGCGGCGCGACCCCTTGTCCTCGGCAGTCACGCACAGCGTGGCCGGCTTGCCGGGCGCGAGCAGGGATGACGGCACGGTGAGCGTGAAACGCCCCAGCTCTTCGGTAGACTTCTCGCGCGCGTAGCGCAGCACACAGTCCTTCCCCTTCCACTCGTGGTCCTTCCACACGATCTGCGGGATGTCGATGATCTTCTTCCCGTTGAGCGAAAGCGCAAACGCCGCCTGCGGCTGCTGGGGATATCCCATGCCGCCCGCGAAAGTAAACTCGTATGTCGGACGCGTCCGCACGTCCGGCGGCACCGGCAGCGTCTCCCACACGAGATCCGTCTGGCCCGCACGCGCACGCGAGATGGCCATCCGCGAATAGCCTTCCATCACGTCGCCGGGATTGTCCGTCGAATCGCCCGCGCGGACGGTCTTCCCCCAGCCGTTCAGCGACGGCAGGGCCGACATCTCGACGCGGCTCTTCGGCGCGAAGCGGTCGGACGCTGCGTAATCCACGAGGCCGTCCAGGAACGCGGCCGCCTCGGGCGTGTCCGCGAGGAGGTTGAGCCCGAACGCCATCAGCGCCTTGCCGGGGCCGACGTTCCCCTGCGCAAGATAGAGATAGCAGAGCGAACCGCCCTCGCCGACGATCAGCATGTCGTCCTGCGCCAGTCCCGCATACGGCATTGGCTTGCCGCTGTCGAGGACGAGGCGGAAGAGGAGCGGCGAGAGGACGCCTTCGTGCGGCAAGGACGTGAGCGCGGGATGGTTCGCGAGGGCGGTGCCGACCTGACGTCCCATCCACCACCAGCCCAGCGACACGTTCGGCTTCCCATTCGTGCCTGCGAGCGTGACCACGCGCTGCCCGCGCGCGAGCGCCTCGGCCGCGAGCGGCGTGCCGTACGCCGCCACCACGACCTTGGCCCGCGCGGCCTCGCTTGCCGGGAGGAGTCCGTCGTACCGCTTCTCCAGCGCCGCACGGAATTGCGGCGCCACCGCGATGGCACTGCCGTCGTGCTTTGCGCGGCGCGGGAACACCCAGAAGTCCCAGCTGTTGGAGACACTTGCACAACCTCGGCATTCCGGTAGGGTCGGCGTTCCACCGCCGACCGTCGCCGTGAGCGTGGCCTTAGTAGGCTTCGCGACGTCGGGGAAGGTGATGTTGGCCGTCGCCACCTTCCGCGCCGGCCCTAGGGGGATCTCGCCGATGGGGAGGCTCCCACCCACGGGAGGGACGCGCTCCTGCGCGTCCGCGGTCGCGCAGGAGCGCGACCCTCCCGGTGTTGCGGTCGCGCAGGAGCGCGACCCTCCCAGGTCCAGCCGCCAGGTGAGCGACGCGCCCTTCAGCGGCTCGTCATAGTTGGCGAAAAGGAAGTCGGCGGCGAGCGTGTCGCCGGAGGCGAAGACCCGTTTCGTGTCGGGAACGTCGAGGAGAATGCACGAGGGGCTATTGAACCGCGCGAATTCTTCCGGCGAGAACCCGCCGCGCTTCGGTTCCCAGAACGGGTTGAAGAGGCCCTGCGCCGTGTAGAAGCAGGGGTTGCCCTGTCCCACCACCACGTCCACGATCGTCCAGAAGATGTGTCCGTCGCAGTACGGATCGGAGCGCGCCGCCTCCACGCCCTGCTGCTGGTAGTGGCGCTGGAGCGCGTTCTGCGCGTCCTGCAGGCGGTCGCCCCAGGTGTGGTCGAGACCGAACTTCGCAAGCCAGTCCGCGCGCCCCTTCCGCGTGGCAGGGGGCATCCACACGCCCGTGTAGCGCGCCTCGTCGCGGGAATCGCACTTGATGCAGAGGTTCAGGTACTCGTGCGTGACGAACGGACGCTCCGGATTGAACGAGCCGCGCGGCCACGGCTTGATCGGACCGCCCAGATAGTCCGCCGCCTCCGGCGGGTTGATCTTCTCCGACTGGCAGTCCTGGTTGATTTTCAGGCGGTCGGGGTCCATCGCCTTCACGTAGGCGTGCAGGCGCGCGTCGAGCGTCGGGCCGAACGACCCCTCGTTGCCCATCGAGTAGACGGCGAACGACGGATGCCGCCGGAAATTGCGCCACAGCTCCGTCACGTCGCGTTTCGGGTCGAAGGCGAAGCCCTCGGTGGGCGAGTCGCTGTAGTACGGCAGCTCGGGCTCGATCATGATGCCGAGCTCGTCCGCCGCCTCGTAGTACTCGGGCAGCTCCGTGTGCGTGTGGAGGCGCACGAAGTTGAAGCCTGCCGCGCGGGCCTTCGCGAGATGCGCGCGGTGGAGGTCGCGGTCGGGCGGCGTGAGGCCCGTCATCGGGTAGACGTGGTCGTCGCCGAATCCGCGCACGTAGAACGGCTTGCCGTTCAGGTAGAACTCTTTCCCGCGTACCTCGAATTTCCTGACGCCGAAACGCTCATGCCGCGTCTGGATCACCTGCCCGTTCTCTACGAGGTCCACGCGCGCCGTGTAGAGGTTGGGATGTTCCGGCGACCAAGGGCGGAAATCCGCAAGCGGAAGTTTGACAGTTTGATGGTTTGATGGTTTGATGGTTTGCTCTACGGCACGGCCGTCAATCGTGACGCGCACAACAGGAGGGGCGCAATTTATTGCGCCCGCCGGATTTGCGGTCGCAACAAGTTGCGACCCTCCCGTTTTGGCGGTCGCGCAGGAGCGCGACCCTCCCACCGTCACATGCACCTCGGCCGCCTTCTCGTCGAACAGGCCGCGTACCCAGACGTCGTCGATGAACGACGGCGGCGTCGCCTCGAACTCCACGTCGCGGTAGATACCGCCCCAGCGGTGCATCGCGCTGAAGAGGCCCTTGCGGGACGGCACGTCGTTCTTCACCAGCGCGACGACCGTCGCGTTCGAGCCGGGCGTGACGAGGTCCGTCACCTCGTATTTGTACGTGCCGCAGTAGTTGTCCACGAGCGCCACCTGCCGGTCGTTCACCCAGAACCAGCCCACGGACTTCACGCCGCCGACCTTCAGCCACACGCGTTTCCCCTTCCACGCGGCGGGAATCGTCACCGTCTTGCGGTACCAGCCGTTCCCCATGTGCTTGTGGCGGATGGGCTTGGCGTTGTGGTCCCAGACGGCATCCCAGCATTCGCCGTTCCCCGGCTCTCCCACGCCCTGCGCCTCCCAACACCCCGGCACTTGGATCGTACGCGCCTCAGGCCATGTCTTTGCCTTGTAGAATGGCTGCCAGATGCCGTTCCGCCCGAGCGTGCGGCCCTGCGTGGAGAATTCCCATTCCCCGCGCAGGGAGAGAACGCTCCCATCCTCGTTCCCCATCACAGGGTTCACCACGGCGGGATGGGCCGTGCGCCCGCCCCACGAGAAATCGCCCTCCGCCTCAGGCAGGGCGACGGCAAACGTACTCGCAGACACGAGCGCGACCGGGATAAGCCGTCTAATCATCTTCTGTTTCCTTTCTTTAAGCTCTTCATGTTCTTCGCTTCTCGAAACATCCAGAGGACCGTCCCCTTATATCACCTTTTGACCGCTGCCGATAATGAGAATCGCACGGCTGCGTAGGAATGGGACGGCAGGGCGGCGAGCGCGAGGCCATCGGGGTCGACGGCGAACTCCCCGCGCAGGCTGGAGAGGATGCGCGGCGTGCCCTTCGTGACGATCTTGACGTCCGCCGGCGATCCGCCCATGTTTTCGAGGAGCACGGCGTACTCGCCCTTCGCGCGGTCGCAATGGACGATCTGGTAGACCTCCGGCGAAGCCTTGACCGTGACGACCAGCGGCTCGTCGGACGCCGCTGGTCCGTCGGGGCATCGAATAGAACGACGCGATCCACGCCTCTCCCGCAAACGGCGTCGGCAGTTCCGCCGTTCGCAGACGATGCTGCGGACAATCCACCTTCACGCCGTACGGGCTCGTGCCCGCGAAGATGCGCCGCAGTTTGGGATCATCCGGCATGTCCGCGAGATGCGCCTCCAGATAGCCCGGCTCCGCACGGTCGGCGCCATAGCAGAGCATGTACTTGTGACGCGCCAGATGCCCGTCCGCGATGACCGCCTTGTCGTACAGCTCGCACCGCCACGGCGGCACCCGCGCCACCTTGCGCGGATAGGGATCGTTCTCGTCGAACACCGTCATGTCGAGCCCGCGCGTCCAGGCCGATTGCATCCGCACGAACTCCATGATGTCCGCAAGCCCCGTGTCCGGCAGCTTGGCGTTTGCCCAGTACGGCGCGCCGCTGATGCGCAGCACCTTGCGTCCCTTGCCCGCGAACGCGCCGACGAGCTCCAGCAGGTCGCACCCTTCCACGTCCCAGTGCGTGTAGCTGGCGCAGACCCCCATGCCGACCGCCGGATTCACCTCGTCCACCACGCGGCGCAGCTCGCGCGCCAGCTCCACCGCCACCTCGCCCGTCACGTCGAGATACGCCGTGCGCACGGCGTTCGGCGCACCCGTGAACGCGGCCTTCACGTCCTCGCACGTGACCGCCGTCCGTCTGCACTTCGCCGCCACGCGCGCGAGGTGGTTGGGGCAGGAACAGCCGACGAGGCCGCGCGCCGACTGCACGTAGTCGTCGTCCATCAAGATGAACTTCGCGCCTGCCCGCGCGATGTCGCGCACGTTGTCGACGAGCGCGCGGCGCAGTTTGGGATCGAGCGGACACACCGCGCCGCCCTTCGCCTTCCCTTCCAGGGTCGTGATCTTCATGCTGTCCTTGAAGAACGGCCGCTCGTTGCCGTAGCCGAACGCGTTGATCCACACGCCCACCGCGAATCCGGCTGCCTCGAAGTGCCGGATCTCGGTGGCTAGGTGGTCGAGGACGGGCTTCCGCCGCGCCTCTTCCTCGAAGAAGTCCACCACGGAGATCCACACGGCATCAATGCCCGCCGCCTTCGCATCGGCGATGAAGGTCGCCCGGTTCGCGTCCGAGACGTCCGTCAACGGCACCTGCGAATACAGCCCCGCGTTATAAACGCTCGCCACCGTCGGGAAACAGGTCGTGCGCAGGCACGTCGCGCCGAACGGCACCAGCTCGACGGGTTCGCGCGTCGCGCCGGGATCCGGATCCACCAGCCCGGCAGAAGGCAGCGGCGTGTGCGTTCCCCTGTACTTCGACCCCACGCCCGGCTCCCGCCTGTTCGCCGCCGGATAGGCGGCGGACGCGCGGAGCATCGGCACGACCAGCTTCACCGGCGGCTTCTGCCACGGCAGCTCCGCCGTGCCTGTCCGCTCCACGCGAATGTCCGCCGGGGACAGATTTTGCGGCAACGCGTAGGCAACCGGTTCCTTCTCGCAGTTGATGGCGAGCCACGGCCAGTCTTTCGGCTGCGGCGGCGCGCTGTCCTTCCCCCAGCCGGGCTTCGGACGCTCCACGCGCGACCACTTCTCGGCGACGGGCTGGGCGAACACGAGCGCCCCCCACTCCACCGTCTTGAGCGGTTCCTTGTCGAAATCGCGGTCGCGGACGACGCGTACCTTCGGCTGCCAGCCGAAATCGACTGTGATTAGCTCCTCGTCCGCGCCCCACGGGCCGGGGATGGTGATGATGCGGTCGCGCGGGAGCGCGACCCTCCCGGTGTTGCGCATCACGGTTACGCTCTCGGCCCAGGCGGGGCGGCGGAGGCGAAGCGCGCCCTTCCAGCCTTTTGCCTTCACGCGCAATGTCACGCGGCCGTCGAACGGATAGTCCGTCTCGCTCGACACGCGCACGTCCGCGCCGTCGATCTCCGTGCGCACGTCATACGGCCCGTAGTTCATGATGCGCAGGTCGCGCCCCTCGTGTGAGACCGCGTTCAGCACGTAGAACGGATAGAGGCTGATCGAGTTCGCGGGACAGCACGCTGCGTTCATGTTCGGCGCGTACACATGGTAGAACGGCTCAGGCCCCCACCGCGAGGAGTCGAGCGTCGCATGCCACTGGTTCGGCGAGGTCATGTAGCCGATCGTCCGCTCGTCCTTCGCGCGCGCGCCCTGCGCGGCGTTGAACACGAGACGCTCCGTCGCGTCCGCGAAGCCGACGTCGCCGGTGAGCGAGGCGAACCAGGCGAACAGCTGCTGGTAGAAGATGAAGTCGCAGTACTCCGTCTCGCCCACGCACGACGGCGCGGCAACCCATTCGCCGTCGGCGCAGGGCGCGTACGTCGCCTGCCAGCCGACGCCGTCGTGGAAGTCGCCATGCGACTTGAGCGCCGCGTCGAGGAACGCGCGCTTGCCGGACGCGTACGCCAGCGCGGCGGGCACCTTCAACCGCGCCGCGATGGCGGCCACGTGGTAGCCGCCCCGCTTGAGCGGGAACGCGGTGAACGTCGCGCCGTTCTTGTGTCCGGGCCGGTCGAGCCACGCCGCGTAATCCTCGCAGAATGTGAGCAGGCGCCTGTCGCCTGTCAGCTTGTAGACGACCGACGCCGGTTCGATGATCGTGGGGCCGGCGTAGTCCGTCTTCTTCTCCCCGCTCCAGTTCTCGGCAAACCACAGCAGCCCGCGATGCACGGCGTCGAGGATCGACTTGTCGCCCGTGCGGTAGTATTCGAGCAACATCACATTGTAGAACCAGTGGCAGCCCCAGGCGTTGTAGTCCTCCTGGCGGTTGTCGCCGGGACGGTACGCGCCCAGGTAGCCGTCCGGCTCCTGGAGCGCCATCGCCGCCCTCACGCGCGCGGCGGCCTTCGCGACGAGCGCGGGGGCGACGAGCGCGGGGTCGTCCAGCGCGTAGGCGAGCAGGGCCGTGCCGAAGGCGTATTCGCCGCCCATCTCGGCGCACCAGCCCACGACACCGCGCGCGCCGTTGGCGGGATCGAATTCGCGCGTGACGTAGGGCTTCTCCATCTGGTCGGGCTCGATCTCGCCGAGATGCCCGCCCATGCCGGCGAGCGACAGTTCCAGCTGGCCCTTCAGCCAGCCCTGCGCGACGATCTCGCCCGGCTTCAGGGGCTCCAGCACCCGCCGCACCTCGGCGCGCACCACGACTGCGACCGTCAACGTCGCGCACAGAAGAACCGTTCTCATCTCAGCTCCTCTGGTAGGGTTGCGTCCAAGCCATGGAGACCTTCGGATGCATCGCGCCCTTCCCGCCGAGGACGTAGTACG
>ONRL01000138.1 GCA_900320225.1 uncultured Lentisphaerota bacterium
TCCGTCGGGTATACGGGTTATCAGATAGCATTCTTCGCATTTCCATCTTGTGCGGACTCTGGCTCTTCAGCCCCCTTTGTCTAACCAACCTCCGAAATGTCTTGGAGTGAATTTGCGCTTTTTGCCCATTTATGGTAAACTACTCGCTCACTTTTTTCACAGAAAGGCAGAACGATGAAGGTTGAAAAGAAAGAGTCCAGTCCCTGCGTGCTGGCGTTGTCGGTGAAGGCCGACGCGGAGGAGATCAAGGAGGAGTACCAGAAGGTGCTCACCGCGTTCATCCGCAACGCCGTGGTGCCGGGGTTCCGCAAGGGCAAGATCCCGTTGCCGATCCTCAAGCAGAAGTTCCAGGTCGAGATCGCGCAGGAGAGCCAGCAGGCCTGTTTCCGCAAGCTGTATCCGGAAGCGCTCAAGGAAGCGGCCGTCGAGCCGCTGGCGTTGCAGGACGTGACGGACGTGTCCTTTGCGCCCGAATCGGGATTCGCGTTTACGGCGCTCGTCGAGGTGCGTCCCACGTTTGACCTGCCCAAGTACAAGAAACTCGCGATCAAGCCGGGCGACGTGACGGTGAGCGACGAGCAGGTCACGGCCGAACTCGAGAACTACCGCCGCGCGTTCGCGAAGTACGAGGACGCGAAGGAGGGCGCCGCGGTGGGCGAGGGCGACTTCGTGTGCTTCGACTACACGGGCAGCACGGACGACGATCCGCCGAAGCCGCTCAGCGAGATCGTGCCGGACCAGAAGGCCGTCTGTGCGGGCACCGATTTCTGGACGCAGGTGGAGGAGGGACGCTTCCTCCCGGAGATCCTCGAGGCGCTCAAGGGCATGAAGGCCGGCGAGACGAAGGAGGGCGTGAAGGTGTCGTTCCCGGAAGATGCCGCCCCCGAGCCCCTGAAGGGCAAGAACGCCGTCTACACGCTCACGCTGAAGAGCTTCCGCAGCCGCACGTTGCCGGACGACGCGGGGTTCGTCGCCGCCGCGAAGGCGGAGTCGATGGACGCTCTCCGCGCCGACTTCCGTGCGCGTCTCGAGGAGGCGGCCAAGGCCCGCGATCTCGCCGCCCGCAAGGATCAGGCGTGCGACCTGCTCCTCAAGAAGGCCGACTTCGACGTGCCGCCCTCGCTCGTGAACCGCCAGACCCAGATCACGCTTGAGGACCTCGCGCAACGCGCCCAGTACTCGGGCCTGCCGGCCGACTACTTCGAGCAGAACCGCGAGCAGATCATCGGCGAGGCCACGAACAGCGCCGTCCGCCGCGTGCGTCTCAACTACATTCTTCTCGGCATTGCCAAGGAAGAGGGGTTGGAGGTCTCCGAAGAGGACGTGATGGCCGGCCTCGAGAAGATGGCCGCGTCGTCCGGCGGCAAGTCGACCGCCGCCGACCTCCGCAAGCAGATCGAGGAGAACGGCAACATCAACGTCTACAAGGAGCAGCTCGCCATCGAGAAGGCGCTCGACTTCGTGTTGTCCGTCGCCAAGTGAGCGCGGGGAAAACTGCCATGAAAACGAAAGCCTCATATCTCGTGCCGTACGTCGTGGAGCAGACCTCGCGCGGCGAGCGCTCCTACGACATCTACTCGCGCCTCCTGCAGGACCGCATCGTCATGCTCGGCGGCGAGGTGACGGACGACTCGGCGAACTCGATCGTCGCGCAGCTCCTCTTCCTGCAGGCGCAGGACGCGAAGAAGGAAATCTCGATGTACATCAACTCGCCGGGCGGCAGCGTCACGGCGGGCCTCGCGATCTACGACACGATGCAGTTCATCTCGTGTCCCGTCGCGACGTACTGCATCGGCCAGGCGGCGTCGATGGGCGCGGTGCTGCTCACCGCCGGCGCCAAGGGCAAGCGCTACGCGCTCCCCAACGCGCGCATCATGATCCACCAGCCGTGGGGCGGTGCCGAGGGCAAGGCGAGCGACATCGAGATCACCGCGCGCGAGATCCTCCGTCTGAAGGAAATCCTCAACCAGATCCTCGCCTCCCACTCCGGCAAGGCGCTGGAGGACGTCGTGCGCGACACCGACCGCGACCACTTCATGAGCGCGGCGGAGGCCTGCACGTGGGGCCTCATCGACAAGGTGCTCGACCCGAAGAAGGCGTGACATGTCAAGAAAGAAGAACGACAACGACGCCTTCGGCCCCTGCTGCTCGTTCTGCGGGCGCGGCCTTGACGAGGTGATCGTGGTGCCGGGCCCGGACGGCGCCAGCATCTGCGAGGACTGCGCCCACCAGGCGATCGAAATCGCCGAGGAAGCGCGCCGTCAGAGCGGCGAGCTGATGGGCGGCGCCCCGAAGAGGCACGGCAAGGCGAAGGCCGCGAAGCCGGACGCGTCGGCCGCCATGGGCCCCGTCCCCTCGCCGCAGGAGCTCAAGGATTTCCTCGACAAGTACGTGATCGGCCACGAGGCGACGAAGAAGATCCTCTCCGTGGCGGTGCACAACCACTATCGCCGCCTCGAGTCGTCCGCCGCGGCCGCGGCGAGCGACCCCGAGTTCGCGGACGTCGAGATCGAGAAGTCCAACATCCTCCTCATCGGCCCGACGGGCTGCGGCAAGACGCTCTTCGCCCGCTCGCTCGCGAAGTTCCTCAAGGTCCCGTTCGCCATCGGCGACGCCACCACCCTCACCGAGGCCGGCTACGTGGGCGAGGACGTGGAGAACGTGGTGCGCTACCTCTGGCAGAACGCGGACGGCGACACGGAACGGGCCGCGCGCGGCATCATCTACATCGACGAGATCGACAAGATCGCCTCCAAGACCGACAACGTGTCCATCACGCGCGACGTGTCCGGCGAGGGCGTGCAGCAGGCGCTGCTGAAGATCCTCGAGGGGACCGTCTGCCGCTTCCCGCCGAAGGGCGGCCGCAAGCACCCCGACCAGGAGTACATCGAGGTGAACACCTCGAACATCCTCTTCATCTGCGGCGGCGCGTTCGTGGGGCTCGACAAGATCATCGCCGAGCGCACGGGTCGCAATGTGATCGGCTACGGCGCGAACGCCTCCGGCGAATCGGAGGCTTCCACCGCGCGCGGTCCGCTCGACGTCCGGCCCGAGGACCTCGTCAAGTTCGGCCTCATCCCCGAGTTCACGGGCCGCCTGCCCGTGGTCACCTCGATGAGCGAACTCTCCGAGGACGACCTCGTGCGCGTGCTGACCGAGCCGAAGAACTGCCTCGTGAAGCAGTACCGCAAGCTCCTCGCGATGGACCACGTGGATCTCGAGTTCGCGCCCGAGGCGCTCCGCGAGCTCGCGAAGGCCGCCCTCGCGCGCAAGACGGGCGCGCGCGGCCTCCGCGCCGCGATGGAGCGCATCATGACGGACGTCATGTACGAGGGCACCGGCGGCCAGGCGTCGCGCAAGGTCGTGGTGACCGCGGAGATGGTGAAAGAGGGCCTGAAATGACCGTCACGCTCCTGCGCGCCAAGCTGCACCGCATCCGCGTGACCGAGGCATGCCTTGACTACGTGGGCTCGCTCACCGTGGATGCGGATTTGATGGACGCCGCCGACCTCTACCCCCACGAGAAGATCCTCTGCGCCGACGTGGAGAACGGCGCGCGCTTCGAGACGTACGTGATCCCGGGTCCGCGCGGCTCGCGCGTGTGCTGCCTCAACGGCGCCGCCGCCCATCAGGGGAAGATCGGCGACCGGCTCATCGTCATGGCCTTCGGGCAGTTCACGCCCGAGGAGGCCGCCGCCCACGCGCCGCGCGTCGTGTTCCTCGACGAACGGAACAACCCCGCGCCCCAGCCGCAGACCTCCGCCGGAACGCCGAAGTGAAGGTCGCCGTCGGACTCTCCGGCGGCGTCGACTCGTCCGTCGCGGCGCTCATGCTGAAGGACGCCGGCCACGAGGTGGTGGGCGTCACGATGAAGCTCTGGCGCGAGGGACGCTACCAAGGCGGCACGCGCGACGCCTGCTTCGGCGCGGGCGAGGAACTCGACATCGCACAGGCCGCAGCCCTCGCGGAACGCCTCGGCATCGAATACCGCGTGCTCGACTGCGCGGACGCCTACGAGCGCGACGTGCTGGACTACTTCCGCGAGACCTCCCTTGCCGGACGCACCCCCAACCCCTGCGTGTTCTGCAACGCGCGCATGAAGTTCGGCCTCCTGCCGCGTCTCGCGCGGGAGGGCGGACTCGACTTCGAGGCCTTCGCCACCGGACACTACGCGCGCATCGTGCGCCGCGACGGGCGTTTCGCCGTACAGCGCGCGGCGGACGAAGGCAAGGACCAGAGCTATTTCCTCTACCGCCTCTCGCAGGAACAGCTCGCGCACACGCTCTTTCCGCTCGGTGGTCTTACCAAGCAGGAGGTACGCGCCTACGCGCGTGCGCACGGACTCGATATGGCGGACAAACCCGATTCGCAGGACTTCTACTCCGGCGACCGGAACGAGCTCATCGGCGTGGAGGACCGCGAAGGGGAGGTCGTGGACCTCGCGGGGCGCGTGCTGGGCCGCCACCGGGGATACTGGCACTACACCATCGGTCAGCGGAAGGGACTTGGCATCGCCGCGCCGGAGCCGCTTTACGTGGTGCGCGTGGACGCCTGTCGCAACCAGGTGGTTCTGGGGGGCAAGGAGGCGCTGAGTGTGCGGTCGTTCCGCGTGGACGAGATGAACTGGATGGCGCAGGCCGAGACGGATGCGCCGATCGATTGCAGCGTGAAGATCCGCAGCACGGGCGCACCGCGCGGTCCGGCCACGTTCCAGGGCGGGGTGTGCACCGTGCCGGACGGCATCGCCGGCGTCGCGCCGGGGCAGTCTGCGGTGTTCTACGACGCGGACGGCGTGATCCTCTGCGGCGGCGTGATCGGGGTGCAGGGGGACGCGCAGGGGGGTGACGAGAGACGTGAGACATGAGACGAGAGCGGCTCATGTCTCTCGTCTCATGTCCTCCTCTCATGTCTCATGTCTCTCGTCTCATGTCAAATATGCTATACTATTCCCATGCTCGCTAACCCCAGAGACTGGTACGTGCTTCACGTGAAGCCGAGGACAGAGAAAAAGGTGATGCAGTACCTCGCGCTCGGCCGCGGTTTCCGCTACCTGCCCGTCTACGTGAAGGTCACGAAGGTCCAGCGGCGCAAGGTGCGGCGCGAGCTACCGATCTTCCCCGGATACGTGTTCGCGCACCTCTCGCCGGACGAGCGGCTGGGCGTGCTGCGGTCGAACCTGGTCGTGCATCCGATCCCCGTGCCGAATCCGCGCGAGATGATCCACCAGCTCCGCCAGATCGCGCACGCGGGACGCGGTGCGGCGGAAATGCGTCCGACCAACCCGTTCAAGGCGGGCGACTACGTGCGCGTGAAGTACGGGCCGATGCGCGGCACGGAGGGATATGTCAAGCGTGAGGGCGCGAAGGCCACGATCTGCCTCAACGTGGAGATCCTCGGCTCGGCCGTGGAGGTCGCGATTTCCCCGGAGGACGTCGAACTCGTTTCCGACAAGACCCCTTCCGTCAATCGGCAAAAGGAGCGTGTGTGATGAACAGGGCATGGGTCATGGGAGTTATGGCCGTCTGCGCGTGCGCGGCGGCATCCGGGAAGACGCCGCGCATCAACGGGCCGACGATCTACGGCGTGCGGCCCGGTTCGCCGATTATCTACCGCCTGCCGGTCACGGGAACACGTCCGCTCGCGCTGGAGGCGAAGGGTCTGCCGCCGGGCGTTACGTTCGACGCCGCGAAAGGCATTCTCGGCGGTGCCGCCGCGGCGCGCGGCACGAACGTGATCGAGTTCACGGCGCGGAACGCGGAGGGCGCGGCGTCCAAGCGACTCCGCCTCGTCGTGGGCGACCTCATCGCGCTCACGCCGCCGATGGGATTCAACACGTTCGGCGGACTCGGCGGCGGGCCGATGATGAACGAGGCGAATGTGCGCAAATCGTTCCGAGCGCTCATTGACAAGGGACTCGTCGACCACGGTTACGCCTACTGCAATCTCGACGACGGCTGGCAGGGCGAGCGCGGCGGCGTGCGCAACGCCCTCCAGCCCAACGCGAAGTTCGGCGACATGAAGCGCCTCTTCGACGAGATGCACGCCGAGGGCCTGAAGGCCGGCATCTACTCGACGCCGTGGGGGACGTCGTACCAGTACCTGCCGGGCGGTTCGTCCGACTCGCCCGACGGCAAATGGGACGGCGACACGTCGCGCAAAACAGGCTGGCGCGTCAAGAAGCACATGTTCGACGTGCAGGACATCGGCCAGTTCGCGGAATGGGGCTGCGACTACTTCAAGTACGACTGGGCCATGGGCGAGAAGCCCCACCAGCCGGGCCTGCCGCATGTGTACTACGCCGGCCGCATCGCGGCCGTCATTGCCGCGCAGCCGCGCGACATCGTGCTCGAGCTCTCCAACGCCGCGCCGTTCGGGGAGGCGTGGAACTTCACCCAGCTTGGCAACATGACGCGCACCGGGTCCGACCTCATCGACATCTGGAGCCACGATTCCGCCGCGAAGAAGATGAAGGTCGCCGACTGGGCGATGGGCATCCTCGACACGATGGACAAAGTCCGCCGCTGGCAGCCGTTCAACCGTCCCGGACACTGGAACATGCCCTGTCCCACGCGCGTGGGGATGCTCGGCGGCTGGGACGAGAAGCCGCTCGCGCCCTCGCGCCTCACGAAGGACGAGCAGGTCACCCACATCTCGCTCTGGTGTCTCTGGAGCGCGCCGATCATCATCGGCTGCCCGATCGACCTGCTGGACGACTGGACGCTCGCGCTGCTGACGAACGACGAGATGCTCGACCTCGATCAGGACGCGCTCGGCATTCAGGCCGTGGACAAGGAGGTCGCAGGCGGGCGCATTCTCGTGAAGCCGCTTGAAAACGGCGACGTGGCCGTCGGTTTCGTCAACGTCGGCGACGACGCCTCGGCGGACATCGCCGTCACGTGGGCGGAGGCGGGCCTTTCGGGCCCCTGCACGGCGCGCGACCTCTGGCAACACGCCGACCTCGGCGTCTTTGACGGCGCATTCACGGCGAAAGGCGTCCCTCCGCACGGTTGCAGGGCCGTGCGTTTCTCCCGTCGTTCTGAACCGTCACAGAGAGCGTCCGCCCGTCCGCATGCCGCCGACGGACATCGCGTCGCGCACGCCGCTTCGGAACTGTGACTGACCGGCAGTTCAAAAATTTTCGTGTTTGCGGAAATGTCTGGAGTTTGATATGATATCGCTCCATGCAATTCTAGCCAAGA
The DNA here is from genome assembly GCA_900320225.1 of uncultured Lentisphaerota bacterium. GTDB lineage: Bacteria > Verrucomicrobiota > Kiritimatiellia > RFP12 > UBA1067 > RUG572. The sequence goes on from ONRL01000138.1 coordinate 7,200, forward strand.
GGAGGGTGCGAAGAATGAGGAGATATATTTACGATTGCGTCTGCGGGGCGCTTATGGTGGCAATTTCGCTTGCTACGTTCGGGGCATGGGGCGACGTGACGCTCGGGCCGGGCGAGACGCTGACGTGGGCAACCGACGCGCCGGCATCGGGCGAGGCCATCACCGCCACGGGCGGCACGATCGTGTTCGACGCCAACGCCACCGTCGCCCACAACTTCTATCTCGGCGGCGAGGTGTCGGTGGTCATCAACAACGGCGCGACCGTGCGCTTCACCAAGACGTTCTACCAGACGGATCCGTCCGGTCGCCTCGTGCTTTCCGGCCCCGCCCGCTTCGGCAGCAACTCCAACAACACGTACGCGTTCCTCCCGGAGAACGCCATCGCGTTCGCGCCGGACGCAGCCAACCCCAACCTCGACCTGGTGGGGTACGTCTCGTTTCTCGTCTTGCCGGAGAAATGGAGCAGCCCGATCCCGTACACGCTCGCCAAGAACGTGCTGCTCTGCTTTTACGGCGGCAACATGGTGACGGATCCGGTCTACACCCTGCCGACGAACTGCACCGTGCGCATGACGAGTCCCACGAACTTCCCCTTGACCACCGTCATCACGGTCCCGGCCACCGCGACGTTCCAGAACCGCCCTGCGAAGTTCAATCCCGAAACCAACGCGGGATCGAGCGTGGACAACGACACGACGACGGTGCGTTCCAACACCGTCGTGCTGGCCGGCGGCACGTTGCAGATCATGACCGGTTCGACGCACCACTACTGGGGCCGCGTCTCGGGAACCGGCACGATCAACGTCGCTAACACGTGGCCCCAAGGGGATGCCCGGAACTGCTACCATTACTTCTACGGCGACATCAGCGGGATGGACGCGCGAAGCCAGCTGACGATCGACCAGGTCAATCATGTGAGCAGCAGCATGAACAACGGCGCGCGCCTCAACTCCGATTTCCCGGGCACCGTCAAGCTCAACTACACCATCTCGACGTGGATTGACGACAAAGGAATCACAAGAACCAGCCAAGACACCGTCTCCTTTGGCTTCCAGGTTCCGGGAGGATCCGGCTTGACCAACGAGAACTGGCATGTCGGCGCGCTCCAGGGCGGGAGCTTGATCGGAACGCGCATGGGCGAAGGCGGCGCGCGGCTTCAGTTCACCGCGCTGCATCACATCCACGTCGGCACGCTCTCCGGCAAGCTCGCTCTCTTCGCGACGACCGCCGCGAACAGACTCAACTCGAATGACCTCACCGTCGATACGGTGGCGGACAACACGATCATCTACGTGAAGAACGGACTCCGCTTGCATTTCGGCACCGTCGGGAAGGGCGTGAAGATCCGCTACATGGCGGGTCAGGTCAGCTCCAACGTGGTGGAGGTCGCCTCGGGCACCATCGAGGAAATCACGTTCCTCGCGGACCTGCGGACGAAGCCCGTCTACCTGCATGGCAACGTGGGGTATGTCGGCGGCCCCGGCAAGGTCATTGCCGCCAACGGCAGCCGCGTGGGGTTCGTGGGCGCCGAGGCGGAGGTGGCCGTGAACGCCGGCACCGTCACGCTTGGCGACGAGGAGCTGTTTGGCGCCAAGCCTGCGCTGTGGCTCGACGCCTCCGACCTTTCCACCTACGCGCCGCTCTACAAGAGCAGCTACCACAACAACGGCACATTGCATGCGCCATCCACCTTGCTGGGCGCGGACAAGCCGGCGAACGTCTACACGAACGACTTCCCGCTCATCGAAAAGTGGTTTGACAAGCGGCCCGAGCAGCGGCTCAACTTCTTCTGGAACGACCGCTGGAAGTATGACAACAGTTCGTTCTATCCGCAGTTCTATCCCTACATCATCCCCAACGGGTTGCCTTCGGCATTCATCGGGAGAATGATGGCAACGGCCTTTCGTCCGAATGGACGCATGTCGGCAGTCCGGGTTCGGGTAAGGGTACCGAGAATCGTCGGATGCACCTGATGCAGAACCCGCCGGAAGAGGTCGTGGCGGAAGGACATGCCGTCTATGTCCACTCGTGCGTGATGGTGTTCGGCTCCGAGCATGGCGGCGGGCGTTGCATCTTTGGCGGCTACAATGGCCACGCCGGCACGGCCGTCGACAGTACGCACAACCCCAAATGCGGTGACCACTTCCTGCGTACCGGCAGCGACTACGGCGTGGGGAACGGCATCTTCCAGGCGAAAATTGAGGGAAGCGGCAAGAACGCGACAACCAACCTCTACGAGACATGGGTGAACGGCACGTCGGTCATTTGCACCAACACGCCGATGAGCGGTTCTTGGGACGTGATCTCCTTCCACACGGACAAGGCTGGCGGCGACGGCCGGGCCTTCCGCAACATCGGATGCCCCGACGACACCACCAAAGCCGGCGGCCAGGACTACGCCGAGTTCCTTGTCTATTCCAACAAGCTCACTACGGCCGAGCGCATGATCCTCGAACACTACCTCGCCAGCAAGTGGGGGCTGACGGGCAAGCAGGCGGCGACTGCCGGCACGATCACGCTCGGCGCGGGCGGTACCGTGGTCGGCAGCTTGCCGGGCATCGTCGGTACCGGCACATGGACGCTCGGCGCAAACGACTATGCGGACGGCGGCGACGGGCGCGCAGGCGCCGAAGCTCGCGTCCAGCTTCGCGGGTTCGTTGGCCGTGTCGGGCGGCGACCTGTCGTTCACGTACGCGAACGGCATGTTCACGCCCGCGCTCGTGGCGGCGGATGCCGATCTGTCGTTCCCGTCCGCTCCGACAGTGACGGTGACGACGGGCGGCGCGCTCGCGGCGGGCGACTATGCGCTCGTGGAGGGCAAGACGCTGACGGGCTTGGTTGCGGAGGACTGCACGCTCGTGCACGATGTCGGCCACGGCATGAAGGCGAAGCTCGTGCGCACGAACACGTCGCTCGTGTTGCGCGTCATTCCTTCCGGCATCACGGTGATCTTCAGGTAGCCGTTGGAATAGAGCTTCATGCAATGACGGTAACGCCGTATTGAGAAAAACGGCGGTCGGTTGTCACGACCGGCAAGTTGTGAATCAATGCGGTCGCGATGATGAAGCGGTCAGCCGGGTCACGGTGTATGTTTGGCAGTTCCGTCGACTTGAACATGACCTCCTCGGACAGAGGAAGAAGCGACAGTAAATACGCATTCGTCAGCTGGCGCATGAGTTCGCGCGGCTCCAAAGGCAGTTCAATTCCACCATCTCGCCACTTGAGAGAAATCTCCCACTCCGAAATCGGACTGACAAAAAGTGTGTCGGCATCGCGCATGGACGCCATTGCCGAACGCGAAAAACTTTTGAATTCGCCGTTCGCGAGCCTCAGCAGGGCGCATGTGTCAAGCAAGAGCGACCGCATTGCACGCCTCCCAATCGTCCGATGAATCTTCGAAGAGATCGCACTTCACCTTGATTTTCCCGGCAATACCCGGAATTGGCTTGAACGATCTGCGCGGCGTATCGAGTGGAACGATTCGGGCGACAGGACGCCCGTACCGCATGATCGTGAAGGACACAAGGCTTTTCTCGACCTCCGTGATCAGACCGGAGAAGTGTGTCTTGGCTTCGTTTACATTCAGTGTTGTCGGCATGTCGGTCTCCTTTCGTTGAGGGACACGAAAAGTTTAGCATATTCTTGGTTTGTTGGTCAACTATGAAGAAAGATCCATGATGTTCGGCCAGTGGAAGAGGAGAATTCCTACACGTTCTACATGTTCTACACGGTTAAATGTTCTTTAGCGACAAACGGCGGAGATTTTGGTATAGTATGTGCGCTGGATGGCACGAAGTGCCAATTGAAACATGATGAGAACGCGCAAGAAAAAGGCAAAGGTGCACGCTGTGCCCATAAAACAGATCCTGTCGTTCATCCTTTCAGCCTTTTTGTCCGTCGCCTGTGCGGCGGCGTCGTTTCGGATCGAGGCGGAGAAAGGGGAGATGCTGCCGGACGCGAAGGGCGGCAAGGCGGGCCCGTACGACAAGATCGCCGGAACGTCGGGCGGCAGCATCCTCGCCTTCTTCTCGCGCGGCAGGGGCGTGCGCTACGGCAAGACGCCCGTCGCCGCGAAGTGGGTGGCCGTGTGCTTCGGCACGAACAACGGCGGCAACGACGCGACGGTGCAGTTCTTCGACGGCGACCGGCACCTCGGCGACGTCGTGTTCCCCGACACGGGGGACTTCCACGTGCTCAAGGACGTCGAAGTCGCCAAGATCGACATCCCCGCCGGCGCGGACCTGCGCATCGTCGCGCCGAAGCTTCCCGTGAACATCGACTACATCGACCTCTACGACACGGATGCCCGTCCGGTCCTGCCCGATGCACGGCCTCCTGCGCCGCCCGTCGGGGAGCTCCGCGACAGGCTCTTCGCCGGCGCGTACGGCGCGTTCGACGAGATCGTGTTCGCCACGCACACGCACCGGCGCGAGCACTGGTACGCGAACTTCGGCTACTATTGTTACGGCACCAGCTACACGATCCTCAACCGGCAGGGACGCCTCGTGGCCTACAACATCCGCACGAAGTCGTTCCGCACGCTCCTGGAGGACGTCGCGGGCGCGGTGCGTGACCCGTGCGTGCACTACGACGGGCGCCAGATCGTGTTCTCGTACCGTCCCGGAAACGAGCAGCGCTACCACCTCTTCACCATCAACGCCGACGGCACCGGACTGAAGCAGCTCACCTTCGGAGAATACGACGACATCGAGCCTGCCTGGCTCCCGGACGGCGACATCGTCTTCGTCTCCGCCCGCGCGCGCCGCTGGGTGAACTGCTGGCTCACCCAGGTCGCCACCGTCTACCGCATGAAGCCGGACGGCTCCGGCATCCGCATGCTCTCCGCGAACATCGAGCACGACAACACGCCCTGGCCGCTCCCCGACGGACGCATCGCCTACATGCGTTGGGAGTACGTGGACCGCCGCCAGGTGACGTTCCACCACCTCTGGACGATGAACCCCGACGGCACGCAGCACCAGATCCTCCAAGGCAACACGTATCCGGGAGGCGTGTACATCGACGCGAAGCCCATTCCCGGCTCGGAGGACCTCGTCATGACGGATTCCCCCGGCCATGGCTCGTTTGAGCACGGCGGATTCCTCAGCGTGCTGAGCTCGAAGGCCGGGCCCGACAACCGGTCCAACATCCGCCGCATATCACGGAAGAAGTGCTTCGACCCGTGGGCGTTCTCGCCCGAGCTCTTCATGGCGACGGACGGCGAGGAGGTGTTCCTCATGAACGGGCGCGGGGACAAGGAGACGTTGTTCCGCCTCCCGCAGGAGTTCACCGCGTTCGAAGGCACGAGCGACGGCGGGTCGCGCATCAGCGAGCCGCGTCCGCTCATGCCGCACGCGCGCGAGCGCGTCCTCGCCGACCGCACCGACCTTTCGTCCAAGACCGGCGAGTTCTACCTCGAGAACGTGATGGTCAGCCGCAGCCTGGACGGCGTGAAGCCCGGCACGATCAAGAAGCTGATGGTGATGGAAAGCCTGCCAAAGCCCATCAACTACACGGGCGGCATGGATCCGCTCTCCTACGGCGGCACGTTCACGCTCACCCGCTATCTCGGCACGGTGCCGGTGGAGGGGGACGGCAGCGCGTACTTCAAGGCGCCTGCGCTGAGGTCGCTCTTCTTCGTGGCGCTCGACGCGGAGGGCCGCGCCGTGAAGCGCATGCAGAGCTTCACCCAGGTGATGCCCGGTGAGAAGCAGGGATGCGTGGGATGCCACGAGAACAAGACGGAGAACACGGTGAGGCGCGCGGCCACGGTCTCGAAGGCGCTCGCGCGCGGACCGTCCGAGATCGACCCGTCCGGACTCGCCTTCGACGTCGCCGACTTCCCGCGCGACGTGCAGCCCGTACTCGACCGCGCCTGCGTGAGGTGCCACAACCCCGACAGGCGCTGCGCCAACGTGGACCTCTCGGGCGACCACGGCCCGATGTTCTCGATGGCCTACTACAACCTCATCGCCCACAACCAGGTGCTCGACGGGCGCAACTCGTCCCAAAGCGACTGGCCTCCCTACGCGCGCGGCAGCGGCGGCAGCCCGCTCATGGAGAAGATTTCCGGCCGGCACCACGGTGCCGCCGTCACGCCCGCCGAGCGCAAGGTAATCATGATGTGGTTGGACGGTTCGGCGCCGTACCCCGGCACGTACGGCGCCCTCGGCTGCGGCTCGATCGGCGGCTACCACCAGAACAAGCAGGTCGTGAACAACGACCGTACGCGCGCCGCCTCAGTCGCCGCGAACGCCGTCATCGCCCGCCGCTGCGACTCGTGCCACACAGGCGCCACGCGGCTGCCGCACTGCCTCTCCGACGAGAACGGCATCAGCTTCTGGACGCCGGACTGGAACGACCCGCGTCTCAGGAAGTGGCACCGGCACCTGCTGTTCAACCTGACGCATCCGGAGAAGTCGCTCTTCCTCAAGGCACCGCTCGCGAAGTCGGCGGGCGGCTTCGGCATGGGCAAAGACGGCAAGGCCGTGTTTGCGAGTACCGACGATCCCGACTACAAGGTCCTCCTCGCGATGATCCAGGACGGCAAGGCCGTTCTGGAGAAGGTGAAGCGCTTCGACATGAAGGGATTCCGTCCCCCCAAGCCCTACATCCGCGAGCTGAAACGCTACGGCGTGCTGCCCGGCTCGTTCGACGACGAGAAAGACCCCATTGATCCGTACGAGACGGACAGGCTCTACTGGGCGCTCGACTGGACTTCGCTTAGGTAAGTTACTTGGAAAATGGAAAGATGCAAATGAACATGAAAAAAACGATGATCCTCTTGCTGGCGGCGGCGTTGCTGTCCGTGACGCAGACCGCCTGCCGATCTACACCGTCCTTGGCGGGCACGCCGCCCGACATGTGGCACATCCCCAAGATCAAGGTGGCGCTTTACCTTGACGTCGGCTGCAAGGGAGGCGGCGTGATCCATTGGGCCGAGCTGCTGAAATCGTCGCCCGACGTGGCGTGCACGTTCATCAACGCGGCGGACGTGCAGGCCGGGAAGCTCAAGGATTTCGACGTGCTGGTGATGCCCGGCGGCAGCGGGTACGACCGGTACACCCAGCTGGGCGAAGAGGGGTTCGAGAAGATTCGGAAGTACATCCGCGAGGGCGGGAAATACTACGGCGTGTGCGCGGGCATCGCGCTCGCGCTCAACGACCCGAAGCGCCTCCGCCTCATTCCCTACACGCGCGAGAAGAATCCGGTGCGCGGCGGGTTCTCGGGGGCGGTGAAGCTGAACGCGCGCGCGGAGGAGCTGCTGGGCGTGCCGGCGGGGACGCGTTACTTCCGCTACCACGACGGCCCCTTGCCCGCGAAGGGCGACCCGGTGCCGGACTCGGAGTACGAGGTGCTCGCGACGTTCGACAGCCACGTGATGCAGAAGGGCAAGTCGGTTACGCCCATGTACGGCATGCCCGCCATGATCTACGGACGCTACGGCAGGGGCAAGGTGCTCGTGACCGTGATGCATCCCGAATACTATCCCTCCACGCACGACGTGCTGGGGGCGGGCTTCAAGCCGCTCGTGGGACGGCCCGTCACGTTCACGTACCCGAAGAAAGCGGTCCGCCCGCTGCGCGTCGCGTGCTATGCGGGCGAGTTCGACCGGACGGGCGACGCGCGCGCGGCGGTGGAGGACGTGCTGGCGCTCGCGGCGCGCCCGGACGTGGACGTGACGTATGTCTCCGGTGAGCAGATCGCCGAAGGTGCGCTCGACCATGCCGACGTGCTGCTCGTCCCGGGCGGGCGTGCGACAAGATGTGGAAGGCGGCGCGTCCGCTCGTCGAGAAGTTCGCCGCCGACGGGCACCGGGTTGTCCACGCGGCCGCCGAACTCTGATTTTTGGCATACTGGAACTTAGAAAGGAAAAAAGACATGAAGAGAATCATGGCAGGTTTGCTGGCGGCGATGGCGCTGGCGGGATGCATAGGCGTGAATCCCGCGCTGACGGGTCCGGAGTGGAAGCCCATCGGCAAGCGCAAGGTGCGCGCCGTGCTGTGGGGCGTCACGCACAACCACGCGAAGGGCAAGTTCGACGCGATGCGCCTCCTCAAGGACGACTACGAGATCGTGGGCGTGGTGGACAACTCCGCCTCGAAGGTGATGCGCATGGCGGAGCCGAACCTCAAGCACTACGAGAAGTACCCGAAGTTCACGCC
>ONRL01000194.1 GCA_900320225.1 uncultured Lentisphaerota bacterium
GGGAAGGGGGCGGCTTCTCCGAAAACGCCCATTGGCGCCTCACTGAAAAGTCCGGCGAAGGCGATGAAACACATATCCCCCGGATTTGGAATCCTTGACGAAACGCCTGATTGCTTGCGGATTGTGCGGAAACATGATAAACTTGCACCATCTATTCACCAGTCAAGGAAAGCGGTACGGGTCGATGAAACAGCAGGAAACAGGCAGAACAGGTCGTAGATGCAGGCGGGCGCTTGCCGTAGCCGCCGTGGCGGCGTGCGCGGCGGCGCATGGCGAGACGTACAAGATGACCGGGCAGGACTCGCCAGGGACGACGTCGTTCAACGCGATCGGGAAATGGGTGCTGAACTCGAATACCTCCGTGGCGGCAACCGAGCCGCCGTGCGCGGGCAACGACTACATCACCACGGCCATGCTCCGCACGCCGAACAATTCGGCCTCTGACCACACCTTCGGCGGCGATTCCCTGACACTTTCCGGAACGGGTGCCTACATCGGGTTCAAGGGCAAGAGCGGCACCACGATCACCGTCCCCAACCTGATCGCCGACGGCGGCTACATCCAGAACGCCACGGACAACACCTACTTCAACCTTGCCGGAAACATCACGGTGAAGAGCGGCAAGGATTTCCGTCTCCAGACCGTCGAGCCGAACGAGCGCGGCATCGTCGTGAAGGCGCCGATCTCGGGGCCCGGCACGGAGATCTGGCTGATGCTGCCCATGACGAACCTCGTGACCTCCAAGACCAAGTACGTGCGGCTGGAGGGCGACAACTCCGGATTCACGGGGAAGTTCCGCGCGGCGGGCGGCGGAAACTTCACGGTCAACTCGGACGTCGCGTTCGGCGCCGTTCCCGCCACGACGACTGCTGACGCCATCACGATCAACGGACCGCTTTGGATGATCACCAACAATCTCGAGACGGCGGCGACACGCGGCATCACCCTGCCGAACACCCAGGCTTCCTCTGGTTCAAGTTATCCCGGCATGCGGCTGCAGGTGTCCAGCTACGCGACGGCCTGGATTCGCGGACCGGTCTCCGGCGCGGGGCCGATCGTCAAGACGGGCGATTCGGGCGTCGTGCACTTCACCGGTTCGTTCGCGGACTATACGGGCGCGATCTCGCTCGAGCGCGGCGTCACGTGGTTCGACGGACCGAATCCCGTCTCGCTTCCCGACGTGACGGTTACGGCCGGTTTCGGCGTCTCCTCGAACGAACTGACGATCGCGCGTCTCGTCTTCAGGTCCGGCAACCTCTGGGTGTCGCTCGGCGACGCCGATCCAGACGTGCCGCGCCTCGTCGTGACTGATTCGATGGAGTTCGCGCATGCCGGGGCGGTCAGTATCTACGACACCAGCTACACCGTCCCCGCGCGCGTGCATGGCGTCACGTTCCAGATCGTGAAGGCGCCGGGACATGCGCTCTCCGAGGCGCTCGCCCATGGCTGGCTCTATTCCAGCCATCCCGACACGGTCGACCTCGCCGTGCGCGACAACGGCGACGGCACGGAGACGCTGCTGTTCACGCGCACGCCCTCGGCGAACGTCTACTACCATGCGGTGAGCGACGTGATCGACACCTCCGCTTTCACGACGAAAGCGTGGAAGCACAACAGGGGCGATGCGAGCGAGGAGGCCGTGGTGGCGACGGCGGGAAACACCTATGTCGTCAACTGGGGTGTGTTCCGTACGCCGGACAGGGGCAGCGTGTACACGTTCCCCGGCAGCAAACTGGTGTTCGACGGCCTGGGCATCACCCTCAAGAGCGCCAACAACACGCAGTGCAGCTACCTGACGAACGCATGGTGCATAAACAAGTCCGAGTGGTGGGTGTCCACGCCGCACAACGTGACGATCGACGGCGACCTCCACCTCGCGCCGGTGGGGGACTACGCGCTCGGGCTCAACTCGGCCTCGCAGAAGCGGACGCTCGACCTCTACTCCGAGCTGTCCGGCTGCGGCCAGCTCCAGATGTACGGCTACGGCAACCCGGCGTACAAGTCGAAGATGTACACGATTGCGCTCCACGCGGCCAACACGAACTTCCACGGCGTCGTCTACGCGCGCGGCCAGACGAACTTCTACTGCCGCATCGCGAGCGAGGAGTCGCTCGGCGCGAATCCGCCGGCCTTTGCGGAACGGCAGCTGCAGTTCAACGGCGCGGGGCTGATGGTGACGAACAACGTGACGCTCGACGACCCGAATCGCGGCATCTGGCTCCACAACACAGGCGGCACGTGCGGCACGTTGGAAGACGACGCCGGGTCGGGCGCAAGCTACTCCACCAACAACCTCGCGTCGGATCGCCCGTACCCGGGCGGCGCGTGGTTCAACGCCTACGGATCCAACACGACGCTGCGCGTGGACTGTCCGATTGCGGGCCCGGGCGCGCTGAGCGTCTATGCAGACGGCACGGTCATGCTCGCCGGCGCGAACGCCTACACTGGCGGCACCGTGGTGCGGCGCGGCACGCTCGTGGCGGCGTCCGCGGGCGCGCTGCCCGGCGCGGTGACGGTGATGGCGGGCGGCACGCTCTGCGCGCCAGACGATCCGGCGGCGCTGCCGCACGGCATCGTGCTGAAGGGCGCGATCTCCTTCGAGGAGGGGAGCGCGCTCACGCACGCGGGCATCGCGTCGCGCGCGGTCAGCGAGAATTCCTTCACCGTTCCGCTCATGCTGCTCGCGCCCGGCGCGACGCTGACAGACGCGGAGCTGGCGGCGCTGCCGATTACGACGGGGCTGCCGCGTAGCTGGCTCGTGAAGGCGAAGCAGGAGACGGTGACGGTGGACGGTGCGGCGCGGACCGCGGTCTCCGCCGAGATCAAGTTCGGCGCGACGACCATCATCGTGCGGTAAACCTTTTGAGACCTTAAAGGAGATCCTGACATGGCAAGAAAAGTGACGATCTGCTCGCTCCAGTGGGGCGACCTGCCGCTCGCGAAGGTGTGCGAGACGATGGCGGGACTGGGCTACGACGGACTGGAGCTCGGCCTCATCGGCGACCACTTCGACGTGGAGGCCGCCGCGAAGTCGAAGGGCTGGTGCGACGACCTCAAGGGCCGCCTTGCGGCGCACGGGCTCGGCTGCTGGGCGATCTCCGCCCACCTGCAGGGACAGCTCGTGTGCGACGTCTACGACGCGCGGCACGCCGGCTTCGCGCCGAAGGCGCTGCGCAAGGATCCGAAGGCGATGCGCGCGTGGGCGGTGAAGACGATGAAGCTCGCCGCGAAGGCCGCGCGCAACATGGGGATCCAGGTGGTGAACGGCTTCACCGGCTCGCCCATCTGGCAGTACCTCTACTCGTTCCCGCCGGTGACGAAGGAGATGATCGCGGAAGGATACCGCACGTTCGCGAAGGCGTGGAAGCCGATCCTCGACGTGTTCGCCGACAACGGCGTCAAGTTCGCGCTGGAGGTCCATCCCACGGAGATCGCGTTCGACATCGCGTCCGCCCAGCGTGCGCTGGAGGAGATCGGCGGACACCCCGCGTTCGGGTTCAACTACGACCCCTCGCACCTCGGCTACCAGGGCGTGGACTACGTGAAGTTCATACGTCTGTTCGGCGACCGCATCTTCCACGTGCACATGAAGGACGCGTGGTGGGGTCACGGCGACGGCACGGTGGGCGTGTTCGGCGGGCACGTGGACTTCGGCGACGCGCGCCGGTACTGGGACTTCCGTTCCCTCGGGCGCGGCGACGTGAACTTCGAGGAGATCATCGTGGCGCTCAACGACGTCGGCTACCGCGGTCCGCTCTCGGTGGAGTGGGAAGATTCGCGCATGGACCGTCTGCACGGCGCGAAAGAGGCGCTGGCGTTCGTGCGCAAGCTCGACTTCAAGCCGTCGGCGATCGCGTTCGACGGGGCGTTCGGGAAGTGAGTTTGTAGTTGCTAGTTGTTAGTTGCTAGTTGGTAGTTGCTAGTTGGTAGTTGGTAGAAGAAAGTCAAAAATTGGAGAATGAAATGAAAAAGCTGAAAATGGGCATGGTTGGCGGAGGCATTGGCGCGTTCATCGGCGAGGTGCACCGCAAGGCGGCGCGGATGGACGGCGGCGCGGACATCGTGGCCGGCGCGTTCGACGTGAACCCCGAGAAGTCCCTCGAACAGGGACGCAACCTCGGGCTTGATCCGAAGCGCGTCTACCGCACGTACCAGGAGATGATCGCGGGCGAGCTCACGCTCCCGAAGGAGGAGCGCATCGACTTCGTCTCGGTCTGCACGCCCAACCACACGCATTTCCCCATTGCGAAGGCGTTCCTCGAGGCCGGGTTCAACGTGATGTGCGAGAAGCCGATGACGCTCACCGTCGCCGAGGCGGAGGAGCTGGAGGCGCTCGTGAAGCGGACGAAGCTCACGTTCGGCCTCATGCACACGTACACGGGCTACCCGATGGTGAAGCTCGCGCGCGACATGGTGAAGGCGGGCGACCTCGGGAAGATCCGCAAGGTGGTGGTGCAGTACCCGCAGGGCTGGCTCTTCAAGCTCACGGGCCGGGAGAACATGCAGGCCGCGTGGCGCACGGACCCGAAGCGCTCCGGCCGCGCGGGCTGCATGGGCGACATCGGCACGCACGCGGCGAACCTCGCCGAGTTCGTCACGGGACTCAAGATCACGGAGGTGCTCGCGGACCTCACGATCTTCGTGCGCGGACGCAAGCTCGACGACGACGGCAACGTCCTCTTCCACATGGAGAAGGGCGCGAAGGGCGTCCTGACCGCCTCCCAGATCGCGCCGGGCGAGGAGAACGACCTCCACATCTGGGTGTACGGCGAGAAGAAGGCGCTCGCGTGGTACCAGGAGAACCCGAACTACCTGCGCGTGTTCGACCAGGAGGCGCCGGAGCAGGTGTGGAAGCGCGGCAACGCCTACGTGGGGACGAAGTCCGCCTCCGCCGTGCGCTGCACGCGCACGCCGAGCGGACACCCGGAGGCGTTTCTGGAGGCGTTTGCGAACAACTACCGCAACTTCTGCGACACGATCCGCGCGAAGGCGGCGAAGCGGAAGCCGACGGCGCTGGAGCTCGACTTCCCGGGCGTGCTCGACGGCGTGCGCGGCATGAAGTTCATCAACGCCGTGTGCGACTCGTCCGAGCAGGGCAACGTCTGGAAGAAACTCTAGTTTTAATTGGTGCCATTCCTTGTCTGACGAACGGAGAAAATGATGAAGGCAGTGAGTTTGATGGTGGTGGGCGTCCTGGCGGCGCTTACGTGCGCGGCGGCGCCGTGCGGCGTCATTTCGTTTTCGATGAAGGTGGCGAAGTCCACGGACCAGCCCCAGAGGACAATCACGTCCGATGAGATGAAAAGCTTCCGCGAAGAAGGGGAGCGTCTCGTCTGGCGCGGGCATCCGCTTCTGGGCGACGCATTCACGGTCACGGCGACGCGCAGACAGATCGCCGTCGGAACGGAGTGGAACGTCGGCTACGAGGGGAACGAGACGGACTGGTTCGTGGAGGAACTGGCGTTTCCGCAGTGGGCCGTGCCGCGGACGGACCGCACGAAGGTCTTCATTCCGCGCATCTGCGGCATGGTGGTGACGCCGGAGTGGGCGAAAGCCAAGGCCGGGCAGGTCGTGGCGCACCAGGGGCCGGGCTTCGGCGCGCCGCATCTGATCGCTGCGCTCGGCGAGGACGGTCGGTCGTTCTACCTCGACCAGCGCGGCGACGCCCGCCTCTACTCCACGCGCTTCGAGATCACGAAGGGCGCGAAGCCGGACACGTGCGTGCTCAAGAGCGTCTGCGTTCTCCCGCTCACGGAGGAGGCGCGCCGCGCCTACCGCGTGCCGTATCCGTCCGTCACCGCCGAGTTCCGCGGCGGCTGGTTCGAGGCGGCGGCGATCCATCGCGACTGGGTACACGCCCAGGACTGGTACAAGAAGGCCGCCGCGCGCGACTTCGCGAAGCTGAGGGACGTCTCGATGTGGATGTGGAACCGCGGGCGGAGCGAGGTGACGGTGCCGCCGGCGCTGAAGTTCATGGAGGACACGGGCCTCAAGGTGGCGCTCGACTGGTACTGGTGGCACGGCGTCCCCTACGA
>ONRL01000197.1 GCA_900320225.1 uncultured Lentisphaerota bacterium
CGCATTCAGGCGCGCTCACGCTTAATTCCGGCACGGTTAAGGTGACGGCGACCGACGGGCTCGGCACGTCCGCACGCACGGTGAACTTCCACGACGACATCGCCAAGCTCAGTTTCTCCGGCGACATCACGATCTCCTCGCCGCTCAACGGCACGTGGGCGAAGGCGGACAGCATGGCGAATGGCATCAAGGTGCTGGACGGGGCGAATGTCGTCTTCGACGGAAAGCTGACGTATTTCAGCCAGGGCGGTCTGGACCTGGGGGCGGGCTCCACGGCAACCTTCAGGCGTGGTCTGCAGGTGCTCAGCAACGGCATGGAAGGCTATTTGCGGTTCACCGGTAACGGTACGGCGATCATCACGGACACGGCGATGTACATCGGGCAGCGGACGACGTCGATAGAAGGGTCCACCATGACGCTGGACCTTCGCGTGGCCGACAACAACCTCACCGGCGGGAATCGCTACTGGGCGATATTCCCGGCCGCCACCGTCGTGACGCGCGTGGCGAACGCGATCAACACGGGCAACAGCGTCGCCTTCGGCAACGGCGCCACGTTCGACCTGGACGGCCACAACCAGTCCTTGAAGCTTTTTCACGGTCTGGCGGGATCGACGGTGACGAGCGCGCGCCCTGCCACGCTCACGCTGGCCTGCAACGGCAACAACGAATCGTACAACCAGGGAAGTCCCTACAACGACACGAACCGCGTCAACCAGTCCGTGTTCACGGGATATGTGAGCCTGACGAAGAACGGCGCGTACCCGCACAACCTCGGCGCGACCAGCTCGTCCACGGGTACGCTGAAGGTGACGGCGGGCATCCTCACGCTGTCCGGCTCGTGGCCGAACTGCACGAACGTGGTCGTCTCGGGCGGCACGTTCGCGGTGAAGAACGCGAACGCCTTCGGCGACGCCGACCGCGCGCCGGGCGAGCAGCCGAAGGTCGTGCTCAACGTGGCCGCGAGCGGCGCGGCGCTCAATCTGGACTACTCCGGGCGCATCGACTGCGCGGAGATCCGCGTTGGCGGCGAGAAGTCGTTCGGCACGTTCGGCGCGGCCGGCAGCGGCGCGGAGCACGAGGTGGCGTGGATCACCGGCACGGGCTTCATCCGCGCCCTGCCCAAGGGCACCCAGGTCATATTCCGGTAGCCGCCGCCAAGATGGCGGCTCTCCATATGGGAGGGTCGCGCTCCTGCGCGGCCGCCGATGGAACGGCGGCCTTACCATGGGGTGCGGCGGTAGGGACGGCGTTCCATCGCCGTCCGCGGCTCGGCGGGACGCCTCGCCCCACCCCGGCATGGGAGGGCCACGCCCCGGCGGCCGAAAACTTCATCTTGCGGGGCAAGGCATAAGTGTGATAAGATAACGCCACTTGGAATTGCAAGAAGGAGCGCGGAAAAGATGAGAAGAGCCATAATCGGACTTGTGGCGGCGGCCCTCGCGGCCGGCGCCGCGCAGGCGAAGACCGTGATGTGGTACCGGTTCGAGGAACAGGCGCCGCTCACGAGCACGGCGGCGGGCGTGTACGTGACGAACAGCCACCCGCGCACGATCAACGGCAACACGTACAACGACAACAACGGAACGACGCCGATGGCGGCCTACCTGCCCACCTACACGAACTCCGCGCCGGCGGGCTACTGCGTGTACGATCCCGTCACCGGCACGCGCGTGGAGAACCGCTGCGGGCTTCACTTCCACACGACGGGCAGCGGCGACAGGAACGGCGGCATGCTGCGCATCACGGAGGACGCGGCGATGAACGCGCTCACGAACCTTACGCTGGAGGCGTTCGTGCGCATCCCGACCGACGTGCCCATCACCGCGAGCTACATGCGCCCGATCATCCTGAAGGCGCATTCGAGCAACCAAGGCGTCTGGGGACTGCATGTGTTCGAGTCCAATCTCTTCTACCGCGTCACGTTCCTCCTGGACGACGGAACGACCGTCGTGCACGGGTGGGGGAACGGGGCGAAGAGCGTGCGCATCGACGACGGGCGCTGGCACCACCTGGCCGTGACGTTCAACTTCGGGACGAAGAAGGTCTACTCGTACGTGGACTACGTGCGCGTCTCCTCGGCGGACATGAACGCCAAGGCCGTCGGGTTCTACCATCCGTCGAACAGCCCGCTCCAGATCGGCGGCAACGCCAACCACTCCACGCGCCGCCACAACGGCGAGCTCGACGAGGTGCGCATCTCGGACGAGGCGCTGCCGCCGGTGAAGTTCCTGCGCTACATCCCGATGCGCGAGATCGACGGCGACACGATGTACTACCTCCCGTTCGACGACGGCGCGGCGGATTGGTTCAGCAAGACGGCCGCGCCCCTCAATGCGGCGACGAACGTCGTCGGCACCATCACGATGGAGAAGAACGCGGTGCCGGCGGAGATGCCGACCGTCACCAACAACGTCCCCGGCGACGGCATCCGCAACGGCATCTACGCGCCCGACCGATTCGCGAACGGCGGCGCGATCCACCTGCCCGTGACGGGCGTGGGCGCGCACAACGGCGTCGCGTTCCTGCTGACGGATCCGAACAACCTCATCACCGCCTCCAACTTCACGTTCGAGGCGTTCGTGAAGACGGACCGGCAGACGACCAAGCCGGCGGACAGCCAGTTCGCCGATTCGTTTGCCATCTTCCATTCCGGCTACATGAAAGTGCTGATGAACGGCGCCAACAACCAGTTGCTCTTCCGCTACAACGGTTCCCTTGGCATGAAGGACAACAACGTGTCGCGCATCGACGACGGCCAGTGGCATCACGTCGCCTACGTGCATGACGCCGCCGCCGAGACCGTGACGGGCTACGTGGACTACAAGCAGGTGACCCGGGCCGTCGTGGGGACGGGCGGCCACGCCGTGAACCTCCGGATCAGCGGCGAAAGCGCGGGCTACCAGACGCTTCCCGGCTGCGTGGACGAGGTGCGCATCACGCGCAGGGCGCTGTCGCCCGCGGAGTTCCTCACGACGCACGACTGCGTGGCGGGGCCGACGCTTGCGCACGCGGACTTCGAGGACGGCATGGACCTGACGCCGGACACGGGGCTCGTCGGCGCGGGCGTCGCCTCCGCGCGGACGGGCGGCAGCGTGCCCGTGCTGGACAATGCCGTTCCCGGGCGGATCGCCATGGACGGCGCGGCGATGCAGGACGTCCGCGACAACAGGAAGTCCCTGCGCATCGAAGGCGGCAAGATCGGCTGGACGGACGTCGCGCTTCTCCGGCAACCGACGTTCACGGTGGAGTTCTTCGCGAAGCTGGAGCATCTCGACTCCGTTGCGAACCTGATCCGCCTGACGAGGGGCACTTCGCCCGACGGCACGCCCGCGTGGGCGCTCTTCACGTTTGCCGCCGGGACGGCCGACCAGCTGACCATCTGCGCGCAGAAGGGCGAGGGCGACCCGTTCTATTTCCCCGCACATAATTTTTCGGCGAGCATTGCGGACGGCAAATGGCACCATTGGGCGCTCACGTTCGACAGCACGTCCGGCACGCAGACCGTCATCACTCTCTACCGCGACTACGTGCCGCTCTGCACCCGGACGCTGGAGTCCCCGCTCAACTATCTCGACACAGTCAACACGCTCTCCATCGGCGGCACGGGGAGCAATCCCGCGCACCTCCGCGGCAACTTCGACGAGCTGCGCGTGAGCGAGGGCGTGCTGCCCGTCTCGGCGTTCCTGCGCGCCCAGCCGAACGGCACGATGGTGATTGTGCGGTAGGTAGGGCGAGGCGTCCCGCCGAGCCGCGCCCCGCCAAGATGGCGGCTCCCCATACGGCGAGCCGCCGTCCCGGCGGCGGCCGAAAACCTTTTTTCGCCCTACGTGTTGATTTATTTTGGTATAATATGCGCCGTACAAGACAATGTATGTGACCGAAAAGGAGAATCCAGCATGAAGAAACGCGTGATTGGCATGGTCTGCGCGGCCTTGGCGGCGGCCGGGTACGGCGTCGTCACGAACGAGTCGATGGTCATCACGTCGCCGACCGTCTGGTCGGGCGTGACGAACGTCTACACCGCGCCCGTGAACGTGGGGTCGATCCTCGCCGACTTCACGCTGCAGGGGCGGTCGTACGTGCGCTTCATGGGTGCGAACCAGACGGGCGTCGGAACGCCCTCCGTCGACACCAACCCGCAGTTCTACATCGCGACGAACGCGAACGACGTGACGGTCACGGTGAAGGGGTACTCGCTGTTCGCGACCACGTACAGGAACTCGGACGGGCCGGCGAAATGGACGGCGCTCGGCATCGACCCGCCCGGCGACCGGGCGGCCGCACCGTCCCGCGTGCGCGTGCGCCTCGGAACCGCCGGGGGCGAGCCGGGCTCCACCGGACGCGCCAAGCTCGTGGTGGAGGACTATACAAAGGACACCGGTTTCGGAGTCAACGTGTTCGGCACGTTCTGGGCGGAGTGGCTGTTCGTGGAAAGCTCCGTCGCCACGAACGCGCCCGGCATGATCGACTTTCTGGAGATCAAGTCCGGCGCGTATGCCGACATCGCCTGCATCTACAACAAAAGCCCCTACCCGGCGCGCATCCTCTTCAACGGCGGCGTGCTCTTCCGCAACAACGTCTGCGACCATGGCACGTCGCTGAGCCCCGAAACGGGTCACGAGATCATCTGCCAGGGCGTCAACGGCAACCCGATCAGCCTGCGCAAGCAGTTCGCCGAAGCCAAGATGAGCGGACAGCTGGGCGGAACGGTGCGGATGCGCGGCACCGACGTGCGGCTGCACAACGAGGGGGCCGTTCCGCAGTGGCTCGGCGGCTGGAACTTCCGTCCGTGGAGGCTGATGCGTTCGGACAACATCGTCTGGGAGATCACGGGCGACATCCATCTGACCGGCAACATGTGGCTGCGCACGGAGTCGGACGACGTCCTGCCGTACGGGCCGGGCGTCGGCGGCATGGTGGTGGAGTACAACGGGTACGCGGGCTACGCGGAGGGGAACGCGAACCAGAACCAGCACCACTGCTGCCTGGACCTGTACGGCCGGCGCCAGCACCTGAACAGCGTCACCAGTACGGGGACGGGCTCCAACATCGGCATCGTCACGAACACCGCGTCCGCCACGGGCACGCTCGTGCTGGGCGCGCAGGACGTGAACGCCACGCTCAACGCGCGCTGCACCGCGAACGTGGCCGTTGAGAAGGAAGGCGCCGGGACGCTCTCGGTGCGCGAGTCGTCCGCCGAGTCGCTGGCCGTCAACGGAGGCCGCGTGTTCTTCTCGGGGGCGCCGAGCGCGTTCACGAACATCGTCGTGGCGTCGGGGGTGCCGATCTACGGGAAGGTCGACGTGCGCGGCTGCCTCACGTTCGCCGGGACGGACGCGGCCATCGACCAGGGTGGCTTCGAGCCGGTTCTCGGGACGGACGCCGTGATCGACCTGGGTTCGGACGGGCGCACGCTCACGGTGAAGACTCTCTCGGTCGACGGCGCGTATCTCGCGCCCGGCGTCTATGCGGCGGCGGACAACGCCTGGCTGCCGTATGGTTCCGTGAAGGTGCTGTTGAGCCCGTCCGTCGCGCCGACGGACGTGACGTGGACCGGGGCGGCCTCGACCAGCGCGTCGGTCGCGGGCAACTGGGACGTCGCGCCGGACTTCTCCACGGCCACCTGCCGGCCGATCTTCGCCTCGCCGACGGCCGCGACGGCTTCGGCCGTCCTGGACACGGGGGCGACCTGCAACGTCCTGGGGCTCGGCTTCGGCGGCGTGTCCGCGTTCACGCTTTCGGGCAACGACACGCTCCAGCTGTACGGCAACGTGAGCGTGGACGATCCCGGACTGGGCGCGATGCCGCGCTACGAGGTCGCCGCGCCCGTCCTCCTCCGCGACAGCCAGACGATCACGATGCCGGCGGACGGCGCGGAGGTCGTGTTCTCGGGCGGGATCGACGGTGACCCGACGTGCGGCATCGAGCTGAAGGGGACGAAGCTGAGCGGCCTCGCGTGGGACTATTCGACGAACGGCGTCCTCAAGCTGGTGAATCCGCGCGTGTCGGGTCCGATCACGCACACCACCGGAGGCGGCAAGCTCGTCCTCAAGGGGCAGGTAGGCAACCCGGGCGACGTCGAGCCGCTGACGATCCGCTACGGGGACTACCGCAACAACAGCAACATCAACGACGGCTGGTGCGAGACAGGCGTGACGCGCTTCGAGGGCGTGACGTGCTGGAAGCCGGTGTCGCTGGAGGGACGCGGGCAGATGGCCGGCGCGACGGGCGTTACGACCTTTTTCATCGCCGCAGCGAACACCACGAACGTGTTCAAGGAAGTCGTGACGCAAACGCCGTCCACGGCGTTGAGCGGAGAGGGCGTGTCGGCGACCGTCGTGTTCGAGAAAGGCTACAGGGATACGATGACCATCGGCGCGGGCTTTTCGGCGCACAACGCCACCTACGTGTTCGAGGGGCCGATGGTGCAGGTTCGGAAGGACCGCGAGGTCAGCGGCTCCAACGCGAAGCACGTGTTCAAGACCACGGGGAACAGGGCCGCGATGGTGTACAGGCTCAGTTCCGGGCTTGTCGCCGAGTTCCACGTGGACGACGCCTTCGACGACACGCTCTTGCACATGAACGCCGGCAACAGCGCGTTGCGCCTGAACGGCACGCACCAGCGCTGGCGGCTCGTCTACTCGGCGAACAACGCCGGGACCATCGAGGGCGACGGCTGCCTCGAGATCATGCAGGGCGTCCTGAACGAGGCCGCGACCGCAAGCACCAACCTGACGTCCGTCCTCTCGGGACGCGTCTCCATCGAGATGTCCGGTTCCGGCTGGCAGCGGCTGAGGAGCCGCGCGTTCGCGTCGTACGGCGACATCACCGTCTCCGACGGCACGTTGGCGTTCACCGACGGCGCAAGTTGGCTCAACGGCACGAACGTGAACGTGAAGGGCACCGGCACGCTGAAGCTGACCTCCGCGAACACGTTCAACCCGCAGCACGCGGTGATCCGCTTCGCGGACAGCGGCAAGATCGAAATTCCCGCCGGTATGACGCAGAAGTTCGCCGAGGGCTGGATCGGCGGCAGGCGGCTCTCCGGCCACTACACGGCGGCGAACCTGCCCGGGCACGTCTCCGGCGCGGGCGCCATCCAGGTCAAGGGCGTCGGCTTCCAGATCATCTTCCGCTGACCGGGCATCTGGGAGGACCGCGCCGCCAAGATGGCGGCTCCCCATGCGAGAGGGCCGCACTTTACTGCGACCGCACGGGAGGGCCGCGCTGCTGCGCGGCCGGCGATGGAACGGCGGCCCTACCATGGGGTGCGGCGGTAGACAAGCTATGTCTTAAGCAAGCCGAAAATTCATCTTTTTTCATGGTCGGTCATCCTAGGGAGACGGGTTGTTCACAACTTCTGCCGGCACAT